>CAZTIB010000058.1:0-4161 GCA_964613615.1 uncultured Chromatiaceae bacterium
TCGGTGGCCTCTGATAGCGCGCGAGCATATCTGCATCGTAATCAGAAAGTGAGTCCAGAAAATTGTCTATAGAGCCAGCCTGCAGCTTGTCCGGTACCAGGCTTTCCACACTGATATCACTGAGTTCCAGTTTTAACCCCAGTTCACGCGCCAGAATAATCAGCTTGCGGGCGACATCCATGCCCGACAGGTCGTCGCGCGGATCGGGTTCCGTGTAACCGCTGTCCCTGGCCTGGCGAACAATGGCCGAAAACGGTTCGCTGCCGTCATACACGTTGAACAGGTAGGCCAGGGTCCCGGAAAAAATCCCTTCAATGCTGAGAATATCGTCGCCTGTCTGGCGCAAATCCCGCAGCGTATCGATGATAGGCAGCGCGGCACCCACGGTCGTCTCATAGAGAAAACGGGCGTTGTGCCTGCGCCGCACCGCATGCAGTTCGTCGTAGACCGCGAGGCTCCCGCTGGCGGCCTTCTTGTTGGGTGTGACCACATGCACGCCCTGCCGGAACCAGTCGAGATAGCGACCCGCGACATCGTCGCTGGCACTGCAGTCCACCATCACTGCGTGCGGCAGGTGTTCAGCATTCACGTGGGTCGTAAAGCGAGCCCAGTCCAGGGCTTCGGCACCAGCCTCGAATTCAGCCCGCCAGTTCCCGATGTCCACGGCGCGCTCGGCCAGCAACATCTGGCTGGAAGTCGCAATGCCGCGCACGCGGAAATCCAGGCCGAAGTTGGCCCGCAGGGCCTTCGCCTGGGCCGCCATCTGCTCCAGCAGCACGGCGCCGACGTTACCTGGCCCGATGAGCCCCACCGACAGCGTCTCGGCCGACAGGTAGAACCCGGAGTGTGCGGCGCGCAGCGCGCGAGTCGCATCGTCGGCGTCGACTACGGCCGATATATTGCGCTCGGAAGAGCCCTGCGCGATGGCACGTACATTAATGCCGGCCCGCCCGAGGGTGCTGAAGAACTTCGCCGCCAGGCCCGGCATTCCCGCCATCCCGTCGCCCACCACGGCAATGATGCTGCACCCGTGCTGGACCTCGACGCTTTGAACCTGCCCCTGTTCGAGTTCTGCGGCGAAGGCCCGCCGAACGACCTGCTCAACCATCGCGGAATTGCGTTCGGGCACTGCAAAGCAAATGGAGTGCTCGGAACTCGCCTGGGAAATCAGGATCACGGAAATACCGGATTCGCGAAGGGCGCCAAACAGCCGGTCTGCGGTGCCCGGCACGCCAATCATGCCGGCGCCCTCCAGGTTCACCAGCGAGACTCCACCGATCGAGGTAATGCCCTTGATCTGTGTGCTGCTCTCGACATCACCGCTGATGCACGATCCCGGCGCCTGCGGGTTGAAGGTATTGCGAATCCAGATCGGAATCGCGTGCTCGACTGCCGGCGCCATCGTCTGCGGGTGAATGACCTTGGCCCCGAAGTAAGCGAGCTCCATGGCCTCGTTGTAAGACAGCTGGTGGATAACTGCTGCCTCCGGGACCCGGTCGGGGTCGGCGCTCAGCACACCGTCGACATCGGTCCAGATGCTGATGCTGCCGGCCTTCAACAGGGCGCCCACGATGGACGCAGAAAAATCACTGCCGTTGCGGCCGAGGGTCGTGTGCAGGCCAGCGTCGTCCGACGCGATAAAGCCGGTAATGACGGTAATGCCGTCGACGGGAGACGGGAAATGCTGCCCGGCATTGGCACGCGAGGCGTCCCACAACACGGCAGGCCCCATTTCGCGCTGCTCTACCACGATCAGCCGGCGGGCATCGAGCCAGCGGACTTCAGTCGGACAGTCACGGGCCGCGGCCTCGCGGCGCAGGTACGCGGTCAGCAGACGAGACGACCAGAGCTCGCCGTATCCGGCTACCAGGTCCCGGCTGCGGTCGGCCGCCGAGCGGACCAGGGAAATGGCGTGCAGCACGTCGGACGCGTCGCCAAGGTCGGCACGGAAGGCATCGAGTAACTCGCCCCCAGCCGAATCTTGGCCAAGAAGTTCGTCCACCGTGGCTGCGTACCGGGCCGAGATCGCTTCGAGACCGGGCGCGATGTCATCCGGCCCCTGCTCTGCGGTGGCAACCAGCCCGAGCAGCGCATCGGTCATCCCGCCCATGGCTGATACCACCACGGCGATGGGCGCCGGACTGGCAGCCAGCAGGATATCGGCGACCTGCCGGAAACAGGCCGGGTCGGCAAGGCTAGAGCCGCCGAACTTGTGGACTTGCCAATGATCCCTGCCCATTGCCTCGGACCGCTCTCCATTGAGTCGCGCGGGTCCCGGCCCGCAGCGCGCGCAAAGCCCGCAATGATAACCCCACGCGTGCTCGCGTAGGAGCCCAACGTTGCAATGCAGCCCTCACGGGCGAATAATCTCTGGCCCCATTGAGGTGCACATGCCAAAACTGTTCGTCGCGCCCGCCGAGGAATCTCGCTCCCGGAAAGACCTGGAGCGGTCGGTCATCCATGCCGTCGATCGGAAGACGGTGATTGGAAGCTTCAGCGACGCGACCTATCCCGAACTGATCGATATCGAGCGGCGCGGCCGGGGGTTCTACGCGTGGGGCCTGCCCAACCGACCGGAGTACGTCGAGGCCTGGTTTGAGATGGGCCGCGGTGACTGCGTGCTGGTCGTCCACAGCGGGAACTATCGCCACTTCGCGAAAGTCATCGGTCGCTACAACAATGAAACTGCCGCCCGCGCTATCTGGGACGCCGACGAGCCGGCCCGCGAGTTGCTGTTTTTCCTGTCGGAGCCGATACCCCTGTCACTGCCCTGTGACCAGCTTACGGACTATCTCCCCGCAAAGTACCCGGAGTTCCAGCGCGTGGATGACCAGGTCCTGGACCGAATCGAGGCGGATTTCGGGACGGTAGACCGTTTTGTGCGTCGCCGACTGCTGAATACGGGGGCCGGCGGACCGATCCTCGACATGAGCGGCATCATCCAGCTCACCGAGCGCGACCAGGAGAAACTTCAGTCCTTCAAGAACGCCAGCAGCAAGGAAGCCCGCAACCAGGTGGTCGAAGGCATTATCCGTCGACGCGGGCACCCGGAGTTCCGCAAGCGCCTGCTGGCCGCCTACGACTACAAGTGCGCCATCACCAGTTGTGACGCACCCGATGCACTGGAAGCGGCTTACATCGTGCCCTACCGCGGCCGACTGACAAACGATCCCAGCAATGGCCTGCTGCTCAGGGCCGACCTCCACACGCTGTTCGATCTCGGCAAGATCGCGGTAGACACGCGCAATCTCACCGTCATCATCGCCGACGACATGCTCGACACGAACTACCGCATCCTGGCCGGCCGCCCGCTGCGCTACCCGCAGGAAGAGTCCCAGCGGCCCAGCACCGACTCCCTGGATCTGCACCGACGCCTCGCCGGCCTCTGACGCCCGCGGCCTTGCGCCAGACGCCACCCCCGGCAACAATCCGGCCATGCACATGTCTGCGGAAGAATTTCTGCGCTGGCCCCGCAAGGCCATCACCCTGCTCGGCATGTCGGGGGTAGGCAAGACCCACCTGGCCAATCGCCTGCCGCAAAGCCGCTGGTTTCACTATTCCGGCGACTACCGCATCGGCACCAAGTACCTGGAAGAGCCGATCCTCGATAACATCAAGCAGCAGGCCATGCAGGTGGATTTTTTGCGGGACCTGCTGCGTAGCGATTCCATTTATATCGCCAGCAACATCACCGTGCACAACCTGGAACCGGTCTCCAGTTTTCTGGGCAAGCTGGGCCGCCGCGACGGGGGCGGACTGTCTCTGCAGGAATTCAAGCGCAGGCAACGGCTGCACGCACAGGCCGAAGCGGCCGCGATGCACGACGTGGAAAGCTTCATTCGCAAATCGAACGAGATCTATGGCTACGATCATTTCCTGAACGACGCCGGCGGCAGCATCGTGGAACTGGACGACTCGTCAGCGATGCAGACCTTGATCGATCACACGCTGATTCTGTACCTGCGCGCGGGGCAGGACATGGAAGAGGAACTGATCCGCCGCGCGGTCAGCAATCCAAAGCCGCTCTACTACCGGGAAGATTTTCTCGATGACCGGCTGGCCGTGTATCTGCGCGAACAGGAACTGGCCGGCCCGGATGACATCGATCCGGACGATTTCGTGAGCTGGATCTTTCCCGAGCTCGTAAGGCACCGCCGACCT
>CAZTIB010000059.1:0-3010 GCA_964613615.1 uncultured Chromatiaceae bacterium
ACCCGCCGAGTCGCCCACGCTTTTCAGATGCAGATCCCGCTGCGGGAAGGGGATCTGGATGCCGGCTTCGGCCAGTGCGTCGTAAACATCGGACAGGATTGCGCTGGTTGTCGCCAGGCCCTCGTCAAAATCCACCCAGACGTACAGCCGGAAATCGAGCGAGCTGTCGCCGAAGCCGCGAAACCGGACACTGGGTTCCGGGTGCTTCAGCACCAGTTCATGGTTATCAATCACGCCTTCGAGAACGGTGATCACGTCGGCCGGGCGATTGCCGTAGGCGACGCCCACATCCAGCTGCAGCCGGCGATGACGATCTGACAACGTCCAGTTGATGACCTGGCTGGCGATCAGTTCACCGTTCGGTACGATCACCTCGGCACCATCATAGGTTCGCACCCGGCTGGCCCGGATGCCGATGCCCCTGACCACACCGAAAAGCTCGCCGACCTGAATCGTGTCCCCCACCTGGATCGGGCGCTCGAACAGCAGGATGATGCCCGAGATGAAATTATTGACCACGTTCTGCAGGCCAAAACCGATGCCCACGCTGAGGGCACCAATGATCAGCGTGATTTTGGTCAGGTCGATGCCCGCTGCGGAGGCTGCGAATAGCAGCCCGATGCCGATGATCAGGTATTTCGTCGTCGTCGATATCGTCCCGGGCAGCCCGCGCGCCAGGCGCAGTCGGGGCAGTACATCATTGTCGAGAACGAAGCCGACGAAACGCGCCGTTTGCACGGCGATCCAGACCGCCAGCAGGAACAACAGGACGTTGCCGACGGACAGTTCGTAGGCGCCCAAATTCACCGACGCGGTGAGCAGAGACCCTGCCGCGTTCGCAGCCGCCGGCAAGACATCGAGGTAGCGCAGCGTCAGCCAGGTCCAGAAAGCTACGGCAAGCCAGCGCGTGATCCGGCCCAGGCGCTGCAGCATCAGGGTGCGGTGCAGGTTGACAGCGCGCGAGCCGGTAAAGATTCTGGAATTGAGCAGCAGGCGGAAAAAGTCGTCCAGTACGAAGGTCAGCGCCGTGAGTCCGAGACCGATGTATACAGGCGCGATAATGCTGCCGTTCAGAAATTTCGCCAGCCTTGCCGCGCCCGCCAGGTTGGCGACGATGGCAGCGATGAAGGCCAGGATAACAACTCGCCGCACGCCGCGGGCAAGGCCCGCCCAGCGCCACTGCCGGAAGCTGTCCACCTGCAGGGGCTTGCGCACACCGGCAGTCGCTGCCCAGAGTCCCGCGGCTGACATGGCCAGCACGACCAGTCGGCCTGGAACAATGCTGGCAGGGATCAAACTGGCAAAAACCTCCATACCGAACAACGCAGCGACCAGGTAGAACAGCGGCCGCCAGGCCGGTGGCGCGAACGTCGGTATCAACAACAGGATGGGTAGCAGGCTCAACAGGGCGTTGGCCGAGCGAAGAATCAGCGGCAGGCTCACGTAGAGCGCCGGGGTCAGGAACAAGACCAGCAGCAGTGCCGACGCCGCCGGCCGCTGCAGTACCCGCACAGATCCAGACATCGCCTCGAGCGCCTGGATGGCGGGGCTGCGGCCCAGTGCCACCATGCCTGCCACGAGTGCTACCAGCAGCCCGAACTGCAGGATGGCCCGGTCCTGGTAGGTCTGCCAGAATTGACCTACGCCGGCCGTCAGTCGCGACAGCAAAGCCCGCAGCACTTCGATGCCGGGCGTATCTTCGGCGCCCGCCAGCATCCCCCATAAGGGGGGTTGGTCCAGCGTGAACAGCTGCCCCTTCGAGACCAGCAAGGCCTTGTCGAGATTTGCAACCACCGTCCTGAGGCGATCTTCCAGCGCCAACAGCTGGTTATCGATTTCCAGCCGTTCCTGGGTTCGCTTGCCTAAGTCCTTGCGTGACTCCGTGATGGACTTCAGCAATTCGCGAATGCGGTCCAGCAGTGCGACGGGCGAGCCGGCCTGCCGTTCCGTCTCCAGTCGGTCGGTCCACTGCGCCTGCAGATCGCGGAGCTGTTTGCGGGCCTGCCCAAGTTCGGCGAGCCGGGTCGCCAGCCTGCTTCGCCAGTCCTCAACGGCCGTCAGGCTCAAACCAGCGCTGCCCCGGCCTTCGCGGAGCTCCGCCTCTGTCATGCGCTCCAGGGCGTCGGGATCCAGGTAGGCGTCCAGCCGACCGTCGAAGGTCTCTTCAGCACTGTCGATGAATGTCTTGACCGCATCCAGCGGGGTGGTTATATCGCCGGTCTTGGCCAGCTCTCGTGTCAGCCGGATCGCTTCTTCCGGGTCCAGGACGCTGGCCTTCGGCGGCGGACTGGCGGGCTGGGTTTCTGCCGGCGTCGTGCCGGGCGTGGTTTGCTGGGCCGCGCAGGTGCCGGACACCATCAAGGCGAGGAGAGCGACCAGGATGATTGTTGTTCTTTTCATGCCGCGCAATCTAACAAATGCTGGTCCGCGCCGCGCGCAATTCGGGGGACAGTTTGCGCATAGCCGCCTGGCCCACAGGGGCCGGCTGAGCAATCAGGTGGAAACAGGACAACTTTCCCCGGAATAACTATTCCCCGCCCCACATCGTCGTATAAGCGAAAAGGAACAGGTCGAAGTCATCGCCGGTGGCCTCGGTCGTGTCGCCCCGCACATAGGCGAGTTTGAAGCCGTGGCGACGATTGATCGGAATGCCGAAGCTGAGGGCCCAGAGCGTTTTCCCGGTTTCGTCCGTCTTTTGCACGCCATCGATCTTTGAACGGGCCCCGTCGCCGTAGGCGCCGCTTAGCGAAGCCCATAAACCTGGGCGAAAGGTGTAGATCAGGTGGCCCTGAACGCTATACAGGCGGTCCTGTTCGCGTTCCTGGCCGAGCAGATCATCGTTGTCGGAGAAAAACCAGACCGACGAGGTCATCTCTACCGCCCACTTCTCCCAGTTGTGGACGAGACCCAATTGAGGCCGAAAACTCCAGCGGTTGCTGCCCAGGTTGATCAGCTTGTCGTTCTGATACTCACCGAGGGGCGGGCTGATCTCCAGCCCCAGACCGACGAT
>CAZTIB010000060.1:0-11214 GCA_964613615.1 uncultured Chromatiaceae bacterium
CATGGGCTTCTACCTGGATGACGTGTACATCGCCCGGCAGGGCGTGAACAACTACAGCCTGTTCGACGTGGAAAGGGTGGAGGTGCTGCGCGGCCCGCAGGGGACGCTCTACGGCCGCAACACCAGTGCCGGCGCGATGAACATCATCACCCGGCCGCCCCAGGATTTTGACGAGGCGGGCGTCGAGCTTTCCGGCGGCGAGTACGATCGCTACAACGCGAAGGGCTACATCAACGGCGTGGTGATTCCGGACAAGCTGTTCGTGCGCCTGAACGTCGGCTACGAACAGGGTGACGGTTATTCCGACAACGAGTTCCGCAACGACGAGGTGAACGACAAAGACTTCTGGGGCTGGCGTGGCGGCCTGCGCTGGGTGGCCACGGACAACCTGGATTTCCTGATCACCGGCGACTACAGCCGCAGTGACGAAAAGGGCCTGTACGCCTTCGACATCTCCGGCCTCACGCGTCCGCCCCGCAGCAACCTGTACGAGGTGTTCAGCGGCACGGACACCAGCAACAAGGGTGACACGGAAGGCGGCGCGCTGACCGTGAACTGGAACATTTCCGACGCGCTGAACATCCAGTCCATCAGTTCGGCCCGCAATACCTACCAGAAGTGGAACCTGGACCTGACAGACCAGCCGGTGCCGATTTTCCTGCTGTACACGATCAACGACAGCGACCAGAAGTCCCAGGAGTTCAAGTTCACGGGCAACCTGCTGGAGGACCGGTTGCACTACGTGGCCGGTGTCTTCCTGTTTAACGAGCAGAGCAGCTCGTTCATCGGTGACTCCTTCGAACAGGCCCCGATATTCTTCGGCCGCGACTACGACGTGGAGACCGACAGCTACGCGGTGTACACCAATTTCACCTACGACTTCAGCGACCAGCTGTCGTTTATCCTCGGTGGCCGCTACACCTATGACGATAAGTCGGTCGATATCAATGCCACCGTGGGCGGCACCCCGGGCTTCCAGAACAATGGCGGGCCGAATTACATATTTTCGGAGAGTAAAGATTTCGACGAATTCACACCGCGCGTGGGCGTGGAGTATTCCTTTACCGACGACCTGCTCGGCTACCTGACCTACCAGGAAGGCTTCAAGAGCGGCGGCTGGTCGGCGCGCACCAACGACGTGGCTGAAGTGCTGCAGTTCGACCCGGAGAAGGTCAAGTCCTACGCCACCGGCTTCAAGTGGACCACCTTTGAAGGCCGGGCACGCATCAACTCCGAGGCCTTCTACTACGACTACGAAGACCTGTTCAACACCGGTACCGGTGCGGTGGGCAACTTTATCGTCGCCCAGAGTGACGCGGAGATCTACGGCGTGGAGCTGGAAACCACCTGGCGCTTCACGGACAACTTCGACGCGTATGGCTATGTCGCCTGGCAGGAGGGTGATTACGAGAACCTGGACCCGGGCGCCGAATTCGTAGGCGACGATCTGCAACGCCTGCCGGAGTGGAACTACAAGTTCGGCGGCACCTACCGGGTCCCCCTGGGCCCGGGCGAGATCATCCTGAACGGCAACTACAGCTGGACCAAGGACCACTTCACGAACATCCAGAACACCAAGCTGGCGAGGTCCGGCGACATCAGCGTGCTGGACCTGACGGCGGGTTGGGAAAGCGAGGATGGCCGTTACTACGCGGGGCTATCGTGCCGCAACTGCACCGACGATGCCTACATCTCGCAGAGCCTGGACTTTGCAGGCTTCGGCTTCATCACGGTGTACCCGGGCGAGCCGCGTACCTGGCTGTTGACGGTGCGGGCCCGCACGGGCCAGTGAGCCCGGCACAGGCAATCGGGGGCAGCGCGGACGCCGAAACTGTCGCCCTCGATTTCCTGCGCGCCTTCTGGGCCGGGGACGTGGACGGCGCGTTGCGCCACTGCGCGGCCGGGGCGAGCTTTCAGTTTGCCAGGTCGCTACCCTATGCCCGCGAGTGTGGGGTGCGGGAAGCCGTGCAAAATATCGTCGACGACATGTTCGAATCTTTCGACCCGGAAGGCTTCAGTATTGAGATACGCAACCAGTTGAGTGCGGGCGGCGAAGTGGTCGTGGAATACTGCGCCACGGGCCGGACGCGCGCGGGACAAAGCTACGAGAACGACTACGTGATGTGCATCACCGTGGAGAACGGCAAGGTGGTGTCAGTGCGCCCCCACACCGACACCCTGCACCTGGCCCAGCTGCTGATGGGCGACCCGGACCGGGAGGCCTGATCCATGGAACTGCGGCTTGAGGCCACCGCGCTGGTGGTCGTGGATATGCAGAACGGTTTCTGTCACAGCGACGGGTCGGTAGACCGGATCGGCCTGCCTGCGGCCGCGCTGCAGCCGGCGGTGGCGCCCTGCACACGGCTGCTGGCCGCGGCGCGCAGCGCCGGTGTGCCGGTGATCTACACGCGCTACGTGTACCGGCCGGATTACACCGATGGCGGGGTGATGGTTCACGAACTGATCCCGGACCTGAAGCGCGGCGAGTGCCTGAAAGCCGGCACCTGGGATGCCGACGTGATCGACGAGTTGTCGCCGCAGGACACGGACTACGTGATTGACAAGAACCGGCCCAGCGCGTTCTACGCCACCGGCCTGGAGCCGGTGCTGACCAGCCTGGGTATCCAGGACCTGGTGGTGTGCGGGGTGACGACCAACTGCTGCGTGGAAACGACGGTGCGGGATGCGAGCCAGCGCGACTATCACACCTTTGTGGTCGGCGATGCCGTAGCCGAGTACGAGCAGGACCGGCACGAGGCGGCGCTGAAGAGCATGGGCATGCTGTTCGCGCGGGTGGTGCAGGTGGACGACGTACTGGGGGCCTGGGGGCAGGCGGCGTGACGGATGATCGCGCGGCAGTGATGCCCGTCTGGAGCCCGCCTTTCGGCCAGCCGCCGTACCCGATGTTGTCTGCCGAGCTCCTGATGGTGCAGTTCGAGGCCGACCGGGCCGAAATTGAACGCATTACGCCTGCGCCGCTGAAGCCCGCCGACCACAATCGCCTGACGGCCTTCGTCGGCCAGTGCACGCAGCTGTCGCACTCGCTCGCGTACCACGAGGTGGCGATCCTGCAGGAGGTCACCTACGAAGGGCGGGCAGCGACCACGATTCCGTATATCTGGACGTCCACGGACACGGCCCTGGTGGCCGGGCGCGACCTGTACGGTATGCCGAAGCTGCTGTGTGACGATGAACCGCTGCACAAGGCCGCCAATGAAATCGTTGGTCGCCTGCACCGTTCCGGCACGCTGATGCTGGAACTGAGCATGGTGATCGACGGCGAGGCTGCTATCGACACGCTGCCCATCGGGCCGAACTTCGCCATGGTGCGCCACGTGCCGAGCCCGGACCCGCAGGTGCCGGCACTAAAACAATTGATCTGGGTGGAGCTGGAAGACTTCTCGTGCCACAGCGCCTGGCAGGGGCGCGGCCACGTGCGGGTGGTGAACCCGCTGAGTTCCGGTCTGGCCCGGCTGCAACCCGGCGCGGTGACTGGCGCCTGGTATGGCACCTTCGCCTGGAATCTGCCCTTCGCGAAGATTCTCTGGGAGGATCGGAGCTAGCCCCACGCTGCAGGCCCGTGCCGCGCATGCCTGTTGTCCGCCACCGTTGTCCTGTTCAGGAGCCTCCTCGTCCGTGGCGCACTGCGCCTGTGCTGGGATTACAATACGCCACGAAGGTAACAAACGCGCCAGATTTACCGGGTCCGTGGAAACTGACCAGGAACAGACCCGGTATTCTTCCTGCAGGGCTATGACCGGCACCAATCAGGCCAGAGAGCACAATGGACAGAGATACAGCAGTAACGATGGCCCAGGCGGCTATCAAGGCAAAAAATCAACGACTGGTGGATGCAGTCCTCAGGATTAAGGCCGAGCGGGAGCAAGCTCCGCAGCCCCCGAAGCCAATCCATCAATTGCCGCTGATCGCGGTGACCTGCTCCACCGGCTGGGAGTGCTATGCCGTTGTCGAGGAGCTGACGAAGACGCTGAAGTACCGGGTGCGTGCGCTCTACCGCACGCCGGGCACCCAGGCGGCGGCGCGCCTGGAAACCTTGCTGGCAAAGACCGAGGCCGAACACCCGGGCCTGCTGACCATCCACCCGGGTGTCGACATGTATTCCGCAGAGAAGCTGACCGCAGCCTTCAAGGATTGTGACGGCGTGGTGTTGTATTGCACGGCGAACACGGCCAAGGCCGGCAAGATCACGAATCACGGCAACGACCCGGTGAACGGCCGCATTGCGTTCATGAAGCAGGTCTCGGCGGCGCTGGCGGCACTGAAGGCCAACCCGTCGGTGAAGCAGGTGATTACTCTGGTGTTCCCGACCGACAAGGTGTCCGGCATCGCCGACGATGTGCCGGAGATACCGTGGTGGATACGCCAGCGCCTGCTGTTCTCGGACTTCCTGCGCGGCCAGGGTATCAGCGTGACCTGCATCCATCGCCCGGCTTACTACTACAACCTGCATCGCATGGATTACACCAGCACGGTGCAGCAGCGCGGCAAGACGGCGATGTCGAAGAACATGATCAAGGAAAACAACGTGCCGGGCATCAACGACTCGGACTTCCTGGTGAACTGGGTGGACGTGCGCGACGTCGGCAAGTGGTGCGGCACCGTGTTCGAATATCCGGAGGTGTTTACGAACGAAAGTTTTTCCATTGCGTCGTGCGCGATGACAGGCGACGAGTCGGTCGAGATTGCCGAGAGTACTAATAAGCACGGTACGACATTTCAGTACAAGATCTTCCCACAGTGGGTCATGAAGATGATCTGCCTCTTTACCGAGGAGGTCGTGTATCCGCTGCGCTATTCCCAGTGGTACAACGAAAATGGCAACGGCTACGATTTCGCCAGCAACGAAGACCTGGCCGACCTCGAGAAAATTCACCCGCGCTGGACCTTCGAGAAGAAGCTCGAGGACTGGGGGATTACCGAGATCAGGCCGGGGCAGAAGTAGAAGAAGCGGTCAGGCACCTGTTGGGAGGAGCTCGCGATGGAATGGCAACAACTTGCTGCGAAATCGCCCTGGGGTGTGCGCGCCATGCCGCGCGGCGGGGTGATGGATGGCCATTTCTATATCGTCAGCGGCCGCAAGGGCGCGTTCAAGGTTTATAGCGACACCTGGCGCAGTGCCGATGGTGTGAATTGGGAGAAGATGTCCGACAACACCGGGTGGGGCAAGCGTTGCTATCCGGAGGTCGATTGCGTTGCTGGCCACCTGGTGCTGACCGGCGGCCAGAGCTTGAGCACCTTCTATAACGATGTGTGGCGCTCGGCAGATCAAGGCCGCACGTGGCAACAGGTTTGCGCCAATGCGCCCTGGAACGTGCGGGCCGGTCATCACAGCCATGCAATCGACGGTGATATTTATCTGTTTGGCGGCGCGCGGAACTCCTTCGACCGGATCTTTTACCCCGAGCTGTGGGTTAGCAAAGACCTGGGCGAAACCTGGGAACTCCGGGCCGAACTGCCCGCAGACATGGGTCGGGCTGGCATGCAGGTGGTCGAGATCGACGGCACGATCTATTTCATGGGTGGCGATCACGACAAGCCGGTCTTCCAGGCCAACTGGCCCGGGCGCCGGAATGACGTCTGGAAGTCTGATGACAAGGGCGAGACCTGGGAGTTACTGGGGCATGCGCCCTGGGTACCGCGTACCGGCCAACAGTGCATCGCGCACAACGGCAAGGTCATTTGCATCGGTGGCCACGCGAAGGGTGCCGGCAAGTACATACAGAAGTTGATGCACGACATGTGGATCTGGGATCCGCAAGACGGCATCGACGGCTGGCAACTCGTCACCAATAACGTGTGGGGCTGCAAAGACGGCTCGAGCAACTGCGGCAAGAGCGACTTTTTGCTGGAGGTCCGTGACGGCAAGGTCTGGACGTTCGGCGGCGATCGGGAAGTGTTATCCCCGTGGCCGCAAGACAATGATGTCTGGGTGGCAGAGTGGCCCGCGGAGTAATAAAAGGGTGCCGGGTTTATTTTCCCGATCTCGGCAAATAAACCCGGCACCTTTTTAGCTTTTTACGCGTGGAGGCCTGACTGTGAGTGATCATCCGACGATAGCGCTGCCGGCAGGGCCGGATTTTTCGCCTGGGGAAATGCGCGAGCGCACCGCGAGCTTTTACGCCGAGGTGAATCGGCGCCGCACGGTTCGGGACTATTCCGATCGCCCGGTGCCTCGCGACGTGATCGAGACGGCGATCCTCGCGGCGGGCACGGCGCCGAGCGGCGCCAACCTGCAGCCCTGGCATTTCGTTGTCGTTAGCGATGCCCACACCAAGCACCGTATCCGGATGGCCGCCGAGGCCGAGGAGCGCGAGTTCTACGAGCATCGCGCCAGCGCCGAGTGGCTGGAGGCGCTGGCGCCCCTGGGCACGGACTCGGATAAATCCTTCCTCGACGTCGCGCCGTACCTGATTGCAATCTTTCTCAAGAAGTACGATGTGCTGCCCGACGGTCGCAAGGTGAAACACTACTACCCCGTTGAGTCCACCGGAATCGCCACCGGCGTGCTGATCACGGCGCTGAATCATGCCGGGCTGGCAACGCTGACGCACACACCCAGCCCGATGAAATTTCTTAACGAAATCCTCGGCAGGCCGGCGCACGAGCGCCCGTTCCTGTTGCTGGTCGCAGGCTATGCGGCGCCGGATGCCCGGGTGCCCGACATCCACCGCAAGCCCCTCGAGGAGATTGCAACCTTCGTGGGCAACTGACGCAGGAAACAGGCAATAGGAGACGCACCGAATCTTCTGGGAAAAATCGGTTTGACCCCTATCTCCGAAAGGATTTGACGATGGCGATTGATTTTGGGCTTGCGCTGGACTTCTGGAGCAACCAGCAGCCGTTGAGCCGGCGTCTTGAGGATTACGTGCGGCTGCTCCGGATTGCCGAGGACAAAGGCTTTGATTCTGTCTGGGCGGGCGAGAACCGGCCGCCGAAGCTGCTGCCCGGGCATACGCCGTCGCCGCTGCTCGTGCTCGCCGCGCTGGCTAACCGCACCACCCTGCGCCTGGGCACCGGCGTGACTTTGCTCACGCTGTGGCAGCCCCTGCGCCTGGCCTATGACGGCGCCATGCTGGATCAGCTTTGCGATGGTCGGCTTACCCTTGGCGTCGGCGTAGGTAGCGGGGCGGTGATGAAACGTTATGGCGTTCCCCGCAGCGAATCCGGCCCGCGCATGGACGACACCTTGAAGTTTCTGAAGGCCATGTGGTCGGGGGCCGATCACTATCACGGTGAGCATTTTCAGGTGGATGGTGCCGTTGTGCCCGGGCCGGTGCAGCCGGGCGGGCCACCCATCTGGGTGGGCGGCACCATCAATCGCTCGGTGCAGCGAGCGGCAGAACTGGGCGACGCCTGGTGTGCCGCAACCCAATATCATTTCGAGCTCATTAAGCTGCAGGCCAGGCGCTACCGGGAGGCGCTGCAGGCGCGTGGCGCCGACCCGTCCGGTGCGACGGTGGCCATCAACCGCAGCACATTCCTGGCGCCCACCGTCGACCAGGCACGGCGCGAGGGCAAGCCCTACGTCACCGACGTGCTGAATTTTTACGCCGCCTTTGGTTCGATCACCGATGCCGCCGGCAAGCCGCTCGACCGGAAGACGGACTTGTTCGAGCGCGTTGGCGACGAGATCTACTTCGTCGGCAGTCCGGCGAGCGTCATAGAGAGCATAGAGCGTTACGTGGAAGCCGGCGTCAATCAGTTTAATCTGCGAGTGAGTATGGGCGACATGCCCGCCGAACTGGTGGAGCGGACCATACGGTTGTTGGGCGACCAGGTGTTGCCCCGCTTTAAATAGGCAAACCTGCCGGAACATGGCAACTTGCTGCCCCCCAGCGACGGGCGTAGAGTAGTCCCCATAACAAGAAACAACGCCAGACCCGCCGAAAGGCGGGTGCGGAAAGCCACGGGTCCTCGCTTCCTTCACGGAGCCATGGACGACTTCCCGAAGGACCCGAAGATCGCCAGGCTGCCAACAGTATTTACCCGGGGCGGTAAGCGGCCATGTTGCGTTATCTATCCTCAATTGCAGGCGCTCTTCTTCTCACCACAGCAATCGGTGGATGGAGCGCGGAGGGTGCGGTCCCATGGAATGGTGAGAGCGAGGGTGGCAATACGGCAGCGCCCGGCGGTGCAACCATTACCTATGTCCGCAAAGTATCAACCACCAACTTCCTGGGGTGGGGCCAGGCTGGCTTCTATTTCCCGCAGTTCGCCGCCTATAGCATTGTCGGACCCAAGCGAACGGACGACAACATGCAGTTTTACGTGCCGAATTGGTTGGAATTCAATTTCGACTGTTTCGACCTCGATGACACTACCTTCTCGCCCGACAAACCCGATTGCTTAGACAATTGCAAAGGCAGGGGCGTGTATACGCGCGGAGGCTACGGCAATTGGGACTCCTTCATTCTGCCCAACGGTTTTTCCGGCCCGTCTGGCTCGATTGTCGATGAAAAGGCAGAAAACAACACGAACAACACCGTCAATCAAATCTATATGAAAGCTGGCGTGCCGTCTTCTTTCTGCATGCATGTCGTCACGGACAACACGGCCAATGCGCACAACTCGGCTAATGCCATCATCGTGAGAGGCGGCAGGCCTGGCCAGGGAAGTTTTGACCCCAAGGCTCCGGTTCCGGATCTGTCGTTCGACGGAACCACTGATGTGTACACGTTCCGGTTCGATAATTTTCTCCCGGACGATTTCATCAAGATCAGGCTCAACTCGGGAACCCAGGGTATGGATCCCGGTTTTGGCGGCCTCATGTTCGATGCGGCCTGCGACTATGTTCCCAACGAACAGTGCGGCAATAACGTCTGTGACATCACGCTCGGCGAGAGCTGTGAGAGCTGCCCGGGAGACTGCGGCGCGTGCATCCCCGGCACAACGCCCACGAGAACCTGGTACCACCACGGCACGAATCCTCAATCCCACTATGTGGCAGGTTCCAACCGGCTGCTCATTTTTGTCGCTCACGGTGTTGATGGCCAGAATCATTGGGTGGAGGGCGTCAGGTATGGCAACAAGGACATGCACTTTCTCGAGGCAAGGTCTCAAGACAGGAACGACAAGTCCACGGTTTCGGTGTGGTACCTGAAAGAGGCCGACATTTACTCAGCCGGCGGCACAAGTTTCAGCGTAGATTGGTTCCACAAGCCTGGCCAGCGCTCTTACGAGAGCATCTTTTTTACAGATGTCAGTCAGACTTTGACGTTTGGCTCCATCGACGAAGCTGGTTGTAATGATTGCTACGCGGTTGCGTGTCCCTGGCGGACTATAGAACCCGGTCACATATCCCTCTACGCCGGCACGCACGAGAGAAACGGCGCCATCTTCTGGCCCCTTAACGACTACAGCCAGGACGCCGACCTGTGGATGGGCGGCAATGGCAAGGCCACCATGGGTCACAAGGACGGCATCGGCTACCTGGAGTCGGCGGGTGCTCAGTTCGGCAGAGCGGGCGCGATGTCCCTTGTCTGCTTTGAGGTCCAGGATTTACCGCAGAGTGACAGTGACGGCGATGGGGTACCCGACGGTAACGACAACTGCCCGACGGTACCGAACTCTGCAACGCTCCCCGACGCGGAAGGCTGGGGACCCCAGCAGGATGACGATGGTGACGGCATCGGTAATGCCTGTGATCTGACCATTACTCCACAGCCCCTGCCCAACGCGAGGGCTGGCAGGAGTTACAGCTACGGTTTGACTGCGCAGCGTGGTCAGCCTCCCTACGCATGGACCATCATCGATGGTTCGCTCCCCGCGAATCTGACACTTGGCTCTGATGGTGTGATTAGCGGTTACGTCAGCGGGGGTGGATACACCGCCGAGTTCACCGCGCAAGTGATGGATGCAACCGGTGATACGGCAACGCGCTTGATGACGATTGGTGTGACATTTCCGCGCTGCTATAGTTGCCACGCCACTCAATAAGGGGCGTGTTGACGCGTGCAGCGTCACTACGGAACCAGGCCATCAACACCATTGCCGCCGCCGACCTGGCCCGAATCGAAGCACCCACACTACTACTGTGGTCCGCCAACGATGCCGAATTGCCGGTAGAGTCGGTGGGCCCGGTCCCCAGACCCACTCAATTCGCTGCAATAAATGCCAGCGTCTTCTCGGCCGGCTCTACGGGTATGTCTTCAATCAGGAAGAAGCCGGTGTCCGGGTAGGTCTGGTGCGCCTGGCCCTGGGTGCCGGGCATCTGGTCGTAGAATTCCTGGGGTTTGAAGCCGCGTTCGGCGATGGATTCTGCCACCAGTACGAGCGTCGGCTTATCCCAGCTGGCAAGTTTCTGCCACGCTGCCCGGTTCGGGGCCGCGGCCGGATGCAGCAGCGTGGCGGGAATCATCATCGGCAGGCGGCGCGGACCGCCCTTGTAGGACTCGTCGGGGTAGGGTGCATCGAGGCCGGTGATGGTGACGGCATCGATTTCCTTACCCGTCATCTCGGCAACCATGCCGCTGATGGGAAATTCCTCGGGGCCGTAGATGTAACGGCGCCAGCCCGCTACCCAGACCGCGCCGAGCGCGCTGTTGGCGCGGGGCATGGTGGTGGTCACCAGTACGAGCCTGGCAAACAGTTCCGGCTGCTCGGCGGCCAGTCGCAGGCCGAAGTAACCGCCCCAGTCGAACAGGAAGCCGGTGCTGTTTTCAATTTCGAGTGCCTGCATTGTCGCGTCCAGCCACTCGACATGTTTCTGGAAGGTGTGCGCCTCCCAGTCGGCGGGCTTGTCGGACCGGCCGAAGCCGACAAGGTCGGGTGCGATCACGCGGTAACCCGCCGCTGTGAACACGGGAATCATTTTTCGGTAGGAATAACTCCACGTGGCCTGCCCGTGCAACAACAGTATGACCCCACCGTCGGCGGGGCCCTCATCGAGGTAGTGAACACGCAGCGGGCCGAGGTCGGCATCCCCGATGGTCAGATAGTGCGGCGCAAAAGGAAAATCGGTGAGTGCCTCGAACCTTGCGACAGGAGTGCGCAGCACCGGAATGTCCGGGTTGTACAGGGGTCCGTTACCGCGGGCCTGCACCGCGTAGTCGTTGTACAAGCCCAGCGCGGCTGCACCAATGATGACGACAGCGATGATGAGCAGAACTTTGCGCATGGCGGGAACCGACGGCCCATGGGTATGAACCAGCCCTGGGCCGTTCATTACGGCTGATTCAGGCACAATCTCAATTC
>CAZTIB010000061.1:0-7882 GCA_964613615.1 uncultured Chromatiaceae bacterium
GTCGATCCGCTGGCCTCGACCTCGCGCCTGCTCGACCCGCGCCTGCTGGGTGACGAGCACTACAACACCGCCCGCGCGGTGCAGGGCGTGCTCCAGCGTTACAAGGATCTGCAGGACATCATCGCCATCATGGGCATGGACGAGCTGTCGGAAGAAGACAAGCTCATCGTGCAGCGGGCGCGAAAGATTCAGCGCTTCCTGTCACAGCCCTTCGCCGTGGCGGAAACCTTCACGGGTTCGCCGGGCAAGTACGTATCGCTGGCCGACACGATTCGTGGCTTCAAGGGCATCGTGGCCGGCGAGTACGACACGCTGCCGGAACAGGCCTTCTACATGGTCGGCGGCATCGAAGAAGCGGTCGAAAAAGCCAAGACCCTCCAGTAAAGGCATCGCCACCGTAGGAGCGGCTTCAGCCGCGATTCAATAATATGGCCACCATACAAGTCGAAATCGTCAGCGCCGAAGGCCACATCTTTTCCGGCGAGGCCACCATGGTCATCGCGCCGGCCAAGATGGGTGAGGTGGGCATTACGCCGCGCCACGCGCCGCTGCTCACAGACCTTCGGCCCGGCGAAGTGCGGGTGCAGGCGCCCGACCAGGCGGAAGAACTCTTCTTTTACGTGACCGGTGGCGTGCTCGAGGTGCAGCCGCACCTGGTCACCATACTCGCCGACACCGCATTGCACGCGGGGGAGCTTGACGAGCAGGCCGCCATGGAAGCACGGCAGGCCGCGGAAGAGGCCATGAAGGGTGCCACCGGCCAGGACCTGGCCCACGCCCAGGAACAGTTGGTAGAGGCCGCAGCCCGGTACCGCGCAGCCCAGAAACTCAGGGGCAAGCGCTAGCCGAAAGAAGAGGGGAGAAAAAAGGGGTCTGACCCCATTTTCTAATTGGGTTCAGACCCCTTTTTTCTCTGGCGTCTTGCGCCAGTACCGAGACAGCGGGTCCGCCACCGGCTAAATTAGCCCTTCTGTGACCCGAACGACCGCCTGACCCCATGGATCTCAGCGTCATCATTCTCGCCGCCGGCCAGGGCAAGCGCATGCGCTCGCGCCTGCCGAAAGTGCTGCAGCCCCTTGCCGGCCGGCCGTTGCTGCAACACGTAGTCGACACGGCCCGCGCGCTGGAACCGGCCAGCATCTGCGTGGTGTATGGCCATGGAGGTGAAGAGGTGCGCGCCGCTTTCACCGAGCCGGATCTCACCTGGGCGCTGCAGGCCGAGCAGATGGGGACCGGGCACGCGGTGCAACAGGGCCTGCCTGGGCTGAATGCCGACCACCTGGCATTGATTCTGTGCGGCGATACGCCGCTGCTTCGGGCCAGCACGCTGACCGCGCTACTCGATGCCGGCGGTCCCGATCGGCTGGCCCTGCTGACCGCGGATATGGACGACCCCACGGGGTATGGCCGCATCATTCGCGATGCCAGGGGCCACGTAGCCGAGATTGTGGAAGAGCGCGATGCGAGTGCCGAACAGCGCAGCGTGCGGGAAGCGAATACCGGCGTGATGGCTGCACCGGTCGGGCTGCTGAACGGCTGGCTCAGTAAGCTGAAAGCCGACAACTCCCAGGGCGAGTATTACCTGACGGACGTGATTGCGATGGCCGTGGCCGACGGGCACGCGGTGGCCGCGGTACGTGCGCCCGTCGCCAGCGAAACTCTCGGCATCAACGATCGTGGTCAGCTGGCCGAGGCCGAAGCGGTGTGCCGCGCTCGCGCAGCGGCTGCCTTGCTGGAGCAGGGCGTAACCCTTGCCGACCCGGCACGCATCGATGTACGCGGCGAACTCGCCTGTGGCCAGGATGTGTTCATCGACGTCAACGTGGTGATCGAAGGCAGCGTGACCCTCGGCGACGGCGTGCACATCGGCCCGAACAACGTGATACGCGATGCTGTGATTGGTGCGCGCACGAACATACACCCGAACTGTGTCATTGAAGACGCGCAGATGGGTGAGAGCTGCGAAATTGGGCCTTACGCGCGCGTTCGGCCCGGCGTGGAACTGGCCGAGCGCGCGAAACTCGGTAACTTCGTGGAACTGAAGAAAAGCATCGTTGGTCCCGGCAGCAAGGTCAATCACCTGACCTATGTGGGTGACACCACGATTGGCGCCAACGTGAACGTCGGCGCCGGCACCATCACCTGCAACTACGATGGGGCGAACAAACATCGCACGATCATCGGCGACGGGGCCTTCATCGGTTCGGGGGTGGAGCTGGTAGCCCCGGTCGAAGTAGGCGCCGGCGCCACCATCGGGGCGGGCTCCACCATCACCAAGCCGGCCCCGGACGACAAGCTGACCCTGGAACGTGCGAAACAGGTCACACTTGACGGCTGGCAGCGGCCCGTGAAGGGGCAGAAGAAGAGCTGATTTGCGGCGAAGTGGGAGGTCGGTCATGACCTTATGTTCGTCGCCTGCGACAATAACCAATCCGGCAGGAAGCCGAGGCAAAACAACATGTGTGGCATTGTTGGCGCCGTTGCAGAACGCAACGTCATCCCGATTCTGATCGAGGGCCTGAACCGCCTCGAGTACCGCGGCTATGACTCTGCCGGCGTCGCCACCCTGGGTGACGGCCAGGTAGAGCGCCGCCGGCGCCTCGGCAAGGTGGCCGAACTGCAGGCCGCGCTGGATACCGACCCGGTGCGGGGCCACACGGGCATTGCCCACACGCGCTGGGCCACCCACGGCGTGCCGAGCGAAGACAACGCGCACCCCCACGTGTCCGGCGACCACCTGGCCATTGTGCACAACGGCATCATCGAGAATCACGAGCAGCTGCGCGCGGAACTGGAAGCCGACGGTTATCGCTTCGACACCGATACCGACACCGAAGTCATCGTGCACCGCATTCATCAGCACCAGAAGTCGGGTTCCGATCTCCTCGCAGCAGTTCGCGCCACGGTGAAGGAACTGGACGGCGCCTATGCGCTGGTGGTGATGTCGGTCGATGATCCTGGCCGCCTGGTCCTGGCCCGCCGCGGCTGCCCGGTGGTGATCGGCGAAGGCATCGGCGAATACTTTGTGGCCTCCGATGTCGCCGCGCTGCTGCCAGTCACGCGGCGTTTCGTGTTCCTGGAAGAGGGTGACGTGGCCGACATCACGGCCGCCAAACTCCGGGTCTGGGATGCCGACGATAAGGAAGTGCAGCGCCCCGTCACCGAAAGTGAACTGTCTGCCGATGCGGCGGACAAGGGCGAGTACCGCCACTTCATGCTGAAGGAGATTCACGAGCAGCCGCGCTCGGTGGCGCAGACGCTGGAGGAACGGGTGGCCGGCGGTCGGCTGCTGGAGGCGGCATTTGGGCCCGCGGCGTCGCTGGTTTTCGAGCAGACGCGCGCGGTGCACATCATTGCCTGCGGCACCAGTTACCACGCCGGCCTCGTCGCGCGTTACATGATCGAGCAGATTTGCCGTTTACCCTGCCGCGTGGAGATTGCCAGCGAGTTCCGCTATCGCAACCCGGTGGTGCTGGACAATACGCTGTTCGTGAGCATTTCCCAGTCAGGTGAAACGGCCGACACGCTGGCAGCCTTGCGGCTGGCAAAAGACGAGGGCTTCCTGTCTACGCTGGCCATTTGCAACGTGCCGGAAAGCTCCCTGGTGCGGGAGTCCGAGCTGGTGATGCTGACGCGTGCTGGCCCGGAAATCGGGGTTGCGTCCACGAAGGCTTTCACCACCCAGCTGACCGCACTGTCGATGCTGGTACTCGGCCTCGGCAAGTTCCACAACGTAGATGCCGAACGTGAGCGAGGCCTGGTGACCAGGCTGATGGAGTTACCGGCCATGATCGAACGCACCCTGGCGCTGGATCCGGTGATGCGGGACCTGGCCGAGCGCTTCTCCGAGAAGCACCACGCCCTGTTCCTGGGCCGGGGCGCGCTGTTCCCGGTGGCTATGGAAGGTGCGCTAAAGCTCAAGGAAATTTCCTACATCCACGCCGAGGCCTATGCGGCCGGCGAACTGAAGCACGGCCCGCTGGCCCTGGTGGACGACGACATGCCGGTTATCGCCGTGGCGCCCAACAATGACCTGGTGGAAAAACTGAAGTCGAACCTGATGGAAGTGCGCGCCCGCGGCGGTGAGCTGATTGTATTTGCCGATCGGGAGGCGGGCATCGAACCCAGCGAAGGTGTCACCGTGATCAAGATGCCCGACCACGTCACATACTTCCAGGCGCCGGCCGTCTACACGATTCCGCTACAACTTCTGTCCTATCATGTTGCTGTACTGAAGGGCACCGATGTGGATCAGCCACGCAACCTGGCGAAGTCAGTCACCGTTGAGTAGGTTGAGGATGCCACGCCAGGTGCGCCTCTGTGTCTTCGCCAAACCCCGCTGCCATTAGCACATCTCGCCAGTCCATTCCCGCCTCGCGAGTCTGCTCCCTGAGCTTTTGAAAGTTGCCGTTTGATAGTTTCAGAACGGCAAACCGGATTCTTTCGGCCAGCTGCTCGTAGGAAGTGTCAACCAACGGCAAGTTGTCGCTGC
Organism: uncultured Chromatiaceae bacterium; assembly: GCA_964613615.1. Taxonomy (GTDB): domain Bacteria; phylum Pseudomonadota; class Gammaproteobacteria; order Steroidobacterales; genus J054. The sequence goes on from CAZTIB010000061.1 coordinate 4,493, forward strand.
ACTCCCGTAGCAGGTGATCCAACACGCGTTGCCATTCGTTTTCGTGGAACAGGGACTCCACTCGACGCCGGGTCTGGTCGCTGACGGGAATCAATGGCCCAGCCGCCTATTCCTTTTCGACCTGCTTCGATGCCCAGATGGCCAAGCGATGCCGGATGGTTTCCTGCGAAACTTGTTCTTCCGGCATTGGCGCGATCAATTTGTCATGGACCAGCAACCGATAAATATATTCCAGCTTGTCGTTTGCGGAATCGGTTGGCTCGAATTCCACGGCACCCCGCTTTTCACCATAGGCAACGCCGATATCAATAGCCTTCCTGACTAATTCTTTCTCATTCTTTAGTTTCTTCATCGGCCCTACCAGCAGGCAAATCAGCTCGACAAGTATAGACGGTACGCAGCGTAGCCCATGGCCAACAAGATGACCCCAAGCACTAATCGGCCCGTTCCAGATTCCGCTTTCGGGGATTCGTGAACGGCCTGGGACGGATGCTTCAAAACATAGGCATCAACGATATGCTTGGCTTCTTTCAGCCCAAGGCCGCGATGCTCACGCAACAACTTGATTGCATCAATTTTGCGATTGGCCCGGATAGCCGCGAGCACATTCTCCGGGAGTTCGGAGTCACTTGCGCTGAGTTCGTCATATTTTTGCCAGAACTCACGGTGATACCTGGCATACGCTGTCTCCACGTCCTGTTCCGTCAGGCCGTCGACTCGATATTGCCCCACATGACGGGCCCCGAGAGTCTCTGTCAACTTGTCCCATAACTGAAAGGCGCCATCACTATCTTCCTGCAACCTGGCTACCAGTGCTTTCCCTTGGGCAGTTGTCTGGTATCTGGCAGGCCCGCCTTCAACTAGATCCGCCGCTAGAAGCCATCCCAGGCTATCCGCCAGTTCGGAATATGTCGGAATGGCTTTGTTCAGTCCGTCCGCCCGGCCGATAATCTGCGAGAGATCGTCCGCTTTCTCCGGGACAGATAGCAGGATCCATGCGCGTAATCGATCCGGGGTCATTCTGTGATGCCTAAGGCCTGCAACGGCGCCCTAACTGTTCACACTGCTCAGCTGTCATTCCCAGCCTGTCTTTCGCGTTGGCCGCGAACGATTGAATAGGTGACGCCGCCGACAATGGCTGCAATCGTGCCAGCAAATAGCTGTGCGATCGGCCACATCGAAGCCCCACCACCTCGGTATGGAACGAAATACTCGTTATAGAGCAACCAGGCCAACAAGCCAAACCAGGGGATAGCCGCAGCCGCCACACCGCCCCAGGCACCCCGCAATTTGTGGCCACAGACGAATCCAACAAGGGCCGAAAGGCCAATTATCGTCAGCCACAGCGCCATAGAATGAATCCTGCGGCCAGCGATTGCAGTTGGCCACGAGGACCATGCCCCGTGTCCTGCTTACGGTTCCTTGCTGAGATCTCGAAGAGCATGGGCATGATCTTCCCAGTTCTGGCCGTCGAAAGCCTCGATAGTAATGCTTTCAGGAACAGGATCTAAGCAGCGGACATTGACATCATAGCCGTCCGGATTAGATCGCGGAACATGGCCCGAAAACAGCATGTTTCGCAATCCTTGATGCCTGAGCCTTGACGCAAGCGGCCCTGGGCCCTGGCGCTTGAGCCAAGCTTCAGGAGGGTGGACGCTTACTGTCCAGCCCGATTATAGGCTTTGTCTGTAATGCATCTGGAGCCGGAAAGGCTTGTCGAAAGCTGAACGCTTCGACCGTAGCACCGCTCGTTCGAAGAAGTTCTAGTCTTGCAGCAGCCTCTTCGACTCCAGGGCGATGACCTTTCGGCACCCACCAAAGCACGAGATATGCCTCTTGCATCCGCTCGAACCACTCCTTGCGGCGGCGCATGATCTCTGCATGCGTCGACTTGTAGACGTAGTGCTTGAGCGACTCCATGTCCTGCCAGACCGACATGTTAACCAGCATGCTCTCCCCCAGGGGCCGCAAAGCGGTGGCATCGCCTTCTTCGGTCTCAAGGCGCCAGACAAAGCCAGGTGAGGCATCGGCCAGTGCATTAATACGCTCGAGGTTAGCCACAAAGTCAGCCATGCCAGGCGACTCCAATGGCTCCTTCATGATCGCGACGTTCAATTGTGCAAGCTCGTAGCCTGACATACATATTCCGATCAACTGAACCTGGAAGTGAACCCTTGGCAGCCAACTCTAGCTGGATAACGCACCTACCAGCGGCCTGGCTCTAGCTGGCCCAGGGGCCGGGGCTTGTTACGCCTGACCTGGATGCCGATATATATTCCATATACCGCCCTCGTACGCGACCTCTTTTTCAAATTTCGCGCCTAATGCGCCGGCAAGCCTGATCGATGCCACGTTGTCAGGATGTATCATACTAATCAGGGAAACGTCAGGGAGATACCTCTTCCCTGCTGCTTGCACGGCTCTTGCTGCTTCTGAGGCAAAACCCTTACCCCAATGTTGAGATGCTAATGCCCATTTGATTTCTGGCTCAGGCCAATCATTGGGGTACCAAAAGCCGACGGTGCCAAGGACCTTGTTGCGAGCCTTTTCTTGAACAGCATATGGGCCATATCCGCGGACTTGCCAATGCCCGATCATCCCGCACATTATGCGCCACGTGTCGCCCACCGTGAGTTGTCGACCAAAGGTAAATCGGGTGGCATTTTCGTCAGAGTAGTACTCATGCAGGTCTTGCCAGTCATTTTCCCGGAACTGCCGCAGAATCAATCTGTCGGTCTCCAAAATATCTGGTACCCGAAAGTCCACTTCTCAATCTACTGGTTGAATCTGTTTGGCAGAATCATGGCCGCAATCCATAGTTTCACAAACGCTGACCGCATTCGTAGATGAATGGACCTGGATCTTGGCAAGCGGGGTCCATTTTGTGTCAAACAAATGCGCTTTCTATGGCGATTATTGGCCTGGCATCTGCCTTAATTCAGACACCTCTAGCGACCCGCCAATATCCAAAAAAGGGCAATTTTTCGCTATTGAAATAGCATCATCAATAGAATCGGCTGCAACTATCGTGTAGCCAGACATCATTGACTCACCACCCTCTACTACCGAGCCATCAGGGCTTACTGTATGTGTGTTACCAAGCGGATTCGCAGGGCTTACGGCCGAGTCACCTAACGAGGCAAGCCACTCTCGATACTTTGACATGTGCTGCATGCCTTCTTCTTTGGTAGCTGGCGGGTTACCGCCTATGTAAGTAATCATAAACTGAGACATTTCTAAACTCCGTTACATTGGCTGCAAAAAGACTAGTAGCCCAAAGACCCTGCGCCCTGCTTCAATCCCAGATTTGCAGAGCCCATCGAGCTTTGTCCAAAAAAGGATAGCGCCTTGAATAGTGGCAACCAAACTGTCAGCCGCCTGGTAGCCACG
>CAZTIB010000062.1:0-5083 GCA_964613615.1 uncultured Chromatiaceae bacterium
GAAGAAGTGAAGATCGACGGTAAGTGGCAGCAGGGGCCGGTGATCTTCAATAACATGGGGCCCTGGGATACCGAGGCCATTGCGCTGGGACTGGAACCGATTCCGTATCACGGCATCGATACCTACCGCATCGCGATCCAGTACATGCTGGACCTGCTGGAGAAAAACGGCGGCAAGCTGCCGCAGATCCCGCCGGTGGAAGTCCCGCGTGACAAGGCGCCCGTGAAGGAGCAGGTCTATACCGGCGACGACATCGACATCACGCAGTTCCCGTTTATCACGTCGAACCCCGGCGACTCGGGCCGATACGTCAACACCGGTTCCGTGTTCACCGAGGACGTGGAGCTCGGGAAAAACTTCGGCACGTATCGCTGCGAGATCAAGGGCCCGCGCAAGATGGGTGTAAACCCGGAGCCGGGGCAGGGTGCGTGGAAGATGTTCATGGCGAAAAAGGAGCGCGGCGAGAAGGAGGCCGTGGTGTCCATCGTGCTGGGCCAGGATCCGATCGTCTGGACCATCAGCGGTTCGGCGATAGCAAAGAGCGGCAAGGAGGACGAGCTGGCGCTGGCCGGCGGCCTGCGCGGCAAGCCGGTACAGGTGGTGAAGTCCGAGACCAACGACATGCTGGTCCCGGCCAACGCGGAAATGGTGATCGAGGGTATCGTGCCGCTGGATGCGCCGATGGAACCGGAAGGCCCCTTCGGCGAGATGTATGGCTATCTCGGGCTGAAGAAGAGCGAGAATTTCTTCATGAACATCACGGCCATCACCTGCCGTAAAGACCCGTGGATCCTGAACCAGTTCACGGGTGTCACCCGCGGCTTTGTTACAGCGCCGCTGGAAGGTGTGTCACTCGCGCGCCTGAGAAAGTTGTCGCCGCAGATCGTGGCCTTCCACTCGCCGGTGGAGGCCACCGGCTTCGGCTTTTTGAGCATCAAGAAGACCAAGCCGGGGCAGGCCCTGAGCATCGGCAAGAAGATCGCGCGCATCGTGCCCATCTCCAAGATCGTGGTGGTCGTCGATGATGATCTCGATGTCTACGATCGCACCCAGATGATGTTCGCGATGGGCTCGCGCTGGCAGCCGTTCCCGGCCACCGAGATCATCGAGTCGGCGCGCGGCATGCCGCTGGACCCGAGTTCGCCCAACCGGCCGATGAGCAGCAAGATCATCATCGACGCCACGCGCCAGTGGCCGGAAGAGGGTGGGCCGGAAGAGTACCCGGCGCTGAACCGGACGCTGCTGGAAGACCTGGCGCCGGAGTCTTTCGAACGCGTGGACGCGGAGTGGGGCGATATGTTGCTGGACTGGGAGCGATTGCGCCGGCGGCGGGTCTAGCCAGGGACTTTCTGCTTTTCGCAGAAAAGCTGAATGTCCCCAGATCAGAGGGGACATTCAGCTTTTTCTGCAAGGGCGCAGATGTGGTTTGAGGCCGGTGGGGGAAAAGCAGAATGTCCCCCGCTATTTGCCACCATTCTTCTTCGCGAAGCGTTTCTCGGCCTCTTCCAGCACCTTGCCGCACGGATCCGGTGACCGCCAGGCCGAGTCGAAGGCTGCCTGTGCGAGCAGCGACAGGCCGGCGGTAAAAAACGCGGCACCGGCCGTCAGCGCCGCGCCGGTCCGGTCCAGCGTCACTGCAGGTGCCGCCATCGTGCCGCCGATGCGCACGAAGGGATTGACCAGGCTGCCGGCGCTGACGCTGAGTCGTGACCGCGGCCTGGAGTTAAAACTCAGGTCTAATCGTTCGGTCTGCAGGTTCACGTCGCCCCGGCTGATGATGTTCAGCTTGTCCGTCTGCACCACCACCGAAGGGGCGCTCGTCATCACGCCGTCTTTGAAGGTGAAAGGGAATACCGCGCAAGTGATTTCCGTGTACGGTTCTTTCCTGGCAAAGGGATTCACCGCGCCGACGATGCTGCTGAACAGGTTGCCGAACAGGGCACTCGTGGCTTGACTGTTCTCCAGCCTGCCGGACGCCGAGTGCACCTTGCCGGTGCCGTCCAGGTTGGTGGCCAGGTCGCGAAGCGTCTTGCCGCGGGTCGTGACATTAATGTCCCAGTCGCCCTTTGGCATCATGCTAAGGTCGGCGTTGTCCGGCTGCAACAGGCCGGTGACGAGATCCACACCTTTCACGCGCAAGCTGACATCGGCGCCGTCGGCGGCGGGTGTCACCTGCAGTGCGACATCGAGGCTGCCGGAGTCGCCGCCGAAACGCCAGGGTGCGACGGCCAGGGCACCATCCTGCAGCACCACTTTGAGATACCAGTTCTTCACATCGAGTTGTTGGCGCAGCACTTCGTCGGCGGCGATCGACAGGTCTACATTCAGGCGTTTCATGCCCTCGAGGGGTAGTTCCCAGTCGGGAATCAGGCGCCCGTCCTTGCGCTGCTCGGCTTCACGCGCGGGCTTGTCTTCGAGTATTTCCTTCTTGGCGGGGTCCGTAATCCAGGTGAGGTCGAGCAAAGTCGACGTTAGCGTCGCTTTCAGGCTGGGCGGCGTGCCGAAGGTGTAGCTGATGTTGCCCGCCAGATTGCCCTTGTTGGTCCGGCCGAGAAAATTCGACATGGTGAGGGTGTCGCCCCTGCGTTCCAGCGCGCCGCTGAGCTCGAGGCTCCGGCCGGGCAGTAACTCGATGCCCATGATAGTGCCGAGGCGTTCTACATACGGTGACTTGGCCTGGATATTCAGCTTGCCGCTGTCCCCGGTACGTCGAATGGCTCCGGTAGCCGTCAGCTCGGTCTGGCCGATTTTCAGCTGACCGTCGTCCAGCTGCCAGAGTTCGTCGGTGACTTCTCCGCGCAGGTCGACGACGAAGGGTTGTTTGCCGAACACGACGTCATAGCGGCCTTCCCAGAAGGCGGAGACATCGGGCCCTGACACCTCGATGTCGAACTTGGCTTTCAGGGTATCAACGGGGAGCGCCAGTTCACCGTTGACCTTGCCCGTGGCACCCGCCACGTCGATCAGGGAGTCGGAGACACGAAAACCATCGGCAGTCCGCTGCACGCGCCCGGATACCTGGAAGGGCCCGGCCGGCAGGTTCACATCACCCGCCAGGAAAGCCAGCCGCTCGAGTTCCGGGCCGCGCATCGACACTTGCAGGTTCGTACCCCTGAGATCCTTCGCGCGGCCCAGTTGTCCCCCCAGCGTGAATGTGCCCTGGCCGATGGTGCCCTTCACGTTACTGAAGACGAAATCGGCAGGTCGCACCTGCGTCGTCCCAGCGGCGGTCAGTGCACGCGACGGAAACTCCTGCTTGAGACCGGCGACCCGCACCAGGTCGGCGATATCCACCCCGCGCAGATCCCAGTCGAGGGTGGTGCCCTGGATGAGGGGATCCGGGCCGAGCAGGCCCGACACCTGCATCGACGCGTCGCCGACCTTTATCGCGGTGCCGTCTTTCAGCTGGTAGCCGTCCTGCACCACTTCGAGTTCGGCGCTCAGCGTGAAAGGCTGCGCCTTGAGGCCCGACACACCGAGCAGCTCGGCGAAATGCCGGAAGTTCTTGCCGTCGCCGCGCAAGCTTGCGAGTGTGCCCACGTAGTCCGGCGCCGTCCCGAGGGTGCCGGTCAGCGTGGCTTTGCCGAGTTCCGTGCGGGCGTTGACCTGGAACTGCTCCTGACCGGACGACGATCGTCCCAGCGCCCCGTCCAGCGAGAACTCACCCTTCGCGACGCCGGGCAGGCCGAAGACTTCGCGGAAGCGGGCCACGTCATCGCCTGTCACCGACAGCTTGAGGTCTGCGTCGTTCAGCGACGGGAAACGGTTCATGTTGCCCGTCAGCTTGAACAGAAAGTTGCCGATCGTGGCATCGAGTTCCTTGATGTCCAGGTCCTTACCGTCACGCGTCAGGTCGCCGGAGAACTTGAACGCCTCGTCCGGCGCACCGCGCACGCCGAACAAACGCAGTGCGGAACGGAGATCCGGACCATCACCGGTGGCACTCAGGCTGATGCCGTCCAGCGTGGGCAGGTCCCTGGCGCGCCCCTTGACGTCGACCTTCGTCTGACCCCACCTGCCGCCGGCCGTAAAGTTCACGCCGACGTCGACGGGCGAGATATCCGCTGTCAGGTCGATATCGCCGGACACCGTGACTTTGAAACCGAGCATGTCGACGACTTCGCCGGCATCCGGCGCACTGATCGCCAGCTTCAGCTTCGGCTGCCGCGGATTGTCCAGGTCGTCGATGGTGCCCGAGCCGTTGATCTTCAGGGTGCCGATGCTGGCATCGAGGGCGAAGCGGACATTGGTGCCGTCGAGCAGGCTCCGGAACGGGCCCACCTGTCCCTGTGCGCTGACTGGTCGCGCGTTGTACTTGCCGGCGAGGGATGTTTGCAGCAGGCCCGCCGCGTTTTCGACCTGCTTCAGCGTGTCGATCTCGAATGCCACGACCTCGAGCTCGTAGCGGCGCACCTCCAGTTTTCCTGCCGTGACCTCCAGTTCCTTGATCAGGAAGTTCGCGCTGCTGCCATCGTCGTCACTGCCGAAGGTCCAGTTATTTTTGCCTTCGGCGTTGCTCACCAGTTCGCCATCGAGGTTCCGGATGGTCAATGCGTTGAGGATCAGGGGTTCATCTCCGAGGATCGTCGTCAGATCGATGGCCACCTGGACCTGGTCGGCCTTTAACATGACCGGGTTCTTCGCCCAGTCCGGGTTCGCCAGCCGGACAGACTCGGCTGTCAGCCGCAGCGGATTACCCAACTCCACGCTGAAAGCGCCGTCCACACTGATCTGGCGAGCCATGTTCTCGCTGAGCCAGCTTTCGGCGAAGCGCTTGATATTGGCGTCGGTCAACAGGGCGGTGCCCGCGCCGGCGAGCACGATTACCAAGGCCAGCAGAATGATCAGGAATCGCTTCATCGGACTTTGGTTTGTCTGGATAGGGCCGGCCGCGCACGCTGATCGTAGGTATATGTCGCGTGGTTCATGGGGCAGGCGGCCGCTAGTATCGGCGAAAAAGGAGACGCAGCATAGCGTAATAGATGGGGTCCTGGCATGAATAGGAGAATGCAATGGCGGCCGGCTGTGGCTGGGCTGGTTCTGGTGGTCAGCGGGCCGACCTGGGCGCTGCCACCGATTCCCG
>CAZTIB010000063.1:0-13638 GCA_964613615.1 uncultured Chromatiaceae bacterium
GCTGCAACCACCTTGAACAGGTTGATGCCCGTCGCGTCGGTCATCACGACTTCGTCCGGTTCGGCGCCGAGCAGAGCGGCGATTTTCGACCCAAGTCGCCGGGGGAGTTGGTACCAGCCAGCGTCTATCCAGCTCGTGACGAGCCCTCGCGACCACTGCTGTTCCACGGTACGCCGGGCAATTTCCACCGCCGCCTTCGGCAGGGCGCCCAGAGAGTTGCCGTCGAGATACACCATGTCGGCGGGGAGCTCGAATTCCGCGCGAAATGCCGCGAGGGGATCATCGCGGTCCAGCCGGCGGATGGCGTCGAGGTCAGTCGGTACCGGGGCATTGCTCATATCGGGCCTTGGTCTCGTGGGCTTATGGCACAACGGGACCATCTTAGCCCGGTCAGCAAGCCTCTCAACTGTGGGAGCGGCTTTAGCCGCGACGGGTGCGGCGCTTGTCCGTCGCGGCTAAAGCCGCTCCCACCGGGGTGAGCTCCCACCGGGAGAGATTGGTGGCGAGATTGCCGTCAGCCACACTTTACTTACCTAGACCTCGTGTCGATATTTGTTGACGAGCTTCCGGTCGTAGACAAAACCGAAGCCCGGGCCTTCTGGCAAGGTGTAGATGCCGTTTTCGATCGGGCCCTGGTTTTCAATCATCTGGTAGAAGAACGGGTCCATGTCCGGCATGTAGACCTCGATGCCGTGCTTCACGCCGTCCGGAGTGGCGGCCATCAGGTGCCCCGCGACTTGCGGTTGCTGGTGCACAGACATCTCCACGCCGAAAGACTGGGCCAGGCCATAGACCTTGCGCCAGGCGGTGGGGCCGCAGGCATAGCCGGGGTCGTAGTTGCAGATATCGATGGCCCGGTCGGTCATCAGGTAACGCGCGCCCTCGGGCTCGAGTTCCGACTGGCCGGCGCAGATCGGTAGACCCGTCGCCGCGCGCACCGCGGCGATGTCACGGCGCGTGCGACAGGGTTCTTCCAGCCAGCGCAGGTTGATGTCCTGCACGCCGCGGCCGAACTCGATGGCCTCGGCCACCGACCAGCGGGTATTCGCATCGGCCTGCAGCATGAAGTCCGGGCCCACCGCGTCGCGCGCGCCCCGCACCCACTCGGCGTCCTGGGTCGGTGTATACGGTGGCCTGCCCGGCTTTAGCTTCACGCCGGCGAAACCCATCTCGACGACCCTCTCCATGCGCCTGCCGAACCGTACCGGGTCGTAGCGGGGACCCGGATGCCGGTATCGCTGATCGAAGGTCACCACGGGCAGCTGGTTGCTGAACGCGCCCCACATCTTGTAGCACGGTGAATCGAGCGCCTTGCCCACCGCGTCCCAGATCGCCGCGTCCACCGCGGCCAGTGCGCGCGCGAACTGCGGCATCACAGAATTGCCGACCCCGCCGGCGAACTCCCGGTCGAGCACCAGCCACGCACGCTGCCAGCAACGCTCCACCTGCATCGCATCCATGCCGATCATCAATGGCGCGATGCCGTTTTGAATCAGCGCCGGCACCTTGTCCCAGCTGTGCCAGAAAAAAGTGTAGGCCTCGCCCACTACGCCCTGCTCGGTGTAAACACGGACGAACATGCGCGGGAACGCGGCACCCATCCTGGTGCCGTCATGGAGCCAGAAAATCTCGATCGCTTCGATGATCAGGGGATTCGGGCCCGGCGGCGGGACGGGCGGCGCCTTGCCGGGGCGCACGTGGGCGCCGGCCGTTGTCAGCGTCGGCGCGCCGGCCAGGGCCAGGGAGATTCCGGCTCTTAGGATGTCACGGCGATTCACGGCGAATTTCACCCGATGCATTGAATGGTGCACGAAGTGCACCCTACGGCCGGTGGGGCGAGTCGCAGGGTGCGCTCTGCGCGCCGGTGTTTGAACAATGGACGATTGTCGCAAGAAAAGGCAAGAATATGGGGGCGGACTGCGATTTCCCGGCTCCCTGGTGTGAGAGATGGTGCACGGAGTGCACCCTACGGGTGGTGGCCACACGGGTGGTGGCCATGACACGTAGGGTGCGCTCTGCGCACCAATTTTTGAACAACGGTTATTGGATCGAAAAAGATATGACGGTGCACGGAGTGCACCCTACCGCTTCGTGGTCGTGTCGTGGTGGGAGCGGCTGCAGCCGCTTCCATCACTGGAAGATAAAAAAATGCGGTCCGGGCCTGTCCTTGGCCCGGACCGCGTTGCTTGGACCGGTTGCGTCAGGGGGCGCCAAACACGCTCGGTCCTTGCTCGGGTTGTGGCCTTAAGGTGTCAGGAGCCAGGGCCAGTCGTTGCGATAGGGCAGTTTCAACACGCCGACGGCATTGCCGAAGTCGCGTGCCGGGCTTACCTTCATGCCAACGTTGGACAAGGTGTACATGTAGGTCGTATCACCCAGCAGTGCCGACACGGTGCGGCGCGGATCGGCCGACTCCAGATACAGGCCTGACGCACAGATTTCCGGAAGGCCGCTGCCCGTGTCCTGGCAGAAACGCTCCCGGGCCAGGTCACTATGATCCAGCCGCCCCAGGTCGCCGAAACCGTCCTGGATGCTGACAGTGAAAGCCATGAAGCCGCTGAAGTGCCTTGCGACGTCCGTCGACCAGTACTGCACCGGCAGCGTCAGCGTCCCCGCGGCCGGGAAATAGTTGAAGGCCAACGGATCGTAGGTTGCCTGCGTCCACGCAAAGCCCGGTGCGTCGAGCAACGGCACGTAGCTGTGCAACAGGCGCGGTTCGTCGAGCTTCTGCACGTCGTAGATCTGCAGGCGGAAGTCCCGGCTCAGCCGTTGATCGGTGCCGTCAAAACCAATGGTCAGCAGATGGCCGGCGTCCAGCGGATAGATATAGGTACTGACACCGGTGACTTCCACCTCGCCCGCCAGTTTTGGGTTCCGCGGGTCAGAGAGATCAAAGGTAAACAACGGATCGATCTGGCGGAAGGTCACCACGTAGCCGGCCTCACCCAGGAAGCGGGAACTGAAGATACTTTCGTTCTCGCCAAAGCCTTTCACCGCACCCACTTCAACCAGCCGGCGCGCGTTGTTGTCTTCAAGGACGTATAGATTGTTGTCCTGGAAGACGCGCGCTTCGGTGGGTTCCCATTCGTTGCGATTGGCCACTACCCGCAAAAAGCCGTCGAACTCGCTGAACTGGTAGGCCGATTGCGTCCAGCCGTTGATGCGGCCAAGGGCCTTGTATTCCGGTGCCGCGTCACCGATGGCGATCTTGTAGATGGCCGTTTGCTGGCGTTGCCGCTCGGGCCGCCACCACCAGTCGTTGCTGGCCTGGATCAGGTAGATGTTCTGCGTGCTGGAGTACACCGTCCACGCGTTGTTCGGCACCCGCAACGCGCCAATGTTGCGGCCGTTGCTGTCGACGCTGGTGACGGTGGTCAGCGCCAGGCGCATGGGCACGTCGGGGTAAGCCACGTCGGCGCAGTTGGGCGCCGTGGCGTCGACATAGTCAGCGCCTTCTTCCGCAACCATCATCCCCGGCAGGTAGTCGTTGATGTCAGTGCCGGCGACCAGGGTGTCGACGCGTTCGCGCACCTGGTCAGCAATGTCCTCGCCCGTGCCGCCGTCGGCAATGGCATCCCAGTACCGCTGCTTCAGGTCCACCAGCGCAACGTCGGTGGACAGGATCGGCGGCATGATGGGCGTGTGGTGCGTGACGATGTGCACCCGGTCCTTGATGCGCCGCACCGCGATCTGGAAGCCCTTGATCTTCATACGCCGCTCGATCTTCGGGTTCGCCGGATCGCTGACATCCAGGAACAGCACGCGGGTCACCGGGTCGGTCGGGAACGGGGTGGGCGCGAAGGCCGGCACCGGACCAAACCAGTTGATTTCCGACAGGAACACCACCAGGCGCTCGTTCGCCGGATCCAGCACCACGCCTTCCGGGCGACCGGCAGCGCTCAGGTCGATGCTCGCGATTTCGCGAAGATCCGCCGGCGGCAACCCGTTGGCCACGACCAGGTGATCGCCGTCGACCAGGTAGAAGTTACCGTTCTCGTCGGCCTCGATGATGTCGAGTTCATCGACACCGCGTTCCTGGGTGTTGGTCTGGGTAAATTCATCGAAAGACGCCGCATCGGTGCCGAGCCCCGCTTCCAGCGGCGCACCACCGGCCAGGGTGACGGCACAGTTGAAACAGTCGATGAAGCCGTTGTTCAGGACCAGGTCAGTGATGGAGTTGCTGACATAGTCCTGCAACGCATCGCAACTGGCCTCCTGCTTCAACTCCAGCACCGTCGTGGGAGTTTCCAACAGCGCCGTGGCGGGCGCATTGACACCACCACTGCCGCCGCCGCCACCACTGCAGCCTGATAATCCAACCAGCACGATTGTCGAAAAAAGGGCTGGCAAAGTCTGTAACAGTCGTCCCTGTTTCTTCATGATGCACCTCCCGGTGACTTCCTCTCTGCTCATGCCCCCTAGAAAATCGTGATGCGGGTGGCCTGCACGGCCCCCACGCTCAGCACCTGCCCGTCCACACGAATCCGTCGCCCGGCCAGCAGGTCAGTCTGTGCACCGCCCACCACCACGGTGGCGGCGTCGAGTTCCACAGCCACGTCGTCCACCGCAATGGCCGCCGGCAAGTTGTCGCTGGAAACAAAGCCCACGAAGCTGACCGACAACGGTGCGCTGGCCGGCCCGGGACCCACCGCGGCCAGTTCGCCGGTGGAGAACTGGGTGGCCGCAGAACTGAACGCACCCGGCAGGCGCGGCAAAGCGCGCACCTGGTCTGCTGTCAGCACACCGGTGCTGAGCGTTGTGCCTTTCACCTGGGCGATCTGGCCCACTTGCGGCATGCCCAGGGGCAGTTCCAGCAACAGGGCCTGCGAGTAGTCCACCGTCAGCGCGCCGAGTGAGAAAGTCAGCGCGGCTTCATCCGTGGCCGTGATCCGCGCGGTGATCTCGATGGGCTCGGCTGCATCTGACGCGCCGACATAAGTGGCGAGGATTTCGCCCGTGCCCGTGGGAATGCCGCTGATGAGCACCAGGTCATCCACCTGCAGATCCACCAGCCGGGTGACGCCTGGAATATCGAAGCGGGTGCCGGCATTCGTGCGGATGGTCTGGCCGAGGATCGTCAGGGTATTCGCCGGCACGTCGATGGCCTCGATGGCGGCGCTCAAATTGCGCTGAAACTCGACGAACAAGGCGCTGACGGCATTGCCGTCAACCTGCGCAATCGCGCGGATCATCTGACCTTCACGCAGGTCGGCTTCTATCCCCGGGTTGCCATCCACCAGGGTGCTGGCGCTCGCACTGTCGATAGTGCGGCCATTCACGACCACGCTGCCGAAGCCCTCGATGGGACCGGACACCAGCAGGGTGGACGCGCCGGCCCCGGCCGGCGGCGGGTTGGAATTGCCGCCCTGGTCGATGCCGCAGCCGGCCATGGCGAATATCGCGAGCGCGCTCAGCAGAACGCGAATTGGTGTGAAGTCGTTGCTGGCCATCATCACTGTGATTTGCCCCCAGCGTTAGATTGAATCCAGTACATCCCGAGACCGATGCGTTGCACCGGGGTTTTTGCCGCGTCGGCATCGGAGACTTCGTGGTGGGTCAGCCACTCGTCCACGGTCTCGAGAAAGGCCTGGCTTTGCCGGTAAATGAATTGCCGATAAGCCGGCATGGCGGCGACCGGAATGTTCGTGTTGGTGGCCCGCGCTTCGAAACGGCTGGCTTCTTTGTCATCGTGGTACAGGTTGTGGGTCACCGTGTGGCCGATGTCTGCCAACACGCTGCCGGCCCGGGTCAGCGCCTCGGGATCGGCGGTGTCGAGCCGGTAGTTGCGGCGCAGGACTTCGATCTCGTTGCCGTTAACGGCGCGGATTGCGCCGGTGCGTTGCAGTTCGCGAAAGATCGTGACGCCCGGGACATCACCGCCATAGCGCTTCACGAGATCTTCGTAGCTCGGCGCCGGGCCCTCCACGGGCAGTGCCCGTGGTTCGCCAGTGGCGTCCAGGTAATCGGCATCCTGGTGCCAGCCGGACAGCACCCGGGCAATGCGGTTTTGCTTCCCCTGGGTGGCCGCTTGCGCGGCGGCGGGTGCTGCTTGTTCCAGCTGATCCCGCAGACGGGTCACTTCCTTACGGCCGATGCCGGTCAGCAACACCACGCGCGACACATTCGTTGGCCGGCCGCGAAGGCCGTACTCGCGCCGGGCGACGTCCACGTAGATTTCCTTGCTCAGCTCCACAAATTCTTTGTGCATCACGCCGTGCTTGAGCAGCATCCGGACCAGGGGTCGCAGTACCGCACGACAGGCGGCCAGCGCGCTCAATCTCAAGTGATCAACCATTATTGAGGAATTTAGGCACAATAATGGTCCAAGTCAAGGATTTGCTGCCCAAGCGCACGGCCATTGCTGCGCAAGGCTTCGGGCATGGTCCCGGCTTTTACATAAGGCCTGCCATGGCGGCGCAGACCCCGTCACTGCAAGTCTTGCGGGCTAACAGGACTGGTGATGCAGCCAACGCCGATGACCGGGAATGCGCCCCGGCATGCCTCTTGGTGGGAGCGGCTTTAGCCGCGATGAACGGATGTGCCATGGCTCTGTCGCGGCTGAAGCCGCTCCCACCAAGACCACCGATGGTGTCAGTGGGCAGGAATTGCAGGGTGCGCTCTGCGCACCGTCTCTTGAACGGCGGTTATTGGATGGTGCACGGAGTGCACCCTACGGTTCGCACCCGGCGAGATCCGCTCCTACCGGTGGAATTGAAGAATGGCCGCCCCGGTTACCGGGCGCGGCGGCGGACCCAGCCGAGCAGGCCCAGGGCCGACCCGAACAGGAATACCGCGGGTGGCAGCGGGATCACGCCGATACCAATGGCCATATTGTCGCTGCTGAACGCGTCGGAAGCGTAGTCAATCGCGAAGACAAATTCATCGCTGGGCGCGAAAGTGCCCAGGAATTGCACGGTGCCGAAGGCGCCCGTTCGCTCCTGTGGCGCACCTGCAAGCGTGTTAAGGGTATTACCTACCCACTCGCTGTCCGCGTTGTTGGTGAAGTTGGCGCCACTGGTCGGGCCTGTGACAGTCACGCTGGAGCCGACGACGTCCAGGTCGGCGATGTAGAAAATCGGGTCGGTCAGGGGGGCGTTCAGCGTGACGGTGAGGGTATCACTCGTGTTGGGGCCGAACTGCAGGCTGAAGAAATCACCGATGGTGCCAGCGGGCAACGCGTTGGTGCCCCACAGGTCGGTGCGGGGGTATAGCGCGTTGTCGTTGCTGAAGTCATTCCACCACCTGGTGGCGGTCGCCGTCAGGGCCGAGCCATCGACCGTGCCGGTGTTGCTGCCGGTACTTTGCCAGGGTTCGTCGATCTGCAACGCGGCCGCCTGGGCCTGGGACATACCGATAAGTCCGGCTGCCAGGGCCAGGAACGCGATCAGGCGAGTGAAGCTGGTGATGTCGTTATTGTTATTGGATCGCACCTTGGTCTCCTTGCCAAAAAGCAGAGACAGGAAGCTGCCGCGAAACAGCGCCCTGGTGCGTCATCGGGAAACCTTTTACATGGTCGGTTAGCGCAGGGATCCCGTCAAGCCGATCACGCTAGGGAGAAACCGAAACAGGGCGCTGTTATTGGGCTGGGAAAGCCGGCCGTGATCTTATGTAAAATGGAGGTTCGTCAGGGCCAGGCCACCATTCCGCGAAAGAATTGGCGTCATACGCCCATTTATCAATGCCATGGTTTCCCGGTGGGAGCGGCTTTAGCCGCGAATGGACTATCGCATCGCGCTAAAGCCGCTCCCACCGGGTGGACAGGGCGTCCGAAAAAATGGGATCGAACCGCGATTTGTTAGCTGTTCGCGGCAGGCGCGACCCGTAGGGTGCACTCCGTGCACCATCTGACAATCGGTGTTTAAGAACGGTGCGCACAGCGCACCCTGCGGCCTCCCACGGTGCACAAAACGGGCAACGCATCCCTGGCAACAGTTCCGGTTGGCCGTGGACGTGAATCAGTGCTGGGGGCGCTCGAAACGCCCGGTCTTTTCGGTGAGGCGGATGCGGTAGATCACTGCCTGCGGGCGCTCGCCCTTCGCCAGCGTGGCCTGATCCATCCCATGCTCGGGATCGGTGGGCTGGCTCGTCTCGCTGGTCATTAGCGGCGCAAAGCGTTCCATCAGCACCCCCATCGCGTGTCTGGCGTCGTCGCCGGCCAGCTCTTCATAGGTACCCCAGGCAATAACGCTCTGCCAGGTCGACGGGTTCTCCATCCGGTCGATCTCGATGCACACCTGCGGGTTCTGCCGCATCATGCGAACCTTCATGCCGTCGATGGAATGCCCGATGATGCCTTCGCCGTCGTAGGCATAGGTGATGGGTACCACGTAGGTATTGCCGTCGGCATGGCACCCGATCCGGGCCACGAGCTCTGCGTGCAGAAGCTCTTCGATCTCTGCTGGTTTCAGGTCGTCGATCATCGTCGTCCACGCGCCTCCTTATTGCTCCCTGCAGCCCCGATGAGCCGCTGCTGGTGTCACTTTGAATACGGACTCTGGCCGCGCGCGTAAATCAGGGTTTACGCCTATTGGTAAACGGGTGTCTGACCCCAATCTCTAATTGCACGCAACGCGATATGCGTTTGCAGTGAACAGCAGCGCTGGTCCGACAGTGAATCGGGCACGTAGATCGACTGCTGCAATCGAGCCGCCCTGGCAGCGCGGCTCGAGCAGACATGGGGTCAGACCGCACTACTCCCCCACCGGGCGGTGTCGCTACGGCGACCCCCCAATTGCGGTCTAGCCCCTCCTTTTTTCCACCGGAGGGATCGTCATGGAAGACCGTTCCTATTGGTCACTGGCGTTGTTTGCCGTGCTGTGCCTGGCGGCCGGGACGCTGGTGTACCTGGCTGGCCGGCCCGTCGGTGCGGCCTATCTGTTGCCGGTGGGCTGGTATCGCGGCGCGGCGCTGCCGTGGTTGAGCGGCATGCTGGGCCAGAGCCTGCCGTCGTTCCTTCACGCGTTGGCCTTCAGCCTGCTCACGGCGGCGTGCCTGGCGCCCTGGCGTTATGCAGCCGCGGCCAGCTGTGGTTTGTGGCTGGTGGTGGGCAGCGTATTTGAGATTGCCCAGGCCGATGGCATCGCGACCGCAGTGGCCGCGCGGCTGCCCGATGTCTTCTCCCACTGGCCGGTGCTGGATCACGTGGGGCCATACCTGCTCAACGGTCGAATGGACCCGATGGACCTGGTCTTCACCGCGGCAGGTTGCGCGTTGGCCTTCGCGTTGCTGCAACGGAGGGCGCGAACGTGAGCGGAGACAGCAAGCGCTGGCGCGAGAACACGTGCCCGCAGTTGGCGGCTCGCGCAGAAGATGACTCACGGAGCTTTTTCATGGCGCCGTTTTCCGGCACTGCCAGGATTCCTGGCGGAACTTTTTTCAACACGTTGAACGTAGTGTGGCGGGGGCTCGCCACCGGCGTAGCGGTGGTTGGCGGCCTGGCCGCAATCATCGGTTCCACGCCTGAACTCGACTGGGGCGGCGGCGGCGGTGTGACCAGTGTCAGCGTACCGCCACCGGTCGATAATCCGCCGACCTACTGCAACGCCGGCCTGGATCAGGATGTTCTCTCCGGTGACCTCGTGCAGCTCGACGGCGAAGGCTTCGACGCCGAGGGCTTTATCCGCTACGAATGGACCCAGGAAGAGGGCCCGACCGTTACGCTCAGTAACGATTCACGGCCGAATTCCACCTTCACCGCGCCGGCCGTGCTGCAGGAAGACACGGAGTTGCGCTTCCGGTTGCGGTGCATAGACGGCAAGGGACAGATCGGGGCGAATGGCGTCGACCGCGTGTCTATCCTGGTCAACCCGGTGCCGGCGGCGCCGGCACAGGTGCCGCTGGATTTCGAGACGCTGCCCGACGGGTCGCTGCCCGTGGAATTTGCAGCGGTGGATGACGACTACGCCGAAGAATGTCTGCGCTTTGGCAGCTTCGTTGCGGACGATCCGTCGCGCAGCCCCGAGTATCGGCGGTTCGTGCCCGAAAATACCGTGGTCTGGGACAACGACCGGCGTTTCAACCCGCCACCTGAAACCGGTTTCAACATCACCGTGGACTTCACGGTGCCGGTGGTGAGTGTCGGCGCGGATGTGTTCGTCGCGCCCGGCGCTTATGCGGTAATGACCGCGTTTGACGATGCGGGCATGGCACTGGGCGCGCTGGAATCAGCTGCGTCTGTCGCCTGCTGCACGACCAGGACTGACACGCTGGAGCTACGCGACGTGGGCGACATCTACCGGGTGGGATTTGAAACGTCACCACCCGGCACCTCGCCGCCCATCATCGACAACCTGGTTTTCGAGCGGACGATGGCCTGCCCGCGGTAACGACGTGCAGTTGGCCGGGGCTTGGCATGCGGCACCAAAGACTTCCCGGTGGGAGCGGCTTTAGCCGCGACGAACGCAGGTATTCTAGCTCTGTCGCGGCTAAAGCCGCTCCCACCGGGGATCTCTGTAGCGGATTGGGGTTAGTCGAACAAAAGGGCGCCAGATGACGAGTTGTAATCGTCTGGTCAGTCAGGGGACAGACACCATTTGCTGGCGCAAATGGAGTCAGTCCCTGCCCAGGTTTTTCCTAGGCGGCACTATCAGCGATTTTTACGCCGGCTGACTGCATCAACTTGCGGAACTGGGTGACCGCATCGCTGCGGCCATCCAGGGTCTTTTCCAGGTGGGCGGCCAGTGTGTCGATGGGCTCATCGCCGAATTCCACGCCCAGGTGACTGAGCACCTGCGCGGCGCCGTGGGTATCAACCGACAGCACCTGGTCATGGGCTTTGTCATCCCACACGTCTTCGCAGAGCTCGCCGACGTTGTGGTCTTCCAGGCGGATCGCGGCCACCTCGACGATCAGCTTCACGTCACCGGCGACAGTGCCGTTATGCCAGCGGTAGAGTTCTATTTCTCGGCTCATTGCTTACCTCTCCCCGGGCCTCATAATACGCGCAAAAGTCGCACTCGGGGCCGGCGGCCGGGATGTCGTCGTCGTGCAGGCACTCGTGGATCAGGGTTAACGTGGGCTCCACCCAGCCGTCGTCACCTTTGTAGGGAATCAGCGTGACGTCGAATTCCAGCTTGCCGTCGAAGGCCGCCTCATCCGCCCGGCCGTTGCAGTAAACGAAGTAGCCCGTGGGCGACACCTTGTAACCGTTTTTGCGCAGCAGCCACTGGTACACCTCCATCTGGCGCTTGTAGCTGACGTGCCAGTCCTGATCCAGCGAGGTGATGGCTGTGGATTTCGATGTGGCCTTGTAGTCCACCACCACGAATTCGGCTTGCTCGTCCAGCCACAGGTCGTCGATGGCGCCGCTGACACGAAACTTGGTGGCGCGATGCAGGTACTGCACCCCCTTGAAGTTCTCACGCCACTCGTCGAGCTGCTCGTGGGAGATGGGCCGGGCGTTGATGCCATATTTTTCCTGCAGCGGGTGCTGCGTGCCCGCCGCGCGGTGGATGTCGAACTCGGCCTTCAGCAGCCGGTCGACCGCGCTGTTCAGGTTGAACGGAAAACCCGGCGGCCGCCTGGTGCCCAGGCGCCGGTCGATGTAGAAACAGCGCGGACAGTCGATGAACAGGTCGATCTTCGACCGGCTCAGGTTGAAGGGCTTCGGGTCGCCCGGCACGTATTTGTTGCGACTGCGGTGGGGATTGTAGAAACGGGACATGGCGGGCTCTCGGTCGTGCCTGGTAAGGGGATTCTGACACAGCGCCGGAGGGCTGGTGCTGGGCCCTGTAGGGGCGGAGACGACGCTTCCAGGATGAGCCACGGGCGCCTCCGCCTGCGGCGCGCCGGGGGAACTGGCCGCGCTCGCATCAGGGAGTGGCTTCCCTGGCGGCAGCCCGGACCGCCTGTCACCTCGGGGCGTCAGGGGAGCCGCAACGTTTGCGACGCAACCGGTGCAGCCACTCAACCGGCGGACAATGGTTGACACACCCGTGTTTGGCGGTTGCCGTTAAGCGTCGCACTGCGAAGGCTGGGCGACGCCAAATTGGCCCGTGCGGGTTATGCTCCCGACTTTCAGTTCCGGGAGATTACTGTATGAAAACCGCCCTGCAACCCGCTGCCCTGTTCGACAGCTCCGTCTATCACTTCTCCCAGGTGGTCACCGTTTCCGGCGGCAAGCAAGTCTTCCTGGCCGGGCAAGCGGCCATGGACGAGAAAGGGGAGCCTGTAGGCGGTGACGATATCGCGGCCCAGTGCCGGCAGGCGCTGACCAACGTGGGGCTGGCGCTGGATGCGGCCGGCGCGACGGTGGCCGATATCACCATCGTGCGGGTGTACATGGTGGACTACCAGCCGGAGTTCATCGAACAACTGCTGCCGGAGTTCGAACGCTTTTTCGCCGGCCACCCGCCGCCGGCCAGCACGTGGGTGGGCGTGCAGTGCCTGGCACTGCCGGAGCTGAAAATCGAGATCGAAGCGCAGGCGGTGGTCAGCTCTTAGGTGGTTGGTACTTTGCGCCGGATCCAACCGAGCAGGCCCAGGGCTGAGCCAAACAGCCAAACGGCGGCCGGCACCGGCACCACAGTGATATCCCACACCAGGGTGGCTGTGGCAGCGCTGTCCGGGTCGGCGAGTACGTCAGCACCCGCGCTTGCGAACAGGAGCGGGTCTCCAGCGCCAGGCATCGAACCATCGAGGAGGAAGAGATCCTCGGCGGTCAGCGTCTCGACACCCCCTGTCCGGCCCGTGAGTATAACGACGTCGTTAATGTTCTTTTCGTTGCCGAAGACGGTATCGGACGTGACAGAAGCGATACCGAACTCGGGGGCAAGCGCGTCCATCGGCTGCGAGCAATCAAAAAACCCCTCACAGTCGTAGAGTCGACCGCTGTCTGCCAAGGCATCGGGCCCAGTCGTATCAACCGTGACGTCCACCACGCTGTGGACCAGGGCCTGATT
Source organism: uncultured Chromatiaceae bacterium (assembly GCA_964613615.1). Classification (GTDB taxonomy): domain Bacteria; phylum Pseudomonadota; class Gammaproteobacteria; order Steroidobacterales; genus J054. The sequence continues at coordinate 12,900 of CAZTIB010000063.1, forward strand.
GGCAGTGTCGTTGAGCGTGAAACCGATCTCGACACTGCCAAACACGTCACCACCCCCGGCGGCGGCCGCGTCGATTACTACGCGCAGCCTGTCACCCGGACTCAGATCCAAGAGCTGATCTTGCGCGGGAAGCATCATGCCGTTCAGGTCGAGCGTAACGTTAAAGCTGGCATCGCCCTGCGGGGACGCAGTATCGAAGAAGATGTCCGCCTGCACGGCGGCCGCCCGGGAGTCTGGGGCCACAAGCAGGGCGAGGCAAAAAGCCAAGGCTGCGACGGGACGGAATTGGCTACGTGAGGTCATAACCCTGTCCTTATTATTGTTAAATCAGCGTCACCGATTAATCTAGAACATACCATATCGGGCCAGATGTGTGGCCTGGCAGGCAAGCTCGGATGGCGTGGCTGAGTGAGTGGCGGGCGGGACACGATATATAGTGTTCATGGCGCCCGTTTGTTTCTGACGTCGTTAGTCAGCGTGACTGAGCCATTTCCTGTGTGTGGGCTCTGTTCAACATAAGCCAGCCACTAACGGAGATCGCTGCGATGCTGGATATTCTCGACCTTGATGCGTGGGCGATCTTCTCCGCGGCGGTGGCCGGAATGTTGATCGGGGCAGCCTGGTATTCACCGGTGCTGTTCGGTAACGCATGGATGGCCGCGCTGGGCAAAACGCAGGACGAACTCGGCTCGCCGGGACCGGCCACGAACGGCAGGGGGGTCCGCCGCCCTTTGTTGGG
>CAZTIB010000064.1:0-9576 GCA_964613615.1 uncultured Chromatiaceae bacterium
CGGATCGTCCCAGTTCTGCGCGATCCAGCGCACGCGGGTGCCCACGCCCCACCGGCTGCTGCGGGCTCGTGGACTGTGCTGCCCGAGTCGGCGTCGGCGCAGCGCCGCAAGTACCGTGCGATTCTCGAGTTGCCCGTCCACGAATGCCCGCAGCACCGGGTTGCTGAGTCTCGCCCGCGCGGCCTCGTACTGGCGCGCCACCTGGTCGTCGACACGGGCCACCGCTTCACGGTCCCACGCGAGCAGCGGTGCGGCCACGTAAAGCTGTTCGTGATCATCTTTATCCAGCAGGTTGAGCCGCGCATCGAGCCGCTGCCGGTTAATGGGCAAACGATCCGCGATAGTGAAGTCGGGCAGCTGGGGCAGGCTAGCCCATAGCGTGTAGTAGCGCCTGACCTTCATTCCACGCCTTCGGTGATGGCCCGGTAACGCGGCAGGAGTTGCGACAGCAGCAGTTCGGAAATGGCTTTCTCCGACAGGTCCACCTCCACATCTTCGCCGACCAGCTCAACCCGAACGCCGCGATGCTCGTCGTCCGCAGGCACCAGCTCGATGCCCTTGCGCAGCATGTCGGCGGAGATGCCGAGCGTGACCTCGCGCGCCACGTCCTTCGCCTTCTGCCGGGCACTCTTGTCTTCTTCGCCGCTGAGGCTGGCCGACACCAGGATTCGGGCCTCTTTGTCCTTGATGAACTCCTTGGCCGCGTGACCGGCGAGCACCAGCACGACAGTCCGGATGAACTCGCTGTCGAGAGTGGACTCGCTGACCAGGCGCCGCACGTGACGCTCGAAACCGTCCGTGACCCGCGTGCGGAGCTCCAGGATCGTGTCCCGCTCGGCCATGTGCAGGGCTTCCATGGCCGCAGTCTTCTCGGCTTCGATTTCAGCGCTGGCGCTGGCACGCATCGCCTCGACTTCTTTCCTGGCAGCTTCCAGGGTGCGGGCCGCTTCACGCCGGGCTTCGCTGAGCACCCTTTCGGCTTCTTCACGCCCGGCCTGAACGCCCTGGTCCCTGATCCGTGAAATCAGCGACTCCACGCCTGACGATGTCTGAGTTGCTTCGTTCGCCATGATCAACCTCCACCGGCACCCGGCAGGCTAGCAGACAGTACCAGTGCAAAGACGAAGACGAATACTGCAAAGCCCTCTACGACCGCTGCAGGCGCCAGTGAAATACCGAATATCTCGGGCTTGTTCTTCGATGCATTGATGGCGGCGGCGCAGGTGCCACCCTGGGCCATCGCACTCAACAGCAACGCGATGCCGGTCAGCAGCCCCAGCGCGAGAATGCCGGGGGAGTTTTCGATCGTGACTTCCCGGTTCAGTGTCAGCGTGACCACGATGCCGTAAATGACCTGGGAGGATGGCATGGCCGATACGCCCACATAGCGGCCGTAGCCGCTTTCCGTTTCGAGCAGGGCGCCTGCCGCAGCCTGCCCGGCGTTGCCACAGCCGATGGTGCTGCCCATGGCGCCGAAGGCGAGGGGCGCGAAAATTCCTATCCAGCCCAGTGTCAGGATGATTGCGTCCAAGGTCGCCCCTCCTTCCTGTTGAATGGTTGATAGAGGTATCCCTCTTCGGTAACACCCCAGTTGAAGAATTCGATCACGTTCAGTCGCAGCCCGTGGACCACTGCGCTCATCAGGCCCAGCAAAAAGTTCAGTGTGTGACCGATGATCAGCACCAGACCGGCAACCAGCACGCCAAGGCCCGTCTCCTGCGCCCGTGCTTCGGCGGCCATGTCGTTGAAGGCAGCGGCGAGGGAAGCGGTCGCGAGACCCAGGGCGAAGAGTCGCAAATAGCTCATCACATCGCCGAAGGCGTTGGTGAGCCTGGTGATTGACAACAAACCGTTCAGCACGCGGTTGACCGTTGATTTGCCAGCGCCGGTAAAGGTCACGACCAGCAACAGGCCGAGCGACATGAGCCCGATGCAGATTCTCGCCACGGTGTTGTGCTCGCTCTGCAGAGCGAGGTAAAGGATCAGGCCGCTGAGCACGATGAAGGCCCAGCCGAAGGGTGCCAGGGCCGCGGAAGTGCGGCGCAGCCGCCAGGCTTCAGCGAGGTTGGCCACCGCAATGTGGATAGCGCCGACACCAATGGAAAACAGCATCATGGTCGGCGCGTCGTACAGATCGAAGATCTGCACGTGGCCGAGCAGGGAGCTCCGATCCGGCGCCACCCCGAAGTAGCTGCCTACCATGGCCCCGTAGACCAGCGTAGAGCCGACTAGACAAGCCAGCAGTATGCGAAAGCGCCGGCCGAAATCACCGCCGCCCATTTTCCTCCAGTACAGCGCGCCGATCAGGCCGAGCACTGCGCCGTAGCCGACGTCCGCCATGATCATCGCGAAAAAGATGCTGAAGGAAATGAACACCGCGATGGACGGATCCCAGGTCCAGTAGCTTGGGGTCATATAAAAGGTGACGAGGTCCTGGCCGCCCGCCACCACAGCTTCGTTCTTGAGCAGCGTCGGCGGGTTTTCATCACGCGCCGGCACCCGGACGTCGATGACCAGGCCATGGTGATCGGCGTAGTCGTACAGCTCGTCGATTCGCTCCTTTGGCGCCCATGCCGACAACGCGAACACGGGCTCTTCGTCACGGGTCAGATCCGAGGCGTGCTCGAGCGCAGCGCGGTCCTCGAGACGGTCCAGGCTGGAGGCAAAGGCCAGGCACCAGCGGGTCAGGCTGTTGCGCTCGGCTTCCGCATCCTCGATAGCCAGTTCGACCGCATCGAGGCGATTCCTGAGCTCACTGAGAGGTTTGGCACCGGCATGGGTGCGCCTGACGGGCATGCCCTCGGGCTCTTCCTGTGAAATCACTACGACGTAGCAGTAGCGGGCGTCGCGGTGGACCACCTCCCAGCACAAGCCCGTCTCCGCCACCTCGCGCAGCCGGTAGTTCGGCACCAGGTAGAACCAGAGGCGGAGGAAATTGAGACCTTCCCGGGCTGGGAACTGGAAGTCGCCCCACGGTTCCAGGTCCTTGATGCGCTTGACCAGGAAGTCTCGTTCATCCTGCAGATCCTGCAGACGGCGTTGCAGTTCGAGGGCTTGCTGCTCGACTTCTACAGCCTGGAAGCCCGATGTGTCGCGGGCCTGCCGGCGCTTCTGTGGGCACTCGAGCAAAAAACGCAGTGCTTCCCGGGCCTGTTGCGACGACCCGTGTCCGGCCCGCGCGGCGGCACCCTCCCCCAGGGGGATCAGGTGCAGGCAGCCGAGCGTCTGCAACTCGTCCAGCACTTTGTGCTTGTCCCCGATGTGCCCGAGCAGGGTCACCTTGCGCAGCCGCAGGATGCTCATTCGGCTGCCTCCGATTCCAGCCAGCTGGCCCGGTCGAGCAGACCCTTGCGCTTGGCGAGTTTCGAGCGAATCACCGCATCCCGCTCGAGGTCGCCGAGAAACACCTGGATCTTCTTGATGTTCCGCTTGGCGTTGGGAATCAGGATGCGGTCGAACAGGTTGACGCGCTGCGTGACCCGGCGCACGGCGTATTCCAGGGTTTGGACCCGCTTTGCAGCGACCGTGGTTTTGAGCCGCAGCTCGATGACTTCCTGCAGCCGCGTGATCAGCTCATCCACCCACGCAGGTGTGCTGATGAACGAGTACTCGGCCACGTCGTAGTCCACGCGCGCGAGCACGGGCAGTTTGACTCCTACGATGTTCTCGGTGCCCAGCTCGACGTGTTGCAGCTTCACCAGCCCGCGCAGGTCGATGTTGGGGTTCGCGACCATTGGCAGCTTCTGCCCGACGTCGGTTTCGTATTGTTGCGCTGCCGCCTGCGTCTCCCGGTGAGCCCTTCGAGCCTTCTCACTCTCGACGGTCAACTGCCGCCGCTTCAGATCCAGCGACGGCAGCAGTCGCTCGTAGAGCTTCAGCTGCTGGCGTTCCCTGGCCAGCGCGGCCTTGCTGAGGCGTAGTTTGGCCATATCCCGCTAGGCTGCCTCTTCATCCATTCTGCGGGGCCAGTACTTGTCGATGAGTTCCTGTTTCATCAACAGCTCCTCGGGCTCGAAGCACTGGGCCAGGGTTTTCCAGCAGAGATCCAGTGCGTCGTTCAGCCCCAGGGACACGTTGATGTCCATGAAGCGTTCGCGGAACAGTTCGTTGAACTTCAACAGCTTTTCGTCGAAGGGCGACAGTTCGAAGGCCATCGCCTGTTTCTGCAGGGCTTCCTGCCCGCCAGCGTAGAAGCGGATCATCGTGTTCATGATCTGGCCGTGATCTTCGCGCGTGGTCTTGCCGATCACGCGTTGCTTCAGCCGTGACAGGGACCCGAACGGGTCGATGACGCTGTCGTGCAGGTAGAACTGTCCCTCGGTGATATAGCCGGTGTTGTCCGGCACCGGGTGGGTCACGTCGTCGCCCGGCATGGTCGTCACGGTAAGAATCGTCACCGAGCCGGCACCGTCGAAATCGCAGGCCTTCTCGTAACGGCGGGCGAGCTGCGTGTAGAGGTCACCCATATAGCCGCGAGTGGCAGGAATTCGTTCCTGCGCGACGCCGACTTCCTTCATCGCGTCGGCGTAGGCCGTCATGTCCGTCAGCAGCACCAGCACGCGCTTGTGTTGTTCGACCGCGAAACGCTCGGCCACCGCCAGCGCCATGTCCGGAATCAGCAGGCGCTCCACGATGGGGTCGGAGGCCTGGTTCACGAACATCACGGTGCGGTGAAAGATGCCATTGTCCTCAAAGGCCGTACGAAAAAAATGGAAGTCGTCGAAGATCATGCCCATGCCGCCAAACACGACGATGTCCGCATCGGCCTGGAAACCGATGCGGGCCAGCAGTGGGTTATAAGGTTCGCCGGCTACCGAGAAGATCGGGATCTTCTGACTCTCGACCAGGCAGTTGAACAGGTCGATCATCGGTACTTCGGTCTCGATCATTCGCGAGGGCACCAGCCGTTTGACGGGGTTTACCGTCGGGCCACCCACAGGAATGCGCTCTTCGCCTGACAGGTCGGGTTTACCGTCGATGGTTTCCCCGGAGCCCCTGAAAATCCGCCCCAGCATGTTCTGCGAAAACACGACCTGCTGGGGATGGCCAAGGAAGCGCACCTTGGCGCGGGTCGAGATGCCCTTGCCACCAGCGTAGACCTGCAAGCTGACGATGTCGCCGTCGAGCCCGGCCACTTCCGCCGTGGACACGGCGCCGTCGGTGTTCTCGACAATGGCCAGGTCACCCAGCGCGACGTCGCGCGCCCTGACCTTGATCATGTCCCCGACAATCTCGAGGACGCGGGTGTGGCGGACGATGTTTTCCAGCATGAGTTGACGCCCGCGGCTGCTGCCTGCAGGCACGCCGCCTTCTCGTTTTTAGCCTTCCCGTTGACCGCGCATCAGCGGGATCTCGCCGTCGCGCACCAGCCGCGCCGGCGCGCCAATCAAGTCTCTACCAGCCGGGTCCCGCTCGCAAGTCCCATGGCAGAACCCGCCACAGGATGCTGCCAGGCGACCGAATAACCGCGGCCGCTGACTGGATGGCTTCGGGCGATGGTGGTCTATGATGGACCAGTCGGGGCGGCGCTTGGGTCCGGCAGGAAAAAGCAGCTCAGGCAGTGCCGAACTTGGTCTCGACCTCGATGCCGATGCCGCGCAGAAACGCGCTCGGGAGAATGCCGCCGGCATTAATGATGACTGCGTCGTTGCGCAGCCGCAGTTCCTGCTCCGCATGCACCAGCTGCACGTGCTGGGCCTCAATCTGCGCAACCTGGGACTGCGTGACCACCTGCAGGCGGCCGGCCGCGGCCGCGGCCTCCACGCGCTCGCGATTCTTTTGCTTCGCGCGGGTAAAGGCAGGGGAGCGATACGACAGGGTCACGTTACTGTCGGCCAAGTCGGCGATGGAGCAGGCGGCCTCCAGGGCGCTGTCGCCGCCGCCCACCACCAGCACGTGCTGGCCGATGTACTGCTCCGGGTCGATCAACCGATAGGCCACCTTCGACAGCTCTTCGCCGGGTACCTCGAGTTTGCGGGGCGTACCACGGCGGCCGATCGCCAGCAGCACCTGTTTGGCGCGGTACTCGCGCGCTGTCGTGCGCACGATAAAGCCAGCGGGCTCACGGGCGATGGTCTCGACGCGCTCGTGGTAATTGATCTGGACGCCGGTGTCCCGCTCCACCGAGGCCAGGTACTCGATCAGTTTTTCCTTGCTGGTTTCGCGAAAGCGGAAGTCACCCACGATGGGTAACCGGGCGGGCGCCGTCATCACCAGCTTGCCGCGGGGAAAGTGGGCGACAGTGCCGCCGAGGGTTTCCTGTTCAATGGTGGCAAAGCGAAGGCCCTTTTCCAGCGCGGCCAGGGAGGCGGAAAAGCCGGCGGGCCCCGCGCCCACGATCAGCAAATCGAGCTGCTCCGGATCATCGGCGCGCGCGGCTCGCTCGATGGACTCTACCGCCTGTTGACCCTGATTGATCGCGTTGCGGATCAGCCCCATGCCACCGAGCTCGCCGGCGATGTACATGCCGGGCACGTTGGTTTGAAAATCAGGACGGACGTGCGGGATGTCGATGCCCCGACGCTCCGTGCCGAATACCAGGGTAATCGCGTCTACCGGGCAGGCTTCCAGGCACGCGCCATGGCCGATGCAGTCCGTCGGCCCGATCAGGGAGGCCTTGCCGTGCACCAGGCCGAGCACGCGGTGGCCCGGCATTTCAGGGCAGGCATTCACACACGCGGCGCAGCCAACGCACTTGTTCGGGTCGATCAGCGGATGCAGCGACGGCGGTTCCGTGAGGCCGGCAGCTGTTGCGTCCGCCAGCACGGCAAGACTGTGCGCGTGGTGACGGCGCTGGCGTCGGACGTACCAGCCGAAGATCAACGCGAACGGCGCGAAGTAGATGGCAAGGATGAGGCTTTGGCTCATTTTGTGACGGGGTTAGGCATGACCATGCGAGTTAGCCGCGATTCTGTGGTCTGGAGGGAGCCGGCGGTGTGACCAGGGTCACGGGTGCGCAACCTGAACGCGGCGGCGGGCTGTCCTTTTCACATAAGACCGGGACCAAGTCGCGCTATATGTTCCGTATTTGTGATATATAAGCACAATAACGCGATAATAAGCGAGCCCGGTTAGGGACGAACGGGTGGCCTTTGCGCCGAGGGAGGACATGGGAATGAGCGGAGCAGCAGTTGCCGCCGCACGCAGCGATGGCGCCGACGCGGGCGTTCGGCGGTCGTGGGGGCAAGTCATATTCAGTCCGCGTGGTGCGGTGCTGGGTTATTCCCTGGCCGCGTGTGCGTTGGTGCTCGGTTGGCTTACGCGCGAGGCCAATCCGCTGACCGCAGAGGAAGGGCTGGGCTACGCGCTGGGCATCGTCGGCGGTTCGCTGATGCTGATTATCCTTCTATACAGCGCCCGCAAGCGCGTGCGCTTTCTGCGGCGTTTTGGCGCCACGAAGCACTGGTTTCGAATCCACATGATGATGGGCGTCGTCGGTCCGCTGCTGATTCTTTATCACTGCAATTTCGATATCGGTTCCCTGAACTCGCAGGTCGCGCTCTACTGCACCCTGTTGGTGGCGGGTAGCGGCGTCATCGGTCGCTACCTTTATTCCCAGATTCACCAGGGCCTGTACGGCCGTAAATCATCCCTGGTCAGGCTGGCCGGGCAGCTGCAAAGCTCCAATGAACAACTATCGAGCAGCAGGGGGCTGATCCGCGAGATCCGCGAACGCCTGATCGAGCTCGGCAACGAGGCCATGGAACCGCCGGCTAGCCTCGCACAGAGCCTGGTCCGCCCGGTGACCATGGGCATTCGGACGCGCTGGCTTTATCACCGGCTCAGCTGGGTGGCGCGCAAGGAGCTGGTGGCCAGATCGATGACGTCGGCAGCGGTTGGTGAGCACCAGGATCGACTCATGAACACGACCCGCCGTTTTTTGCAGCAGCACCTGACGGAGATCCGGCGGGTTGCCCAGTTCGGCTTTTACGAACGGCTGTTTTCATGGTGGCACACCGTGCATGTGCCCTTTCTTTTCATGATGGTGCTGTCCGGCATCGTGCACGTTCTTGCCGTGCACATGTACTGAGCGGGAAGCCGGCGGCAGTGAGAAGGTATGCGATTTTGGTCACGGCAATGATGATCGGCGGCGCTGGCGCCCCGGCGTGGGCCGTGGACCTCGAGCGCCTGGTGATGCCCGGCCCGGTCATCGCCGGGCATGCCGACGTGGAGGCCGATTGCGATCAGTGCCACGTGGCCTTCTCACGCGACCAGCAACGCGACCTGTGCCTGGCCTGTCACGAAGACGTAGCCGAGGATCTGGCTGCTGGCACCGGTTTTCATGGTCTCGATTCAGCGGCGAGCAACGACACCTGCTCAAGCTGTCACACCGAACACGAGGGGCGGGATGCCGACGTGGTCGGTCTCGACACCGAGGCTTTCGATCACGATCTGACCGACTTCGCGTTGCTCGGGACGCACCTGGAAACCGAGTGTGCTGACTGCCATACGGAAGAAACCAAATACCGGGAGGCCCCCCAGGCCTGCTTCGACTGCCACGAAGAAGACGACGAACATCACGGCGGGCTCGGCCAGGAATGCGCCGATTGCCACGAACCCACCGAGTGGCCGGAGACGAGTTTCGACCATGAGGAGCAGAGCGGTTACGCCTTGTTGGGTGGCCACGCCGACGCCGAATGCCTGGCGTGCCATGTCGACTATCGGTATGAGAATACGCCGACCGATTGCTACGCCTGTCACGTCGAAGATGACCCCCATGAAGGGCTGAACGGTAAAGACTGCGCGTTCTGTCATACAGTTCGTGACTGGGAACAACTGCTCTTCGATCACGCCAAAGAATCCGGTTTCGCGCTGCTGGGCCGCCATGACGAGATTGCGTGCAACGATTGCCACACCGGCAACAAGTTCGACGAACCGCTGGAACAGACCTGCGTTAGCTGCCACGAGGCCGATGACGAGCACGAAGGTAGCAACGGGCCTGCCTGCGGTGACTGTCACACGCCGGCCGGCTGGGCCGAGACCACCTTCGATCATGCCGCCGACACGGCTTTTCCGTTGCTCGGCGCCCATGGCGAGGTGGCCTGCGGAGATTGCCACGAGAGCCCGGCGCACGAAGTGGCGCCGCCGTCTACCTGTTTCGGTTGCCACGCCGATGACGACCCGCATGACGGCCAGGAAGGCGAAGACTGCGGTTCATGCCACAACGAGCAGGACTGGCAGACGAGCGTTGCCTTCGACCATGACCTGACCATCTTCCCGTTGATCGGCAAGCACCGCGATGCCGGCTGTGTGGATTGTCACGAGACACCTCGGTTCCTCGATGCGGCGGAACAATGCGTGGACTGCCATCTTGACGACGACACCCACGCGGGCAGCTTGGGTCTGGAATGCGGCGTGTGCCACAACCCCAACGACTGGTCCTTCTGGCTCTTCGATCACGCCCGGCAGACGCGTTTCGTGCTGGACGGGGCCCATGCGGACCTGGTTTGCGAGGCCTGTCACACACGGCCTCTCGAGCAGCAGACGCTGCAGTTCGGCCAGTGCGTGTCCTGTCACCGCGCCGACGATGTCCACAGCGGTGAATTCGGCAGCGACTGCGAGCGTTGTCACAACACC
>CAZTIB010000065.1:0-8165 GCA_964613615.1 uncultured Chromatiaceae bacterium
GCGGGCCGGTGGTAGTAACGCTGCCAGATCCACAACCACAGGAAGCCCGCGGCGCCGGGCACGATGAAGGCCCACTGCCAGCCAAAGCTGATAATCAGGTAGCCCAGCAATGGGGGTGAGATCAGCGCGCCGAGCCCCGGCCCCAGCGCCACGATGCCGGTAGCGAGACTGCGTTCCCGCGCCGGGAACCACTCGGCCACGGATTTCAATGCGGCCGGGAAGTTGGCCGCTTCCGCGGCACCGAGCAGCGCGCGCAGGCCGAGAAAACTCCAGAAGCCGCGGCCGGCGGCGCACAACATTCCGGCGAGACTCCAGGCGATGACCGCGATGCTGAAGGCCCGCTTCGTTCCCAGGCGGTCAATGACCGGCCCGGCGAACAAATGGCCGATGGCATACGCAAACAAAAAGCCGGACACGATGAAGCCGAACTCCGTGTTGTCGATCGCAAACTCGGCGGTGATGACCGGCGCCGCCACGGCGAATGCCTGGCGGTCGACATAGTTCACCGTGGTGATCAGGCACAGCAGAATGGCGATTTGCCAGCGGATCGCGGGCATTAGCGGGTCGGTTCGTGCACGCCTGCAGACCAACCGGTAGCGGCCAGTGAGCGCTCAGCGAATTCCAGCGGTGCTGTCTCCAGCGTCGTGCCCAGGCCTGCATTCCACCGGTTCAGGAAGCCAAACAACGCGATGACGGCGGTGAGTTCAAGGATCTCACGGTCGTTGAAGTGCGCGTTTAGCCGGCTGAAGTTGGTCTCCGTGACCGCCGACGGCGTTTGTGCGGCGGCCCGGGCGTAGTTCAGGGCCGCACGCTCGGCGTCCGAAAACGCCTCGTGGGTATCGAATTCCCAGATGGCTGCCTGCTTGTCCGCCGCAACCCCGTCCTGCTGCATGCCGAGCGCATTGTGGGCCACGCAGTACTGACAGCCCGCCGCGGCGCTGGCTATGGTCGCCACCAGGCGTTTCAGCTCCATGGACACCGCGCCCGGCGAAAAGATCACGCCCACCATTGGCGCCATGGCCTGCAGCAACTCCGGCCACCGCGCCATTGTCAGTACATCGTTAGGTGGGAACCCCATAGTTTGCTCGGCAAATCCGAGTACGGCCTGGAGTTCTGCAGGTATTTCATCGGCCGCCAACGGCGCAATTCGGGTCATCAGCCACTCCTCGCTCACTCATGCATCTGGACCAGGGGTTGAATGGGCGGGCGGGCAAAGTGGCCTTTCCCACCCACACGTGGTCTGTCCCGGCCCGTCGCCTTGATCAGCCCTTCGGCGGGGCGATATTCTGACGGTTTTGACGGCGAGGAACCAACATGAGCGCGGCCCCGGAAAGTTTCAGTGCGGCCCCGGATACGCAGGCCTTCCTGGCGGGTCAGCACGACCTGCTGATCGGCGGCGAACGCGTCCCGGCCCTCTCTGGCGAGCGCATCGCCGTCCACGACCCCGCAACAGAAGCGCAGATCGCCACCGTGGCCGGAGCGGGTCCGGAAGATATCGACCGCGCAGTGGCGGCCGCCCGGGCGGCCTTCAAGGGCGAGTGGTCGACGCTGACCGCTTACGAGCGTGCGCGGCTGATGCTGAACTTCGCCGACCAGATCGAGGGTCACATGCCACTGCTCGCCGAGTTGGAAGTGCTCGAGAACGGCATGCCCCGGATGATCTCGGAGTACACGATTCTGAAGTTCGGCGCCGAGTTCATGCGCTACTACGCCGGCTGGGTCACGAAAATTCACGGCCTGACCATCCCGGTATCACCGATGGACTCTCGTAACGGTGAAACGCTGACTTACACCAAGCGCGAACCGGTGGGCGTGGTGGGTGCGATTACACCGTGGAACGCACCGCTGGCCATGGCCATTCTCAAGCTGGCGCCGGCACTGGCAACGGGCTGCACCATCGTGCTGAAGCCCGCAGAGCTGACGCCACTGGTCGCCCTGCTACTCGGCGAATTGGCTCAGAAGGCGGGCATTCCGCCTGGGGTCGTGAATGTCGTGCCGGGTTACGGGAAAACGGCCGGCGCGGCGCTGGCGGAACACCCCGACGTGAATAAGATTTCGTTCACCGGGTCCACGGCCGTCGGCAAGGAAATCATTCATGCATCAGCGGGCAACCTGAAAAAGGTGACGCTGGAACTCGGCGGCAAATCGCCCTTCGTCGTATTTCCGGATGCGGACCTGGAACGAGTGATACCGGGCGCGGTGCGCGGCGTGTTTTTCCTGCAGGGCCAGAATTGCATGGCCAGCACACGCCTGTTCGTGCACGAAGACGTCTTCGAACCGGTAGTGGACGGCATCTGCCAGATGGCCGCCGGCATGCAACCCGGGCCGGGCCTGGATCCCACCTCGATGCTCGGGCCGCTGATTTCCGGCCAGCAGCGCGAACGGGTTCAGGCTTACATTGAAGTCGGCAAGCAGTCGGACGCGGAACTTCGGTGCGGAGGTGAAGCGCTGCCCGGCAAGGGCTACTTTTTGCAGCCCACCGTGTTTGCCCGCACGAATATGGACATGAAAATCGCCCGCGAGGAAATCTTCGGCCCCGTGCTCTGCGTGCAGGCCTTCAGCGATTCAGACAGCCTCGAAGCAATTGCCACAGAAGCCAACCACACGGATTACGGTCTGTCCGGCAGCGTGTGGACCCGGGACATCTCTGTGGCGCACAAGATGGCCAGCCTGATCGACTCGGGCCAGGTCAGCATCAATTGCCATGCGGCAGTGGATCCGGCCATTCCCTTCGGCGGCAACAAGCAGTCGGGCTGGGGCCGCGAATTCGGGATGGAGGGCCTGGAGCCGTACCTGAAAACCAAAGCGACGACCGTCCTGTTCTGAGTGTTGTCGGCTGCAAGCCTGGCTCCACCAGGCCCTGCAACCCGGCGTTAGCCTGTTTTCGGGAGAAGATAGATGGCCATCGTCCACGCAGTTATCGCCCTGGCGCTGATCCAGTTCTTTGCATTCGGCATCCTGGTTGGCCGGGCACGGGCGAAATACGAGATTCCCGCGCCCGCTATGGCCGGCCACGCCATCTTCGAGCGCTACTTTCGCGTGCACTACAACACGATGGAGCAGCTGGTGGTATTTATACCGGGGATGCTGCTCTTCGGTCTTTACATCAGCGCGCCAGCTGCAGCCGTGCTGGGCCTGATATTTATCGTCGGCCGCTTCGTATATTTGCGCGCCTACATCGCGGATCCCGCCAAGCGCGGCGCCGGTTTCGGCCTCACGGTCCTGCCTGTCATGATCCTGGTGCTCGGTGGCCTGGGCGGCGCACTCTGGGCAGCGTTTGACCCCGCCTAGAATGCGGCCGGCCAGCTTTGGTGTAATTCAGAAACCGGCGTTGGCTTCGGTCTGAATTATTTCAATTATTTCGACGGCCGCCGAGTTCACGGCTAGAGACCCACAACCAGCGGTTACTACCCGCTTATTTGATTTGCGTTCAGCCCTTCATCGAGCGTGTTGATTGGGCATCTGCCAGGTTTTACTCGCATCGAGCCATGAAATCAGTAACGGCTTCAGCGAGCGCGCTGCCCGGCTCATTCAGGCCTTCGATGGCTGAAAAGTGGTGTTTCCCCTCCTGCATCCATAAGTCTCCCCCAAGACCGTTCGCTTGCCGTGCCTCGTGATATTCCGTCGCCAAGCGTCTGATTTCCGCTGTCTCATCCGCGCCGCAGGAGATAAGCAGCGGCGGACCGGAATGCGGGACGTTCAGACACGGGCTCTGACGAAGAATCACTTCGTGGGTCAATTGCAGGTGGGGCTGCAGATATGAATATGGCAGTGCGCGAAGGTCGTGAATGCCGCTGATGGAAACACCCCCCTTGATCACGTCATCAGGCAAACCGTACTCAATGCCCCAGTCAGTACCCGATAGCATCGCCACCTGTTGACCGCCGGCGGAATGCCCGCAGACAAAAACTCGCGAAGCATCCGCATTGTAGTTCCGCGCGTTGACGTGCAACCAGGCGATCAATGCCCGGCTTTGACGAGTGATCTCCGGGATGGTCACTTTCGGGCAGAGCGAGTAATTCATCACGGCAACCGTTATGCCATGAGGGACGAGCCCGTTGGCCACCAGGCTGAATTCCTTGCTGCTCAAACTGAACCAATAGCCGCCATGAATGAACACAAGCAACGGCGAGCCGCACTCTTTGGCGGGAAAGATGTCGACCGTTTCATCCACGGTTGGCCCATAGTGGATATCTAGCGTGCAATCGAGCTTGTCTCGCGCTGCAGTGCTCTGCTGGACATAGAAATCAAGCCAATCTTTGAACTTGGGCACTGTCAGCTTGAAGTCATATTCAAGATCGATCTCTTGCTGCGTCGTGAAGTTCCGGTACAGGTTCATTGTTTTGGCTTCGACGGTCGAGTTGCACAGGCCGGACGGCGGCCCCTACCAGGGAACAACGGTGCCAAAGCGGTCCAGGCACTGGCCCGTATCGGCCGGTGTCAGCCGCGCAAAGCTGCGCTGCTGTTCGCGGACGCTGTCGGCGGTCTCGATGTGGGCGTTATCGCCGCCGAGATCCGTTTTGCACCAGCCCGGCGCCATCGCGATCACGATGATGTCCGGCCATTCCTGCGCGATGCCCTTCGTGATCATGTTCAGGCCGGACTTACTCGTCCGGTAAGCATAGGAGTGGCCCTGCGTGTTCTGCGCAATGGAGCCCAGATCGCTGGTCATGTTGACCAGCAGGGGCCGTTCCGCGCGCGCCAGTTGATCATGGAAGGCCACCGCAATCTTGAACGGTGACAGGAGATTGATTTCCAGGATCTCCCGCCAGATCCCGTAGTCCATGTGTTCCAGGCTTTGGTAGCGCATTCCGTCCGGGAAGCCCTGGGGCCCGAAGCTGCCGGCGTTATTGATCAGGATATCGATGCGCTGGTCCCGCAGCTCCTCTGCCAATGCATCGATAGCCGGGTGGTCCGTCACATCGAGGGTGAGCAGCTGCACCTGCTCTGGATACTCGCCCGCAATCTGGGCCAGGGCCGCCGAGGCCGATGGGTCCCGCGCACACGCGAGTACCCGCCAGCCCTGCCTCGCAAACGCGCACGCATGCTCCAGGCCAATACCCCGGTTCGCGCCGGTAATGAATACGGTAGACATGGGTGCAGCGTCCTTCATCGTGCGGTCAGATCTGCATGATGTTCGCCGAACATCATGAGGCGGAAAAACTCACTGTTCAGCAGGCTTAACGGATAGGTTTCTGCCGGGGGCTTCAGCGCGTCGAGCCGGGCAATGGTTTTGGCATCGAGGCGAAGACGGGCGGCCCCGAGGTTGTCTTCGAGTTGCGACAACCTGCGGGCGCCTATGATGGGCAGCACCGCTTGCGCACCGCGTTGCAAGATCCAGGCAAGGGCCAGCTGTGCCGGGCTGCAACCCTGCTCGGCGGCGATGGCGCTCAGGCCCGCGGCCACCCGCAAATTGACTTCCGTCAGCGTTCGTTCGCTCATCGGCCCCGCGGCTAGCCGCGCGCCCTGGCGTTGGTCGGGATCGCTGTCGGCATTGAACTTGCCGGTCAGCAAACCACTTGCCAGCGGGCTCCAGGCCGTGATGGCCATGTGCTGAGTCGCAGCCAGGGCCAGAAAATCGGCCTCGATGCTGCGCTCCACCAGGTTGTAGTGCAGTTGCAGAGCCGTAAAAGGCGTCCAGCCCCGCTCCGCCGCGATGCTGTTGGCCATGGCCACCCACCACGCCGGCGCATTGCTGACGCCCACGTGCAGGATCTTGCCGGCCCGTACCTGGTCGTCCAGCGCCCGCATGACTTCGGCCACAGGCGTGCTCTGGTCCCAGCCGTGCATCCAGTAGAGATCGACATAATCGGTAGCCAGGCGCTCCAGGCTAGCGTCGAGAGAAGCCACCAGGTTCTTGCGGTGGTTACCGCCGGCATTCGGATCGTCCGGCCGGGTACTGAGAGTGTACTTCGTCGCAATAACCAATCGTTCACGATCTTCGCGAATGAATTTGCCGAGCATCCGTTCGCTGGTGCCACGATTGTAGATATTGGCCGTATCGATGAAGTTGCCACCCGCCCGCACATACGCGTCAAAGACTTTCCGGCACTCCGCTTCGTCGGCGCCAATACCGAACTCTTCCCCGAAGGTCATGGTGCCCAGGCAGAGCTCGGAAACCTTCAAGCCGCTGTGACCGAGTTGCACGTATCGCATTGGCTAGCCCCCGTTCCGGGCTTGGACCCGGTAGTTGTAACCTGTGTTGAATCTCCCATGAGAGTGAAGCAAACTCTGCCGGCGCTTCCACGGGAACCGCAGAATAACAAGGCAACACAAAGGGGTCTAACCATGCCTTTCGACCTGTCCGCTCTTGGTTTATCCGACGTCAGCCTGGACCTCGTCGAGGATTTCGCAATCAATCTTGGACTCGCCGCGCTGATCTTTTTCCTGGGTCGGCTGGCCGCGAAGATCGCGACGAATGCCGCGCGCAAGATCATGACCAAAACTCAGATGGAAGGCACCCTCGAGCGTTTCCTGTGCAATCTGATATACGCGGTCCTGATGGTGGTGGTTGTGATTGCCACGATCAATCAGCTGGGCGTTCAGACCACATCGCTGCTCGCCGTGTTTGGCGCCGCCGGTCTGGCGATTGGCCTGGCCCTGCAGGGTTCGCTGTCGAACTTCGCCTCCGGTGTCATGATCGTCGGCTTCCGGCCGTACAAGGTTGGCGACTATATCGAGGCTGGCGGTGTAGCCGGCGTTGTCGAGGAAGTGCAGATTTTTACTACTGTGCTCAAGTCGCCCGATAACAAGAAAATTATCGTCCCTAACAGCCAGATCATGGCCGCAGAAATCGTGAACTACTCGGCGCATGAGACCCGCCGGGTCGACCTGGTGGCAGGTTGTGGTTACAGCGACGATCTGGACAAGGTTCACCGGGTCCTGAATGAAATCGTGCAGGGCGATGAACGCGTACTAAAAGATCCGGCGCCCACCATTGCCGTATCGGAGCTGGGTGACAGCAGTGTGAATTTTGTCGTCCGGCCCTGGGTGAACTCGGCGGACTACTGGGCCGTGTATTTCGATCTCACGGAAAGGGTCAAGAAGCGTTTCGACGAAGAAGGCATCGCGATTCCGTTTCCGCAGCGCGACGTGCACGTCTACCAGCA
The DNA here is from genome assembly GCA_964613615.1 of uncultured Chromatiaceae bacterium. Classification (GTDB taxonomy): domain Bacteria; phylum Pseudomonadota; class Gammaproteobacteria; order Steroidobacterales; genus J054. Next base: position 7,110 of record CAZTIB010000065.1, read on the forward strand.
CGGTCACGCCGACGCGTAGGAGCGCTGGCGCCGCTCAGCGGGTCATGCGCAACAGGTACTCGATCATCCGGCGCTCGCGCTCTGCGTTGGTTTCATAGCCCACCATCGGCGGGTACCGCATGCGGTTCCCCGGCACGACGGCCAGCGGCTCGGCTATGAAGGCCGCCATGGTCTCCGGGGTCCACACCAGGCCGTTGTCGCGGGCCTGCAAAAACGCTGATGAATAGGCAAAGTTGTCGACGACCCCGGCCGGCTGACCAAAGATTCGATGCAGGTTGGGGCCTACGCGATTCTCCCCGCCCGCTTCCAGCGTGTGACAGAAGCGGCACCATGTGAAGGCTTCTTTCTGCGCGGCCAGTTCGGCATCGGTGATTGGCGGCAAAGCCGCTGCGTAGAAATCGGGCAGGTTCGTACCAGCGAGCAGCTGGTCGATCTCGGCCTGGCTGACCTGGCTGTCGCTGGCAAAAGGCACCACGCCGAACCACCAGTAGGGAAAGTAGAGCGCGAGCCCAAGAAAGGCCGCCAGCACGAGGGCATGAAATGCGCGGGTCATCAGTGAAGCGGTCAAGATTCCAGTCCCCGGGTCGGCGAGTTTTGCGGGCAGTCACTCACACGGCTGCACCAGGCCACAAGCGGCGCAACCCCACGCGATAACGCAAGTGCTGGTAAGTGCCAAAGAACAGCCAGATAGTCACCAGCATCATGTAATAAAAACCCAGCGCGCTGTGCAGGTAGCCGGTGGGTATACGGACATTCTCACTCGGCGCCATCAAGGTCGGCAGGTAGGCGCCAAAAAAACCCACATTGCGGCCTTCGGCCCATGCGTAGAACGGCCCGATTAATGCTTCGAGCACGAAGGTCGCCAGCAGGGCCAGCAGGATGGCGCGATTGAAGTTGAAGGAAGCGGCAGGCAGGCCCACCGGGGGGCTGGGTGCCGGGCCGCGAAACCACCAGGCCAGCCGGCAAAGCACCAGCACGAAGACGAGAAAGCCGAGGCTGTCGTGCAGCATCTGCAGCGGCGCCCGCTGGTCCAGCGGCGTGCGGGGCAGGTTCACG
>CAZTIB010000066.1:0-7694 GCA_964613615.1 uncultured Chromatiaceae bacterium
CCTGAATGAGCAGATGAAGGCCATTCAGAAAGAGTTGGGCGAAATGGATGATGCGCCCAATGAGGTTGCCGATCTCGAGCAAAAAATCGCCGATGCCGGAATGCCTGACGAAGCCCGCGAGAAAGCGGAGTCGGAGCTGAACAAGCTCAAGATGATGTCACCGATGTCCGCTGAGGCCACAGTGGTTCGTAATTACATTGACTGGCTGTTGCGGGTGCCATGGAAGAAGCGAACCAAGATCAACAATGATCTGGAGCGCGCCGAGCGCGTGCTTGAAGAAGACCATTACGGCCTCGAGAAGGTTAAGGAGCGAATCCTTGAATATCTCGCTGTGCAGCAGCGAGTGAAGAAGCTCAAGGGGCCGATCCTGTGCCTGGTGGGTCCGCCTGGCGTCGGTAAGACTTCCCTGGGCCAGAGTCTCGCGCGGGCAACCAACCGGAAGTTCGTGCGCATGTCGCTGGGCGGCGTGCGTGATGAGGCGGAAATCCGCGGCCACCGGCGGACCTACATTGGCTCCATGCCGGGCAAGATCCTGCAAAACATGTCGAAGACCAGCGTGCGTAACCCTTTGTTACTGCTGGATGAAGTCGACAAGATGTCCATGGACTTCCGCGGCGATCCGTCGTCTGCGCTGCTCGAGGTGCTGGATCCGGAGCAAAATTCGGCGTTCAACGATCACTACCTGGAAGTGGACTTTGACCTGTCGGACGTCATGTTCGTCTGCACTGCAAATAGTCTGAATATTCCGCCGCCGTTGCTTGACCGAATGGAAGTGATCCGCATTCCTGGCTATACGGAAGACGAGAAGGTCAACATCGCGAAGAAGTACCTCATTCCAAAGCAGCTGAAGGCTAACGGCCTGAAGTCCGAGGAGATCGCCGTTGCCGATTCCGCGGTGCGTGACATCGTTCGTTACTACACGCGCGAATCCGGCGTCCGTAATCTCGAGCGCGAGATTGCCAAGATCTGTCGCAAGGTGGTGAAGAAGCTGCTGCTAAAGCCTTCGGACAAGCAGGTGCATATCGTAACCCGCAGCCTCGACAAGTATCTGGGCGTGCGGCGTTTTCGCTATGGCCGTGCCGAGGAGAACGACCAGGTCGGTCAGGTCACGGGGCTCGCCTGGACCGAGGTCGGGGGCGAATTGCTGACCATCGAGGCTGCCGTGGTGCCCGGGAAGGGCAAGCTGATTCACACGGGGCAGCTTGGCGAGGTGATGCAGGAATCTATACAGGCAGCCACCACGGTGGTCAGGAGCCGAGCCCAGGTTCTTGGAATACAAGAAGATTTTCACCAGACCTTTGATCTTCACGTGCACGTACCAGAGGGCGCGACGCCGAAGGACGGGCCCAGCGCGGGCGTCGGGATGTGCACGGCCCTGGTATCAGCGCTTGCCGACATTCCGGTGCGGTCCGATGTGGCCATGACGGGTGAGATTACGCTCCGGGGCGAAGTGTTGCCCATTGGCGGACTCAAGGAAAAGTTGCTGGCAGCCCATCGCGGGGGCATCACGACGGTCCTGATTCCCCACGAGAACGAGAAAGATCTCGCCGAAATTCCGAAAAACATCAAGGACAAGTTGCACATTGTTCCCGTGCGATGGATAGACGAGGTTCTTGAGTTGTCTTTGCAACACATGCCGGTCCCGGACGCGGCTGGCGCCAAGGCGCCGGACGACAAAGCGGCGAAAGAGCCCGCCAAAGGCGGCAAGGTAGTTCGCGCGCACTGAATCCCGGCGCACGGCTTTATTGACAGTACCTAGGCCCGCTTGTATAACGGGCGGCGTATTCGTTGTTTCGCTTTTCTGGCACTGCTCACGAGATGTCTCTAACCGTCACGGCTTTAGGGTCATGGGCGGTCGGTGCATGAACATCGTTTACGCAATCGGGGACGTCGCGTTTCACCGCACCGTGGGGTGCAGTTGGCGTAGGGTAAGCAACTTTCTAACGAAGGTAGATTAATGAACAAGGGTGATCTGATTGATGTTGTCGCCGACAAGGCGGGTCTTTCCAAGGCGGATGCGACTCGCGCGATCGACGAAGTCGTAAAGGCCGTTACGAGGGCGCTGAAGAAGGGCGACCAGGTGTCGCTGGTTGGCTTCGGCACCTTTTCCGTGAAGAAGCGTGCTGCACGCCAGGGGCGCAACCCGCGTACGGGTGAAACCATCCAGATTAAGGCCAGCAAAGTGCCTGGCTTCAAGGCTGGCAAGGCCTTGAAGGATGCCGTAAACTAGCGCGCCTCTTGGCACCGCGTTTCGCGGTGTTGCGTGGGTAAAGAAAGACCGGCCGTGAAGCCTTGGCTTCCCGGCCGTTCTTCCGGTTCCCGGCATGGCAACCCCTGCGGGTGCTTAGCTCAGCTGGAAGAGCGTCGCCCTTACAAGGCGAAGGTCGGGGGTTCGATCCCCTCAGCACCCACCAGGTTCACTGCGGAGTGGTAGTTCAGCTGGTTAGAATACCGGCCTGTCACGCCGGGGGTCGCGGGTTCGAGTCCCGTCCACTCCGCCACTACTTCGAGGATGGCGCCGTTGAACGGCGCCATTTTTTTTGCCAACGCGGCGCTACAATACGCGCCCGACAAATCGGCATGGGCCGGCGTGCAGACCGCCGACCCACCTTGTGGAGAGTCTATGCTTCAGACCATTCGTGACCGGCTGACCGGCTGGGTGGCCGTCGTATTCCTCGGGCTGATCGGCCTGACGCTGGTGGTGTCTTTTGGCAACATGACGACGGACGTTGCTTCGGCCAATGTGGCGGCCACGGTGAACGGCGAGGACATTCCAATGTTCCGCTTCCGTGACGTTTACCAGGACCAGCTCGTGCGGCAGCAGGAAGCCTTTCAGGGTGAATTACCCGAATTTCTGCAGCAGCAGTTGCAACGCAACGTGCTGGAGGGCCTGATCCGCAACCGGGTGATGGCCCAATACGCTGGTGAAACGGGCTACCGGGCGGACGATCAGAGGGTGGCCGCGTACATTCGCAGTCTGGAGGCATTCCAGATTGACGGCGAATTCTCGCAGCAGAGTTATATCGCCCTGCTATCCAGTGAGGGGATCGCGCCGGAGGAGTTCGAGCGCCAGCAACGCGCGGCTCTGCAGCTTGGCGAGCTGCAGGGTGGCGTCGTCTCCAGTGACTTCTATACGCCGGCCGAATATCGGCGGTTCATCGAACTGGACCAGGAACGGCGTGATGCAGTATTCGTACGTTTCGATCCCGTGGCATTGCTGGCCGGTATCGAGGTGGACGACGGCGAGATCCAGGCTTTTTACGACGCCAATTCCGCCCGTTTCCAGACTGAAGAAAGTGTGGCCCTCGACTATGTGGAAATTCGGCTGGCGGATATCGCCAGCACAGTAGCGGTAGACGAAGCGGCCGTGCGCGCTTTCTACGAAGCTAGCCTGGATCGCTTTCAGACGGCAGAGGAGCGTCGCTCCCGGCACATCCTCATTGCGGTTAACGGTGACCGGGACGAGGAGTCCGCTGCACAGTTGGCCGCAGAACTGGCCGATCGGCTGCAGGCTGGTGAGGACTTCGCAGCCCTGGCGAGTGAATACTCCGACGACCCGGGTTCGGCCAGCGATGGCGGTGAGCTGGGCTGGGCGGGCCGTGGGGTCTATGTGCCGGAGTTCGAGGAAACGCTGTTTGGGCTGGAGGTGGCCCAGGTGTCTGCTCCCGTGCGCACTCAGTTCGGGTTCCACCTGATTGAGCTGGAGGAGTTGCGCAGCGGTTCACAGCAACCCTTCGAAGATGTCGAAGCGCAGTTGCGCGAGGAACTGCAGCGGGCCGAGGCGGAGGACGGCTACTACGAGCTGGCCGAGCGGCTGGACGACCTGGCCCTGGAGAACCCCGGCAGCCTGGAGCCTGCAGCGCAGGGCGCAGGCTTGTCCCTGCAGCGAGCCGAGCGCGTGACGCGTTCCGGAGGTGCGCCCTTCGGCTTCGAACAGGACCTGGTTGATGCGGCCTTTGGTGAAGCCGTGCTGACCGACGGCGAGAATAGCCCGTTGATCGAGCTGGAAGAGGGCCGTGCAGTGGTCATTCGCGTTGCCGAGTACCGCGCGCCCGAGTTGCGGTCTCTGGACGTGGTGCGCGGGGAGATTGAGCAAGAGCTGCGCTTGCAGGCTGCCGGGCGCGCGGCCAGGCAGCAGGGTGAAGCGCTGCTGGCGCGTGTGCGAGCAGGGGAAAATCTCGAGGTCGTGGCAGGTGCGCTGGGGGCGGAGCCCCTGGCGCCGGGGCCGGTGCAGCGGAGCTCTGATGCGGTGTCCGCCGACGTCCTGGCAGAAGTCTTCCGCACCGTGCCGGCGGCTGCTGGCGAGCCCACGCTGGGCGGGATTGCCGGCGGTGATGGCGCCTACACGGTATTCCGCATCGACGAAGTGCTGCCCGGACGACCGGAAGATATTCCCCGTGCGCAGCGCGATCAGGCCAAAGCGGCGCTGGCTCAGCAGACGGGCAATTCAGCCCTGGGCGCCTTGATCCTGGATTTGCGCGCCGAGGCCGAGGTCGCCGTGTCGCCTGACGCGATCACCGAGGAGGGCAACCTCTGAGCATTTGCCGCCACCCCTGCAGATCAGCATGCCGCGACTGAAACTGCACTGGCAGATTTTGATCGCTATCGTGCTGGCGGCCCTGGTCGGGCGGCTGGCGGGCGAAAGCGCAACGCTGTTCGACGTTCCGCTGATTGCGGTGTTCGGGTTCTTTGGCACGCTGTTCATCAACGGGCTGAAGATGCTGATCGTGCCGCTGATCGCGTCGTCGATTATTGTCGGTGTGGCCGGTATCGGCTCGTCCGGCAATCTTGGCAAGCTGGGTGGCAAGACCCTGCTCTTCTACGCAGCGACCACCCTCGCCGCAATCCTGGTGGGACTGCTGCTCGTCAATTCCGTGCGGCCTGGCGTAGTGGACGGTCAGCCGGCCGGCGAATTGCTGGCGCTGGACAGCGAAAGCTCCGGCCTGCAGGAACGGGTCGCCGGCCGAGGCGCAGGCGATGTCGTGGAGATCTTCCTGCGCATGGTGCCGCCGAACATTGTCAATGCGGCTGCCAAGGGCGAGATGCTCGGCATCATTTTTTTCTGCCTGCTGTTCGGCTATTTCATGACCCGGCTGGACCACAGCCTTGCAGAGCCTCTGTACCGCTTCTGGACGGCGGTATTCCAGGTCATGATGCGGATGACCGAGTGGGTCATGATGTTCGCGCCTGTGGGCGTCTTCGGCCTCGTCGCGAAAGTGGTCGCGCAAACGGGCTTCGACGCCGCCGCGCCGCTGATCAGTTTTGCGCTGGTGGTGGCGGGGGCTCTTGCGGTGCACACGCTGGTGACCCTGCCAGTGTTGCTGCAGCTAATCGCCCGGGTGTCGCCGGTGGCAATGATCAGGGCCATGGCGCCGGCGATGCTGACTGCTTTTTCCACGGCATCGTCGTCGGCCACGCTGCCAATTACCATGGAGTGTGTCGAGCGCAACGCCGGCGTTTCCAATCGAATCAGCAGTTTCGTCCTGCCGCTGGGCGCTACGGTTAACATGAACGGTACCGCGCTTTACGAATGTGTTGCGGCCATGTTCCTGGCGCAGGCCTACGGGCTGGAGTTGGGCTTCGGGACCCAGTTTTCCATCGTTGCAATTGCGCTGATTACCTCCATCGGTGTTGCCGGCATCCCCTCCGCATCGCTGGTTGCCATTGCCATCATCCTGGCGGCGGTGGGCCTGCCCGTCGAGGCCATCGGCGTGCTGTTCGTTTTTGACCGGGTGCTGGATATGCTGCGCACTAGTGTGAACGTCTTCGGCGACGCCTGTTGCGCTGTGATCGTCGCCCGTCTCGAGGGCGAGGAAAAACTGCTGGTCCCGGCGGCGGCCTGAATCAGGACTGTTCGGGGAACGCCATGCCCATGATGTGGAATCCGCAATCCACGTACAGGATCTCCCCCGTAATGCTCGCCGCCAGGTCGGAGCAGAGGAACGCCGCTGCATTGCCGACGTCTTGAATGGTCGCATTGCGCTTCAACGCCGAACCTTCGGCGGCGTAGTTCAGCATGTAGCGAAAGTTGCTGATACCGGCAGACGCCAGGGTTTTGAGCGGGCCGGCAGACACGCCGTTGACCCGGATGCCGTCACGACCAAGATCAGCCGCCATGAAGCGCACGTTGGCCTCAAGGCTCGCTTTGGCCGGTCCCATGATGTTGTAGTTCGGAATCGCCCGTATCGCGCCAAGGTAACTCATGGTCAGGAGCGACGCGCCCTCGTTCAACAGTGGCCGCGCTGCCTTGGCCAGTGCCGGGAAGCTGTAGCTGCTGATGTCGTGGGCGATGCGGGACCCTTCGCGTGTGACGCAGTCAATGTAGCGCCCTTCCAGCTGCTCCCGGGGCGCGAAGCCCACCGAATGCACCAGGATATCGAGGCGGTCCCAGGTCTGTGACAATTGGGCAAAGGCGGCCTCGATTTCCGCATCGTCGGCGACGTCCATCTGCAGGCACGTCGAAGCGTTGAGGTCGGCGCCCATCTTCTCGACCCGCTCCTGCAGTTTCTCCCCCTGGTAACTCAGGGCGAGTTCTGCGCCTTCACGATGCATGGCCTGCGCAACGCCCCACGCAATGGAACGATTGCTCGCAAGTCCGACCACGAGGGCCCTTTTCCCTGCAAGAAAACCCATATTGACTCCGGCAGTCTGATCCGCAAGCGCGGATTGTACGCTGGTGTGCCCATGCTGGTTAAGCCCATGCGAAAGTGGCCGCCGCCTCCGGTATGATTCTAGGCTTTCAGATTCCGGGTACACCATTGACCGCACAGATACCGACGCCACCGAATGACGCCGAGACGGATTGGCTGGCGTCCCCGCAGGGCAGACATTTGCTGGCCGCCGAGGTCATGGAGATTCGGCGAGCGCTGGACGGCGTGTTTGGCGATCACCTGGTGCAGGTGGGTAGCTGGGGGGCGGGCATTTTCCTGAAGGCGGCCCGAACCCGCCGCACGGTGGTGGTGGCTGACCGGTGGCGCGAGGGGGCCGGAGTTCTTAGCCACCTGGATGAGCTGGCCATTCCCAATGATTCTGTGGATGCAGTCCTGCTCGCCCACGTGCTCGAGTTTCACCCGGCGCCCCACAAGGTTCTGCGCGAGGCCGAGAGAATCCTGCGGCCCGACGGCCATCTCATTGTTACGGGGTTTAACCCGCACGGGTTCTGGGGAATGCGTCACCTCCTGTCTCGCGGCAGGTTTCCTCCCGGGGTCTGCCACCTGATTTCCGAGCGCCGTTTGCGTGACTGGCTGCGACTATTAAACCTGACCGTGCAGGATTCACGCTTCTACCACTTTCAGTTGCCCTTCGCGCGCGCGGTGCGGCCGCAGCCAGGCGTATCGCGTCGGTCGTCGCGAACGGCGAGCTCATCGCGGCCGATGATTCGACGGCTCCGCGATGTTTCGGGCCATCTCTGGCGCCGGGTGCGAAGCTGGCCGCCATTTAGCGCGTGTTACATCACCAGCTCCCGCAAGGAGATGTATACCGTCACGCCGGTCAGGCCAGTCTGGCAGCGCCGGCGACAGCTGGTTGGCGGCCTGGTTAACCCGACCACGCGAAACGCCGCGTGACTCGCGTCGTGATCTATACGGACGGCGCCTGCCGGGGTAACCCCGGGCCGGGCGGGTGGGGGGCCATCCTGCAGTACGGCGACAAGACTCGGGAACTCTGTGGCGGTGAGCCGAAGACGACGAATAACC
>CAZTIB010000067.1:0-2638 GCA_964613615.1 uncultured Chromatiaceae bacterium
GCGCCGACCTGGTGATTCACGAGACCTTCATGACCGTGGACCAGCTGATGGCCCGCTGGGGCTGGGACCGCAAGACGGCCGTGAACGTCGGTACCTGGGTGCACACGTCGCCGGCGCAGGCGGGCAAGATCTTCAGCGAGATCTCGCCGCGCATGGCCGTGGGTTATCACTTTTTTAATGACTTCGACACCGCGCCGGCCATCGAGGCCGAGGTGCGTACGACCTACGACGGCCCGCTCACGCTAGCGAAAGACATGATGGCGTGGAACGTGACAGCAGACGAGGTCCGTGTGCGCCGCGTGGTGTTCCCTCAGGACGCGTGGCCCGTGCGCACAGAAGAGGACGAACGGCGTTTCGCGACTGAGAAACGCGGCGTGACGCCACCGTTTTCCGACTGGCTGGAGGCCGGTCGGCTCGAATTTGATGAAGACAACAACCTGGTCACGGATTAGCAGGCTGGAACCGCTGTGTGCCACGCGGTTTGCCGGCGCTTAGGCCGGCAGCAACTTGTAGAGGGATACGGCCATGGACGAATCACAACAGCAGGCCTCTCGCTCGGCTAGGGTGTCTGTTGGCATCACTTGTATATGCAAATGTAAATGCGCATAATCATAGCCCCCATTGCGCCTGCGGCGGGGGTGGTCGAGGGAGGAAGATTGAACATGAGTACTTGGAACTCGCGGGCCGGGGCTGGCCCTGCACGCACGCCGCTCCGGGCACCCTACCTGTTGGCAGGGCTGCTGGCGCTTTGCATCGCCGGTGTCGACGCTGCGCCGCTGGAAGACATCCTGGTCACCGCGCGAAAGCGCGAGGAGAACCTGCAGGACGTGCCGATCGCGATCACTGCCATCGGCGGTGAGCAGATGCGCGGCAGCAACATCGCGACCATGGAAAACCTGGCGCCCCGGGTACCGAATCTGAGCTTTAGCCAGGCCGTTTCCGGCAGCGATCAGTTCACGGTGCGTGGCGTTGGCTCGGGTATCAACGGCGGTTTCGAGCAAGCCGTGGGCCTGGCCGTGGACGGCATTTTCTACGGCAGAACCCGTTTCGGCCGGGCAAACTTCCTTGACCTCGAGCGCCTCGAAGTGCTGAAAGGGCCCCAGGGTGCGCTGATCGGCAAGAACACGACGGCGGGTGCCATCAACATCACCACGGCCGCCCCGACGGACGAGTTCGAAGCCTATATCACCCCCACCGTCGAGTTTGAAGGCAGTGAAGGCTATGTGCTCGAGGGCGCCGTTTCAGGGCCACTGGTCAATACGCTGTCCGGCCGGCTAGCGTTCCGTTACCAGGACCAGGATGGCTACGTCGACAATCGGCAGACGGGCAACGATGACGAGGAAGCCGACGACTTTACGATTCGCGGCAAACTGCTGTGGGAACCCACTGACACTTTTGATACGACGGTCTGGTATCAGCACGGCGACAATGACCGCAACGGTCGTACGCGCCAGCTGTCGCTGTGCGGTCCTGCGTTCCAGAACTTCGATCCCGACGGCCCGGGGCCGGCGCCGCCCGGGGCCCTGTTCAATGCCACCATCGCAGCCGGCGAAAACTGCAAGGCCGATGACAGCCGGGCGACCATTTACCAGCAGAACGGGACGCCGAGGGCAGAGAAGTTCGACGTCGAGTTCAACATCTGGGGACTGAACGCGAACTGGGATATCGGCGACATAACCGTGACGTCGACCGCAGGATATGTCGACTACGACGCGACGGACCGCTTCGACCTGGATTCGATTCCGGCCGAGCTCGGTGGCGGCTTCTGGAACGAGAACTTCGAGCAGCTGTCGGTGGAATTGCGGGCCGCAGCCGCAGGCGATACCTTCGACTGGATTGCGGGCATCTACTATGCAGACCAGGATCAGGACGTGGACTTCCGGCGGGACTTCGCGGCCTTGCCGCCGCCGCTAACGCCGGCTGGCAACCTGATCAGGACCGACCAGAACACCGATACGATCGCGGCCTTCGCCGAGGTGATCTGGCACATCAACGACCAGTGGGACCTGACCCTCAGCGGCCGGTATACGGACGAAGAAAAGGAAGTGAGTCAGCTGCAGACGCCCACGGGCCTGTACGACAATACGCCAATCGTACTCGTGCCGCCGGCCGGGCCGGGCGCCGCGATCCACTCGGTGAGCCAGGACCGATCCGAAGATGATTTCTCGCCGCAGGTCATCGTGCAGTGGCGGCCGCAGGACGACACGATGTTGTACGCGAGCTACCGCCAGGGCTTCAAGGGTGGCGGTTATGACTTCCAGCTCGACGCCAACCAGGCTGCTGCTGAGGCGAATATCGAATTCGACGACGAGTCGGTGGATGCCTACGAGGTGGGCCTCAAGACTATGCTCGCCGGCGGCGCGCTGCAGCTGAACGTCGCTGCGTTCTATAGCGAATTCGATGACCTGCAGGTCAGCACGATCGACTCGGCGAGCGCGACCTTCAACGTGGGCAATGCGGCCGAGGCCATCAGCCAGGGCCTGGAAGCCGATCTCACCTGGGCGGCCACAGACCAGTTGACGTTCAAGGCGGCCGGGGCCTACCTGAACGCGGAGTATGACGACTTCCCCGGTGGCCCCTGCAACCTGGCCGAGCCGTGCCCGGACGACCCGAACCCCGGCGAGCGGAACCTGAAGGA
>CAZTIB010000068.1:0-18899 GCA_964613615.1 uncultured Chromatiaceae bacterium
CCGCCGCCGAGGTTCGCACGACCATTCAGAAAGCCAAGCGGGAGCGCGGCAAACGTTGCGGCATCGACTACTCGCACCTGGTGGATGGCCAGCTTACGGACAGCTGGGCTACCGGAATCTTTCCGAATGTACAGATCGGCCTGCACGCCGAGGGGGCGTTCCTGATGCGCTTCCTGCCCCATCCAACAGACCCCGAACGCTTCTACTACAACACGATGACCCTGTGGCGACCCTGTGATGATCCGAGTTACAACGTGCCGGGTTGGATGGGTTTGCCGGAAGGCACCGACGTGTCCGGGGACGTCAGGCCGGATATCGAACGCACTGCAGTGGACGAACCGCCGAACCTGGGGCAGGTGCTGGACCAGGACTCGGAGTTGTTGCCCGTGGTTCAGCAGGGTGTGCGATCGAAAGGCTTCCAGGGACCGTTGTGGGGCGAGCAGGAACAGCGGCTCCGGCATTTCCACACGGAGCTCGACCGCTACCTGTCAGGCGCAAAGTAGCCGGCCGGCTCACGCTTCAGACAAGGCCCTGCCCGCGAGAACTGCGCCGGCAGGGGGTTTTTGCTCAGGCGACCTCGAACAAGCCGGCCGCACCCATCCCGCCACCCACGCACATCGTGACCACCACGTAACGTGCGCCGCGGCGCTTACCCTCGATCAGCGCGTGTCCCACGCAGCGGGTCCCGGTCATGCCGTAGGGATGGCCGATCGCAATGGCGCCACCGTTCACGTTCAGCAGTTCGTTCGGAATACCGAGGGTGTCCCGGCAGTACAGCACCTGCACCGCAAAGGCTTCATTTAACTCCCACAGGCCGATGTCGTCCATCGTGAGCCCCTGTTGTTCCAGGAGCTTCGGCACTGCGTAGACCGGACCGATGCCCATGATCTCGGGCGGGCAGCCGGCCACCGCAACGCCGCGGTAATAACCCAGGGGTTGGATGTCCCGCTGTTCCGCGAGCTTCGCGTCCATCACCACGCTGGCGGCGGCGCCGTCGGAGAGCTGACAGGCGTTGCCGGCGGTGACGGTGCCGTTTTCCCGCACGGCCTTGAGGCTCTGTAAGCCTTCCAGGTTGGTAGTCGGCCGGTTGCCTTCGTCCTTTTCCAGCGTGACCGCCTGCTCCGATATTTCCCCGGTTTCGCGATCCTTTACGAGCTTGACGCTGGGCAACGGCACAATCTCCGCATCCAGGTGGCCGGCTTCCTGGGCGGCCGCGCAGCGCTGCTGGCTTTGCAATGCAAACTCGTCCTGCTGTTCGCGGGAAATGCCAAAGCGCGCAGCCACGACTTCGGCCGTGTCCAGCACCGGCATATAGGCGTGTTCCGCATGCTTCAGCACCATGGGATCGGGTTCGTCGAAGGCCCATTGATAAGCGCGATCCTGCACCAGGCTCACGGACTCCTGGCCGCCGGCGACCACGACGGACATCCCGTCCTGCATGATTTGCCGGGCGCCCGCGGCAATGGTCATCAGACCCGACGAGCACTGCCGGTCCAGGGTCATGCCGGGCACCGTATCGGGCAAACCCGCGGCCAGGCCGGACATGCGCGCGAGGTTCCATCCTGCCGTGCCCGACGGCAGCGCGGTGCCGATCAACACGTCGTCGACCTCCTCTGGCGCGACGCCTGCCCGTTCGACCGCGGCCCGTATCGCGTGCCCCGTCAGCGTAGGCGATCGAGTGTTGTTGAAAGCGCCCTTGTAGGCACGGCCAATCGGCGTGCGGGCAACGGCTGCGATGACCACGTCTGTCATTGTAAGAACCTCGGCCTGTAGCTGGATGCGCGTGGGCCGGTGAGTTTACTCCAGTGCCGGGGGCAGCTGGGTGGGAGAGAGAAAACCGGCAGGCGCCGGAGTTCTGGCGGACTAGAATTGGCATTGCAGCCATACGCGCGAGCGACATCGATCAGGAGCTGACATGGATGGAAAACTGGATCTGGAAGCCCGGGTACGCCGGCTCGAAGACCGCAACGAGATCTGCGAGCTGATTGCCCGCTACGGGCTGGTAATGGACGACCGGGATATCGACGGCATGCCCGGGTTGTTCACGCCTGATGTGACGGTGCGCTCCGTAGACGGCGTGATGAACGCGCGAGGCCTGGACGCGGTGGTCGAGCAGTTCAAGGGTCGCTTTGAGGTCCTCGGCCCGAGCCACCATTTCAGTCACGACAAGATCATTCAGTTCGACGCCGAGGACCTTGCCCACGGGACCGTGCTGTCGCATGCGGAAATGAACCGCAAAGGCCAGCCGATGCTGGCGGCAATCCGCTATTCCGACGTGTACCGGCGCTATCAAGGCCGCTGGAAATTTTCCGAACGCCTGCTGGCGTTTTTCTACTACGTACCCACGGCGGAGTACCTGGACGCACTGGGCCCCGGCCTGGCCACACGCATGCGCGCCTACGATGAACCCCGGGCCGCCGACTTCCCGGAGAGCTTGCTCACTTGGCGCAGCTACTATGGAGAGCCAAATGCTGACTGATGCAGGCCAAGGGACCCAATAGTGACAGTCAGGTCAGAAGATAGCCCGCGCTCACGCGCGAGCAGCCATCAGCAAGCAGCAGCAGTGTTTCTTGCGGCAGGGCTGCAGTTGCTACCATGATCTCCTGCGACGACGTGCCAAACAGTTGATCGATTGAGAATTGCAACGATGAGCCGGCTAGAACAATGCCTATGCACCGCCATGGCGGCGGTCGGCCTGACGGGCCCAGCCTTCGCCGACGGTGCTTTCACCGAGGCGCAGGCGACGCGAGGCCAGCAGCTCTACGATGTGCATTGCGCCGGCTGTCACCAGATGACGCTGCGCGGCTCCGCCCACGGTTCGGAGCTCAAGGGCTCGACCTTCCAGGCGAAGTGGGGCCCGCAAAGCAGTACGGATCTGCTTCGCTACAACCTCGCCAACATGCCGCCCGCCGCCAGTGATTCCCTGCGGGAGTCGGAGCATGTCGACATCATTGCCTATATCCTCGCCGCGAACGGTCTCGCTGGGGGCGATGAAGAGCTGCGCGCAGATTCCAGCCTGGTGATCGGCTCCGGTAAGGCGGGAGAGGAATCGCAGGGCAAATGGGAATCCTGGTCGGCGGCCGGCACCATTGAAGGTGAGGCGAAAAGTCGCTCCGGCTTTGTCAATCGCGTAGTCGAGAACTTCCAACCGGTGACCGACCAGATGCTGCAACAGCCGCCCGCAGCCGACTGGCTGAGCTGGCGGCGCACGCAGGACGGCCAGGGCTACAGTCCGCTGGACCAGGTAACCCGCGACAACGTGGCCGACCTGAAGCTGGCGTGGGTGCTGGCGATGAAAGAAGGCAGCAACCAGGTCACGCCGCTGGTGCACGACGGGGTCATGTACCTGACGCATCCGGGCAACGTGATCCAGGCCGTGGATGCCAGCAACGGCGAACTGATCTGGGAGTACGGCTATACCTTCCCGCCCGAGTCCAAGACCCTCGGCGGGCCCACCCGCAATATCGCGCTGTACGGCGACAAGCTGTTCATGGCCACCTACGACGCCGCGCTGGTGGCCGTGGATGCCCGCACTGGCGAACAGCTGTGGCGCACCGTGAAAGCTGACTACAGTGAAGGCTATACGCACACGAGCGGACCCATCGTCGGTAACGGCGTCGTGCTGAGCGGCATCAACGGCTGCGAGCGCTTCAAGAAAGACGGCTGCTTCGTGACCGGCCACGATCCGGAGACCGGCGACGAACTGTGGCGAACATCAACCATCGCCCTGCCCGGAGATCCCAACGACGGCTCCTGGGGCGGCAAGGCGCCGGAACTGCGGGCCGGCGGCGACACGTGGATTCCGGGCAGCTACGACCCGGAACTGGAGTTGTTTTTCATCGGCACGTCCCAGGCCAAACCCTGGGTGGCGGCCAGCCGCGGCATGTCGCCCCTGGACGCGGCGCTATATACCAACTCGACCCTCGCGCTGAATCCCACCACCGGCAAGATCGCCTGGTACTTCCAGCACATACCCGGCGAAACCATCGACATGGAGGTAGGCTTCGAACGGGTGCTCATCGACGTGAACGGGGAGCAACTGCTGTACACCGTCGGCAAGGACGGCATCCTGTGGAAGCTGAACCGGCGCAACGGCGAGTTCGTGGATTTCACCGAGACTATCTACCAGGATATTTTTGCATTGCTGGACAGGGCCACCGGACAGGTGACCTATCGGCAGGACATCATCGACGCAGGTATTGGCGATCCCATTGCCGCCTGCCCCGGCATCTACGGCGGACACAACTGGCAGGCCACGGCCTATAGCCCTGAAGCCGGAGCGCTGGTGATCCCGCTGCACCAGCTGTGCGCCGAGATGGTGGGCCGCGAGGTAGCGCTGGAGCTCGGCTCCGGCGGCTACGGCGGCGATTCCAGGTCTTTCGAGATGCCCGGCAGCGACGGCAAGCTCGGGAAACTTGTCGCCATGGACGTGGAGTCCATGCAGCCCAGGTGGACGCACGAGCAACGGGCGATGTTTATGACCTCGGTGCTGACCACCGGCGGCGGCCTGGCCTTCGTTGGGGATCTCGACCGCTACTTCAAGGCCTTCGACGTCGAATCAGGTGAATTGCTCTGGCAGACGCGCCTCGGTGCACCGACGCAGGGCTTCCCGATCACCTACAGCGTGAATGACAAACAGTATGTCGCCGTACCCACCGGCATTGGCGTGTTCCGGGCGTTGACGGCAGTGATCAGTCCGGACATCTATCAACCCACCAACGGGCACGCCCTGTACGTATTCGAACTGCCAGCGCAGTGACAGGCGTGCACGGCGAATGCCAGCCGCGCTGCTTCCAGTTGCCCTCGTCGCTCAAGCGTCGATTGGGTTGAAAAAACGCATCACGGGCTCACCATCGAGCATCGCCATGATCCTGGCGAATACGCCGGTTTCCTGGCGCCACGTCAGGTAGCGCTGGTAGTTCTCCGGCGAATTCCAGCGCTGGACCAGGACGATAGTTTTACCGTCTTCACCCAGATAGGCGTTGATAGCTTCGCAACCTTCAAATCGGCGGGTGTCCGGGAAAATCTCTTTCAAATAAGTCTGCAGTTCGACGACAGACTCCTGTTTGACAGGCAGGTCCAGGATGACCAGGGTTCCCATGACGCTCTCCTAATTCCAGTGACTCACTGTGAGCCAGTCGCCCGCGACGCAGTATGATTGTCGCAGGAAACAGCAGCTCTGCAAGGCACCGGATATTGGGCTAATCTTCCCGAAGTCCGTAACGGGCCCCGTGCGCAGCGCGATTAACAAACTGCTGCAAACACAGAACAAGGGAGGCGCACACCATGCGAATACTGAAGACCGTGCTGAAAACCACACTTGGGCTCGTCCTGCTGCTCGTCGTGTTTGTGGCCTACCAGGCCCTGACCCTGCGAGCAACGATTCCCGATGATACTTTCGACCTGCAACCCGTCGCCGCGGCGGACCGCGATCCCCGCCCCGTGCTGATATTCGGCGCGACGCGTAACACAGGATATGAAGTGGCGAAGCTGCTCCGCTCTCGCGGCGAGCCCGTTACCGCAGCGGTGCGACCGAGTTCCAATCGCAGCCTCCTCGAGCCCCTGGACGTGACGTTAGTAGTGGCCGATGCGATGGATGCCGAAAGCGTGCGCGAGGCGGTGAACTCTGCAGATTTTCGGGCCATCGTCACGACGATCACGTGCGCAAAATGCGAGCCACCGGCCGACTACCTGGGCAATAGAAACATCTTCGATGCAGCCAAGGCCGCCGGCATCGACCGTGTCGTATTCGTTTCGACTGTTGGTGCCGGGGACAGCTACGATGCTGCGAACCTGCTGTCGAAAATCGTGCTGCGCAAAATTCTGCCGCTCAAGACGCAGGCCGAGGACTATTTGATGGCAAGTGGCGTCAACTACACCATCATCCGGCCGGGTGGACTGCGCCAGAACGAAACCTCGCCCACCGGCGGGGCTGTGCTGACGGAAAATCGCTCGGCGCTGGGCTTCATTCACCGGGCAGACGTAGCCCAGCTCATCGTCGACATCCTGGATGACGAGCGCACCCGGAACAAGACCTTTGCTGCGCTGGACCCGGTCATCCCCGGTCCCTGGGAGTAGAGCCGCCCGGTTTTTCCGGTCACAAGGCAACACGACTGTCGCGAAAGAGCGTTGCTCGAGGGCATGTTGTTGCCACGAGGACGGACTTTTGGAGGTACACGCCATTTGGAAGGGCCGGCGGCGCTGTACCTGCGCAGGAGCAAGCTAGGCCGAAGCCGCGAGGTAAGTGAAGTGTCCCAGCATCTGGGAGTCAGTGTCGCGTGTTTGTGCGTTGACCCGGCACTCTGAACACGTGATCCTGAATTTCGGCGCCAATATCTGTATTCAATCGAATGATGTCTGCCAAGCGAAGCGCCGTAACTCGCTTCAGGTTTTTCCGGTTCATCGAACGCGTATACCAGAAGCGATCGCCATCGCGTAGGGCTTCGAACTGTTTCCTGACTAATGTATGGAACAATTCACCGAGCATGCTATGCCTGTAATTGTCTTCGGCCATGCCGCCGACCCAGAGATCGACGTCTTCCACGCTATTGTATATCTGCCGAAGCCGATTGGCCACTTCCATGTCGGCGGAAATGTCTTCGAAAGTTGTGGTGGGAGTCAAGCCGAGGGCACGTCGCGCATTGTTGTAGCTTGGTAATCCATGGTCGCGACCGCGCTGAATATTGAGCGATACCAGATCAAAACCACCTTGACCCGGCGCGCCAAACAGGAAGTTGCGCACGTCATCAATAACAAAACTGTCGACGTCCTGAGCCAGCTGTTGCGACAAACCGCGTAACAGCGGCTCGATACCGTATTGACGAATCTGCTCTGGTGCAAAAAATCCGTCGCGCAGTTCGAGATGACCTGCCTCGATTGCCTGCCCTTTCTCATCAAGCCGCAACAAGATCGGGCTCAACATACTATGTCCCAAGCGAAATGCTGCTGTTGAAAACTCGTTCATGATGCGCGCATCGGTACGCGATCGATAACCATGATAGCGAGGCATGGCATGTCTGCCCAACAACACTGGCAGGAACTCCGTGTATGTGATGTGCTGAATTTCAGCGGCTACCAGAGTTCGGGCGCGTTCGAAGATCTCATCGCCGCTGGCTTGGGGGTGCTCCACCCGCAAGCGGACGGCCCAGCGATTGTGCTCGCGCATGAAAAGGGTGTGCATCGCCGTTAATGCGACCTGCTCGTTGGCGCGCACGTCACCGGCCAGGAACAGCTCACTGCTGTTGCCGCCGGCATTCTCCAGACCGTCATTGTTATCTGGCAATAGATCATTCGCCCCGGTTTTCAGACGTCCCGTGCCATCGAGCATTCTCAGCGCAGCGCTGCGTCCATCGTCGGAACCATATACGTTGGAGGCGTCAATCCAGCCCGAAATTTCATTCACTTGTTGGCGGACGCCATCTCGATCGGAGCCGTGGATCGAACGGTTGAACTGCATCTGCTCCGCGCCGGTCGCCATGGGGTCGAAATACTCGTCACCGAAGGGCACGCTGATGGGTGCGCTCTCTGGCGGATCAACGCCGTCGGTCAGATCAATATCATGGTCTAGAAACTGACCCCATTGCCAGACGAAGTCACTTGCGCCGAACGGGTTTGGGCGATCGGTTGTCTGCGCAAACACCTGATTACTGATTTCCCGGGGACCGGGACGGGACTGACCAGCCATTTCGCTGTAACCGTCCGTGTATTCGCTGGGCAGATAACGCCTGAGCAACGTATCTGTCTCGTTCATCTCAGCGTGCTTTCTATTGTTGCCGTGGCCGTCTAGTGTGCGGGGGACCTTGTGATTCGACTTGGGCTTTCTTGGATTGCGCCGTATCTGTTTCGTTGGCGACACGCTTGAACTATGTTCTCTTGTATCCGCTTTTAGAAATCCCGAGTTCGATTGCGCATGCGCGGATCCAGAATAACAAGCAAGTGTAAGGACGGTAAGCGGCGCAACAAAAACGGGTGCGCGCCTGAAATGACTCTTATGGGGGAAATTAATGAACAATCCTCCATGCGGAACTGCCAGGACCGTGGGAACATTCGAAGTTGAATGTGGATCCAGTTCTCGCTTCTAGAGGGACTTCAGCTATCGCCGGGTCTCCGAAGGATCTGGACCCCATTTGCAGTCCCGCCATCCTGGGCGTCTCCTCAAATAGGTTACCTTTCGTCCCCGTCATGCAAGCGACTTGCCCATTATTCCGGGTTCTCAAAAATTAGCCTACGGTCTCCGACAATGTTGGGCAACGATGAAGGTCGCAGCTTAGGAATGCCCAACATCTATCAGCGCTTGCGCGCGCCTGGCTTGCTGGTTCTCATTGATTATGTAACCCACGACTTCCCGCATCGGATGGAGGCGGGAATCAGACCCATGGGCGAAAGAAACCACCAGAAGCTGAAGTGTCGGCCGCCCAAGAGGTGCGCTAAGAGTGCCATTTACACTTCGTCGCAGTCGCAGAACAACTGCACGAACGACGGTGGTCAGTCCTGATAGAGTGCAGGCGCCACCCTGAATTCCGGGCGGACGGGCTCTTGATGAACTCAGTGACGCTAACGAGACTGGTGCATCTTCTTGCGCTGCTTCTGCTCGCCATCATTGCCGGCAGCTGCTCCGGGCAGCGCGCAGCAGTAGATGAAACTCCACCCGAAGAGTATCCCACGCTCCAGGGCCGCTTCGCCGAAGAGGGCGTACTGGAACCACTCGTTGCGCTGGAAGCCTTTGGCGCCGACGGCGAGTTCTACATCAGCTACGACAGTGCCGATGGAGTCGTGTACGGCGGCGGCAACTGGTCGAACCGGATTGATCTCGCAACCGAGGCAGCCGATGACAATGGCACGTACTCTGGTCCCTACATCCTGCCGCTCGAATACCGGCAACGCGAGCGCTGGGCAGACGTGGCGGAAAAGGACATCGTTCCCGCACTGCTCGGCATCGACCAATGGAACCGGTTTCATGAACAGCTGTTTGCGTCGGTGGTGCCAAGAACGCAGCAGGCCGGCATCGTCATGCATTTCGGTAACGACGACTACTTTCTCTTCTACAACGAGGCCAATCACTTCGAGTGTCGCCTGTTCCTGAACAAGCCGGCCAATTATTCGGTCAGGGAAAGCATTGATTTCAGGGATTTTCTGCGGCTGAGCCTGCCGCAGCTTGAACTGTTCCTGCAGCAAGAGGGCATCAGCAATCGGCGTGTCGTGTTCAGTACTGGTGACATCGGCGCATATTCTTTGCCGTTTCTCTACGTGAATCTCGACCTGCCGGTGGCGGCGTTCATGCGCTATGCCCCGCTTCCCCGGAACGGGGCCACGGCACCCACGGGCACGCAGACCGCGCAGTCGGTTGGCCACGTCGCCCAGAGCCACCTGGGCGGTCTCGCTCTGCGGCCGGTGTCATCGGTTTTCCGGCTGCTGTTCGCGGCCACCGAGGCGGCCGTCGAAACGGTCCGCCCCACCTGGCTGGCTACCCTGGAGTCCCAGCCCATACCCGAGGTTTCGAATCAACCCGGAATGGATCTCGACGACTGGGAACGCCGCCTGGATCGAGTCACCGGTCGCCCGGCAACGAAGGGCACGATCGAATATCTGATCGATGGGGAAGATTACTTCACGCGCCTGATTGACTCGCTCACGTCCGCGCGCGAGTCAATCCTGGTCCGGACCTACATCTTTGATAACGACGACTTCGCGGAAAAAATCGGCCGTTTGCTGCGGCGACGGTCGGCGGAGGGCGTCAACGTCAAGATTTTGCTCGACGGTTTCGGCACCATCCTCGCAACCGGCACTCAACATGAAACCACGCCGGAGGAATACGTCCCACCGGAGTCGGTCCGGCGATTTCTCGAAACGGATTCCGGTATCGACGTGCGGCAGGTCAAGAATCCCTGGCTCACAGGCGACCACGTGAAGACGACTATCATCGATGGCCAACTGGCGTTTACCGGCGGCATGAATATAGGGCGGGAGTACCGTTATGTCTGGCACGACATGATGGTGGAGACGCGCGGACCGGTCGTCGACGTACTGACACGGGAGTTTTACGACGCCTGGGCATACGCCGGGCCGGCCGGCGACATCGGCTATTTTTTCCACAAGCTAAAGGCCAAGCGCAACGTCGCCGAAGACACAGGCTATCCGATGCGTGTGCTGTTCACGCGAACGGGCGATGCGGAGATCTTCCGGGCACAACGTGAAGCCATCCGCAACGCGAAGCGCTATATCTTTATTCAGAACGCCTACTTCAGTGACGACGCAATGCTCTATGAGCTGGCGCGCGCAAGGCGGCGCGGTGTCGACGTGCGCATAATCCTGCCATTGGTCGGCAACCACGGCGCAATGAACCAGAGCAACGTGCTCGCAGCCAATGCGATGATGGAACACGGCATCCGCGTGTTCCTGTATCCCGGCATGTCGCATATCAAGGCGGCGGTGTTCGATGGCTGGGCCTGTCTCGGCTCCGCCAACTGGGACAAGCTGAGTTTTCGCACCAACCGGGAACTCAATCTTGCAACTTCGCACCCCGAATCGGTCGATGAACTGCTCGAACGCATCTTTGCCGAAGACTTTGCGAAGTCAGTGGAGCTGACCGAGCCGTTCCCGGCACGCTGGTCGGACCACCTGATGGAAGTTGTGGCGGACTACGCACTCTAGAGCGCTCAAAGGCAAACGACCACAGATCCGGTAGCCCCGGATTATGTTGAAGAACGTCCGTGAGACCTGGTTTGCAGTGCCTGGCTCCACGAACGGGTACGTTGGGGCACGCGCCGGTCTGTGGGTGCCTTGCCATCGGCGAGGGGACCACGCGAAATGGCTGGTCAACAGCCGAGGTCGCTTTTTATGCATGGGTCGCGAGGGGCCATTCGGCGAATCAGGGCGCCATTAGTGGCATTGCTGCTGGTCGTCGGTTCCGGCTGCTCGCTGCTCGTGCCCGAGCCCGAGCCCGCCCCGGCGCCGCCGCCTGAGGTTACAGCTGAAACGCCCGTCATCGAGACACGGCCCCCCGCTCCTGAGCCCCCTGCGCCCGTTGCACCACGGCCCGCGCCGAAAATATCACCACCTGCCGCAGCCATCCTGGTGAGCGACAGCCGACCGGCCTACCGGGAAGTGGCTGTCGCGCTAGAAGGGCTGCTGGACAACTACGCCACCTATGACCTCGCCGGCGATGCGCGTACCCCGGAAAGTGTGCTTGCGGCCATAGGCGATACCGATGCGGCGGTAGTGGTAGCGATCGGCCTGGAAGCAGCCCGGCAGGCCCGGCAACTGTCGCCGGTGCCGGTCGTGTTCTGCCAGGTCTTTAACGTGCAGGGCAACCAACTTGTCGCGGACAACCTGAGGGGCGTTGCGGCCACCCCGCCACTAGTCCTGCAGCTGGAGGCATGGCAACAACTGAATCCTGAGCTGAAAGACGTCGGTCTGATTGTGGGCGAAGGGCACGAGGCATTACTTGCCGAGGCCCGTGACGCTACCCGCGACGCGAACATCAATCTGCATGCGCGCGTGGCTTCATCAGACCGGGAAACCATGTACCTGTTCGATCGAATGATTCCCGAGATTGACGGCTTCTGGCTGTTTCCCGACAACAGGATCCTCAGCCGGGCCGGCTTGAAACACATGTTCGACAGGGCATCACAGCGTCGGGTGCAGGTAGCTGTCTTCAACGAATCGCTGCTGCGGCTGGGTGCGGTTATCAGCTCGACCGCGGTGGCCGCGGACATCGCGGCGACGACCGAATCGATCCTGGAACGCTTCGCGAAAGGCGAAAACGACGCGATTCCGGCCATGACCCCGCTGTCGGACATCAACATCGTGGTCAATGATGCGCTGGCGGCCCGCTATCGCGATGAGAACGGCGCGATGGGAGACAGCAGCCGGGTGGCGAATTCGCCGTGACAGAGTGGATCAGAAGCCTGGCACGGGGCATGCTGCCAGCCGGCGAGCCTGACCGGGCAACACGGAACCGGCAGAAACGCCTGCTCGTACACGAAATCCTGAGCCTGCAGATTTTCATCACGCTCAGCATTGGCGCCCTCGCCATTGCCGGTCTTTACTGGGGCGGCCAGTGGGTACTGCAGGACAGCTACGCCCGCTGGGCCATGCAGTGGACCGACGAACTGAACGAGCTGGGTGCACCCCTCTATCTGCCCAGGGACAGCGAGGTGATTGTTCGCCTGGAAAGCTTCGTTGCGAAGTATCCCGAGATCAGCAGTGTCAGCTACTACGCCGCAGACGGCGCCCAGTTGATGGCGATTGCCAATCCCGACCGCGAGGCACCCGAAGCGACGGCCCTCGACCCCGATTCCCTGCAGCGGCTGACCGCGCTGATTGATAATGAGGCGCCGTACGTGGTCGAGCGCGGCATCTTCAACGGCACGGCCTTCAAAATTTCCGCGCCGATCTGGACCGAGGCGCTCCTGGACGATGGGCTTTTCAACCTGGATACCGCGGCCGTCGGCGAGAGCTCCCGGTCACTGACGGGATTCGTGGCACTGGAACTGGATTACGGCCTGTTTCATGAAAACCTGGTGGAAAGGCTAAAGGTCGCGATTCTCGTGCTGGTTGCCCTGCTCCTCGGCACTGTTATCGCCGGCCGACGCTATCTCCTGCGCGCGCTGTCTTCGATTTCGGACCTGCAACAGCCCCTCGCGGAAATTGCGAAGGGCAATCTCGACGTGGAGTTCAAACCCGCTGAACACAGGGAAATTTCCGACATCGTCGAAGCGCTGAAAACCACGGCGAGCGCCCTCGGCGAGCGCGATGCCAGGCTATTAGAGCATGCCAATCACGACGCGCTGACCGGCCTGTTCAACCGGCGGCGATTCATCGAGGAGCTGGAGGAGGAAGTGCGGGCGACAGCCGCGAACGGTTACAAAAGTGCGTTGCTGTTAATCGATCTCGACCAGTTCAAGTACGTGAACGACACCTGTGGACATCCCGCGGGAGACCGGATGCTGCAGGCCGTGGCAGAACAGCTCAAGACGTCGGTGGGCGACGACGCGGTGACGGCCCGCTTCGGCGGCGACGAATTCGTCGTGCTGGCGTCGGGGATTTCCGAACGGGAAACCCGCATGCTGGCAGCCACCATTGTCGAGGACATGCGGCGGCTCGTGCACCACGAAGACGACAAGGTCTTTCACATCCACTGCAGCGTCGGCGTCACGATGATCCGGTCTGCCAAATTCACGCATGACGAGCTGATCTCGCAGGCGGATATTGCCTGCCGTGAAGCCAAGACCAGTGGCCGCAACAAGTTCAAGGCCTACAACATCGGCGAGCGGGAGACTGAGCAGATGGCGGCGGACGTGGGCTGGGTCCAGCTGCTGCGGGGCGCGCTGGATTCTGATTCCTTCCTGCTGCGCTATCAGCCGATTGTCCGCGTTGATACCGGCGAGACCCGCCATCATGAAGTGCTGCTCCGCCTGGACATGCCCGATGGCAAGACGATCGGCCCGGACGCATTCCTGCCCGCAGCGGTCCGTTTCGGTCTGATGAGCGAGATCGATACCTGGGTCGTTCGGCATGCGATTCGCGCGCTCAGCGAGTACCAGGTCAACGACCCGGAGCTGCGCTTTACGATCAACTTGTCGGCGAATGCCTTCGAAACCGGCAACCTGACACCCCTGGTCCGCGACGAACTCAAAGCGCATGGGGTGGCCGCCGAACACGTGATATTTGAGATCACCGAAAGTCTCGCCGCCCGGCATCTGCGTCATGTTGAGAGCGAGATAACGGCCTTGCGAAAGATGGGCTGCCGCTTTGCTCTGGATGACTTCGGCACCGGCTACAGCGCGTTCAGCTACCTGCGGGAACTGACGGTCGACTACATCAAGATCGACGGCTCGTTCATCAAGGGGCTGGCGGACAACACGCTGGATCAAAAGGTGGTACGCCTGATCGCCGAAGTTGGCCGGGAAGCCGGCATCGAAACCATCGCGGAGTACGTGCAAACGGCTGCCGTGTTTGGAATCCTCGCCAAGCTGGGTATCGACTATGCGCAGGGAAACTATATTGGCAAACCCACCGCCAGACCCATGATGCGCACGATGCCGATTCCGATCGACTCACGACGCAACCGGAATCGAAAACGCAAAGTCTGATCGGCAGTCTCTCGACCTGAGACGCAACACGACTGAAATGCGGGTCGAACCGATTTCTGTTTCCTACGCTACCATTCCGAACAATCGGGTCGACCCTCACTTTTCTTCAAGGGCGTGGTGCGCGTGGTCGCTCCCGTAAAGCACCAGCGTGTCGCCCATCTGCAGGGCATCGGGCAACGGGAGGCCCGACAGCAGTTCACCATCATCCCGTCGCACTGCGAGGACCTGGAGCCCCATCTGTTCCAGTGCCTGGATGTCCAGTGCGCTGCCCGTCCCCTGCGGCAGCGAATCGAGTGGGTGCTCGCAGACGCTGTAGTCGTCGCCCACCTGCAGCAACCGCTGATAGGCCCGCTGACCGAGACGGGTTCGGGACGCCAGCAAGCGGCCAATGGCCCCGCACATGAAGCGATCGGCGCGCTTGTTCAGGATCATGAACCACAGCACGGCCAGCACGCCGACTAGCCAGGCGAGCTGGTTGAACACCGCACCCATCTGGCCTTCCGTCTGCACGAAGGAGACCACCACCGTGGCGAGCACGGTGACCAGGCCGAGGTTGCCGACGATGATCAGCAGCGTGATGATCTTGCGCCGCACCGGGTAATTGACGATGACCTCCGACTCGCGGGTCGTGAAGCCGGTGCCGGTTACGGCGGACAGCGCCTGAAACTTTGCCGTGCTCTCGTCCAGGCCGGTGAGCCTGAGCGCCACCGACGCGACGCGGACGACAAAGACGGACACTGTCATGACGACAAACAGCGATAGAGCGGCGCCCATTGCCGGTTACCTCTTCATGTTGCTGCAGGCCGGTCGAGCAGGTGATCGCGGCCGGCGGCGACCAGACCCTGCCAGAGCCCGAGCAGGTAAGACTCAGGCTGCGCCTCGTTGGCGAGATGGCTGTAGCGGAGCACCGCGCCGCTGAACCCTTCTGTTTGCCACGTCGTACCGGCGGGCAGCTCCAGCCGCTGGAAGGCGGGTGGCAGCGGGTAAGCCGTTACGTAGAAATAGGGCTCGGGAATGACTGGGTCGCCCAGCGTGAAGCCGAAGTTCATCTGCTTGTCCGAGTGCCCTTCGTCTGCGGGGTCCTCGCCGGGAATCTTTTCACCCGGCAGCCAGACCATGGCCAGGTCGAAGTGGTGCGGCCAGACCTGGATCGGGCTGGTCTCCTCCGGGATGCTGGCGCGCAGACCGGCAAGGGTGACGGCGACGGCGGCCCAGGCCCGGCCTATCGTTGCCGCAACGTCGGCGGAATAATTCGACGTAGCATCTCCTGCCTCCGGGCTGGCCGGGACAATGTCTGCCGGGATGCCCGCGGCGAGCAGAAACTCGCGCACTGCGGCCGCGAGCTCTGCAGCCGGCTGACCCTGCAACGGCACGAGCAGTTCGCCGCCACCGGCCACCTGGCCGCGCAGCGCGCCGCGATGCAGGTCCAGTTCGAGTTCGAAGTCGATGCCCCCTGCGCGCACCAGGCCGGTGGTTAAACCACGCACGGTTGGCCGCAGGCTGATGTGCCACCAGTGCTTGCGCCGCGGCCGGCAGGCCTCGAGCCAGCTGCCAAGGACCTGTGCATAGGCGTGCAGCGCGTCGCGGGTGGGCCCGATGACACCAGCATCCAGGGCTGGAAAGTTCTGGCTGTTCATGGTCGTGAAACCCCGCCGTAGGCCACACCGGTCAGCTGCACCATGTCGGATTTGAAGGTTGTCAGGTCGTCGATATTGAACTCGTCCAAGTGCCGGTGACCGGCTGCACGGGCGACCACCTGCATCAGCTCCACCGTGGCGCTGAAGAAACGGGCGAGGCGCGCTGCCGCGTCGTCCACGGGCAGTCGCGCGCGCAGGTGCGGTTTCTGGGTTGCGATGCCGACCGGGCAGTTGTTCGTGTGGCAGGCCCGCATCCCCAGGCAGCCGATGGCCTGGATCGCCGCGTTCGACACGGCCACGCCGTTGGCCCCGAGGGCGAGGGCCTTCGCAAAATCCGCCGGATGACGCAGGCCCCCGGTGACAATGAGTGTGACGTCGCCCGCATCGCAACGGTCCAGATGCCGGCGCGCCCGGGCCAGGGCCGGGATTGTCGGCACCGAGATGTGGTCGCGAAAAATCAGCGGCGCCGCGCCGGTGCCGCCGCCACGCCCGTCCAGCACGATGTAGTCCACGCCCACCTCCAGGGCTGCATCGATGTCCTTTTCGATGTGCTGGGCAGACAGCTTGAAGCCGACCGGAATGCCATCCGTCCGTTCGCGCACCTCGGCCGCGAAGTCCTGGAACTGCGCGATCCTGGTCCATTCCGGAAAGCGGGCCGGTGAGATGGCTGGCTGGCCTTCTTCCAGGTCCCGCACCTTGGCGATTTTGCCCTTCACCTTGTTGCCGGGCAGGTGACCGCCGGTCCCGGTCTTTGCGCCCTGGCCACCCTTGAAGTGAAAGGCCTGGGCTTGCTGGACCTTATCCCAGGAAAAGCCGAAACGCGCCGAGGCGAGTTCGTAGAAATAGCGCGAATTGGCCGCCTGCTCCTCCGGCAACATGCCGCCTTCGCCGGAACAGATGCCGGTGCCGGCCAGTTCCGCGCCGTTCGACAGCGCAATCTTCGCTTCTAGACAGCGCGCCGAAGCTCATGTCCGATACGAACAGCGGGATGTCCAGGCGCAGGGGCTGCTTCGCCCGCGGGCCGATGACGATGTCGGTCCCGACGTCTTCCTCGTCGAGCAGGGGCAGTTTATGGAGCTGGCCAACCACGAACTGCAGGTCGTCCCACTTTGGCAGCTGATCTCGCGGCACGCCCATTGCGGACGACGGCCCGTGATGGCCGGTCTTGCTGAGTCCTTCGCCCGCGAGCTTGCGGATGTATTTCACGTAGGGCTCGTCAGCCGTGCCGGTGGGGTCCTGGTAGGCGCCCTGGTAGGCATCACGGTCAAAGGGTTGAGGATGTTCGCGGGCCCAGGCCGCGATCTCGTCCTCGTCCACGAACACTTTGCCATCCTCGACCCACGCGGAGAACTTCGGCAGCGTCTCGCTGTTGTTGTACTGGCTCACGCCGGTGTCCAGGCGGTAATCCCAGTCGTGGACGCCACAGATCAGGTTGTCGCCGTCGACATGGCCGTCAGCCATCAACGCGCCCCGGTGGGCACAGCGCCCGTACAGCACGCTCAAATCGTCGTCGTAACGCACGACAACCAGGTCGACGTTCGCAACCAGCGCATGCTCTGGCACCCGGTCAGCCAACTCGTTCCATTGCTTGATGGCGATTTTGTTCATAGCTTGTTTCCCGTCAGTCCTTCATCGCTTCCATCGGCCCCGCACGCAGCGGCAG
Organism: uncultured Chromatiaceae bacterium; assembly: GCA_964613615.1. Lineage (GTDB taxonomy): Bacteria > Pseudomonadota > Gammaproteobacteria > Steroidobacterales > J054. The sequence goes on from CAZTIB010000068.1 coordinate 17,394, forward strand.
TTCCGGCACCGGCTGATTTTCTGCACACTCACCCATACTTTCTGCCATACGGCCATACCGTTTCGCGAGTGGGGCCGCTGTAATCCCGTGCAGCAGCGTGCTCAGCGCGACGGTAATCATCGTAACCGACAGCAGCATTTCACGATTCGCTACGTCGGCCTCTTCCAGCACGAGCAGCACGAACAGGATCGACGCGAGCCCGCGCGGGCCGAACCAGCCCAGGAAGAGCTGGGTGGGCAGGCTAACCCGCGCACCGATCAGCGAGACCGCAATCGGAATCATGCGGATCACGGTCAAGCTAAGCAGCGCATAAATGAGGTACTCCGGCTTGAAGTGCTCGATGCCTTCGGGCAACAGGGCCGCGCCGAAAACAAGAAAGGTAATCAGCATCAACAGCTGGCCTTCGGTCTCCATGAACTCGAAGAGGAAAGTACAGGGATGGCGCAGGCAGTTGCCGAAGACCATGCCGCCGATGAACGCCGCGATGAAGCCGTTGCCCCCCACGAGTTCGGCGGTGAGATAGGTCAGGATCGCCAGCGACAAGATGCCGATGCCCTGGTATTCGGTGCTGGCCCAGTTGCGCTCGGCCGCCATATCGAGCAACCGCGCGCCAAGATAGCCGAGTACGACGCCGACGAGCGGGCCCAGCGTGAGCTGTTGCAGTATGAATTGCACCCATGGCCTGGCGGACGCGGCTTCGGACTCCGCGCTGGCCAGCGCGGCAAACAGCAGCACGGCCGGCAGCACGATACCGTCGTTCAGGCCGCTCTCCACGTTGATGGCCTGGCGGATACGCACGGGCACCTCCCTGGCCGACACCACTGCCTGCCCAAGGGCTGCATCGGTGGGCGCAAGAAGGGCAGCCAGCAGCGCGGCTTCCCAAAACATCAGCGCTGGGAAGAGCCCCATCGCGACCACCGTGCCGGCCAGTACCGCCAGTGGCAACGCGATGACCAGCATGCGAACGGGCAAGTCGTGATCGCGCTTCACACTACTGAGGTTGATGCGCGCTGCATCGGTGAACAGCACCAGTATCAGGGTCAGCTCGGCGACCACGTGGATCACGTCGTGTTCGAAATCCAGCTCAGCGAGCCCGAAGCCCCCCGCTCCGATGGCGAGCCCAAAAGCGGCGAAGACCAGCGGCGCCGTTATGATGGTGCCCTGCAGACGTCCGGACACCAGCGAATAGAGCAGCAGCGCGCTGGCCGCGATGGCCAGGGACATGGCGTTCATCGACAGCCCCCCTCGCTTGCAAACATGGCATTTGGTCCCTGTAACGTGCCCGACACATCGCGGCCCGAATGCGCGTGCATTGGAACATCTACGACCGTGACCGGGTGGCTTGGTTCCCCCCATCCCCGAAATAGGGGTCGAACCGATTCTTATTTCATGCCAAGCGGAAAAATTGATTCGATGCCTATTCTTCGCGGCGTTTGTTGACCAGTTGTGGCACACCGAGGCCACTCTCGCACATTCCTGTGCCTCGTGGCACTCGTGCATCCTGCA
>CAZTIB010000069.1:0-7377 GCA_964613615.1 uncultured Chromatiaceae bacterium
CTGCCAGAGCTTTTCTTCTAGGTAGCTGGCATAGCGCTGCCCGGTGGCCCGCTCGATCACCAGGCCGAGCAGTTCGGCATTGATATTGTTGTAGTCGAACTTGTCGCCGGGCGCCCAGTCGGCCAGCGGGTTTCGCAGCACGGGACCCAGCGTGTCACCGGAGTAGAGCCAGCGGTAATCGTCGGTGAAAGGATTCAGCGTGAAACGGTACTGCGCGAGCCCTGACGACATCATCATCAGCTGTTCCAGCGTGATGGCTCCACGAGGATCGTTTGCCCACTCCGTCACGTAGCGGCCGACCGGGTCTTGCGGCGATTCGATATCGCCAGCCTCAACCGCCACGCCGATCAGCAAGGCCTGCAACGACTTGTGCATGGACTGCGACTGGGTGAGGCTTTCCGCATCCCAGTCCGGTGCATACCACTCGTGCTGCAGTTGGCCAGCCTGCAGAACGACCAGCGCATAGCTGTCGAAGCGCCGGGCAAATTCCACGGCCGCAGCGAAGGCCTCATCGCTGACGCTGCGCTTATCGGCTTCGGCAATTTCGAACAGCGGCGTGCCGTCACCGCGGATGATTTCGTTCGGTGTCAGCAGCCGCGGCGCGCTGCCGGCGATCTGCGCAAAGGTGCCCGCGTAACGTCGCCACAGCCACGGGTCCTGCCAGTAGACCAGGCTGATAACGACGGTCAGGACCAGCAGGATTTCGGCGGCGCGTTTCATTGTCACCCACAATAGCAACGGCGCTTGTAGCTTATCCGGGAAACACTATCTGCGGCCAGATCAAGAGAAAGGGGGCCTTCCGCCCCCCTTGTCAGGCTCGCCCTGATCCAGTGATCAGTAGGCCACCTTTAACGTTACCATGTACGTCCGCGGCGGCAGCACCGTGCGGATATTCGTGAAGCCCTGGGCGAAGATGCCCGACACGTTGTCGTCTTCCTGGCTGAGGTTCTTGCCGGTCAGCACCAGTTGCCAGCGCCCTTCTGGCTGGCCGATGCCGATGAAACCGTTCGCCCGCATGTAGTCGTCGATCCGCAGCGCGTTAGTGACCTCGCTGAAGTAATCGTCGGAGTAGTTCATGTCTGCTCCGAAGAACAGCGACAGCGCGCTGGTGAGTTCGCGCGTGTAGTCGAAGCCCAGCCGCACGCCGAGGTCCGGATTCGACGGCAGCTCCCGGCTTACACGGTTGCCCGCGTTGTCGGTGAACTTGACGTCGTCGGCGTCCATGTAGCCGAGCGTGCCAAAGACATTCAGACCGTCGACGGGCGTCCAGGTGGTTTCCAGTTCGATGCCCCAGACATCCACGTCACCGACGTTATCCGTGGGGAAAGTGACGAAACCGGGGATCGGCGTCCCGGTGCCGTCCAGCACCGGTGTCAGCACCGTCTGCTGGATGTCGTCATAGGCTGCATAGAAAACCGCTGCGTTCAGCCGCACCGTGTCATCCAGCATGTCGCCCTTAAAGCCCGCCTCGTAGGACCAGACGGTCTGTGGGTCGTAGTCGGCATCAGCACACTGCAGGTTGCCGAAACACAGGGTCTGGAAACCACCGGCCTGGAAGCCTTTGCCCACCGTCAGGTAAGACAGCCACTTGTCGTTGATCTGGTAGTCCAGGCCAAATTTCGGTGTCCACTCGTCGTAGTTCTCGTCGAGGCTGACAGTCGTGCCGGTGGTCGTGGGCACGCAGGTGTTGCCGCCGCCGGGACCGTCCAGGCAGGCGATCTGGTAGTCCTTCTCGTCTTTGGTCCAGCGCAGGCCGACGGTGGCGCCGAGACGGTCCGTGAATTGCCATGTGCCTTCGCCGTAAACCGAATAGCTGTCGGTTTCGGTGTCCGTATTTTCGAGAAAGTCGATGACGGGGCCGGCCACGCCAGTGTATTTCTGGTCGCCATCCTCGTTCAGGTAATAGAAGCCGGCTATCCAGTTGAGCTTGTCATTCAAGCCGGCGCCGAGCACCTGCAGTTCCTGACTCCACGTGTCCATGTCCGAGTCCGATGTCGCCAATAGCCCTGGTATACCCACGGGTACGATCTCCGGTGTGCCGGGATCGAGGTCGAAGCCGCCACCGGCCAGGTCGAAGGCGAAGTCATCGTCGATGCTCGACAGGGCCGTGAGGCTGCGTACCGTGATGGCGCCGAAGTCGTAGTTCAGGTCCAGCGTAAAGCCGTGCTGTTCCGACTCGCCGCCGCTGGTGCCACCCGGTGAGAAGTTGTCGTAGAACTTGCCCAGGGGACGGGACGGTTTCGATTGGCCGAAAGGCTGGTAGGGGATGCCGTTGTAGCCGTCATTGTCGGCGTCCACGCCCCAGGCGCTGATCGTCGCATCCAGGTTCTCGATACCGTAGTAGTGCAACTTGACGCGGCCGATCTTGTTCTCGTACTCGCCCAGTTCGTCGCCGGTGATCGGGTTGTCAATCCAGCCCTCATCGCGCTGGTCGTAGACGAAGGCCAGGGATCCGGCCAGTGCGCCTTCGATGATGGGTCCGCCGATGGCGCCTTTCACCTTCGTCGTGTCGTAGTCGCCCACACCGACGGATGCGCTGGCATACAAGTCGTCGCCGGGCGCCCGGGAAATAATCTTGACGGCGCCGGCCATCGTGTTGCGGCCATACAGTGTCGCTTGCGGTCCGCGCAGGACTTCGATGCGCTCGATATCGTTCAGGTCCAGGTTAATGGACGCCAGGCGGCCGTGATACACATCATCCACGTAGAAGCCCACCGGCGACTCCGAGGTATTGAAGCCCGGGTTCTGCACGCTTGCGCCACGGGCGTGCAACTGCAGGGCCTGGGCGCCGGCGGTGACCGTGTAGGTCTGCAGGTTCGGCACGTTGTCGCCGATGTCCTGCGTTGCGTCGATCTGCAGTTTCGCAATCTGTTCGGTGCCGAGAGCCGTGACGGCCAGGGGCACCCGTTGCAGGTCTTCGGCTCGGCGAGTGGCTTCGACCAGGATTTCATCCATCTGGGCCAAGGCTTGGCCGGTGGTCAGCACGGCGGCGGCAGCAGCCACGCCGATCAGGCAGCGATGCTTCATCTGAGTTCCCCTTGTCTGGTCAGGCTGGTGTGGCGGGCGCCCAACGCTCCCGAAAGGCGAAGACCCGCGTATCTTGGCCGCGGAGCTTAGCAATAATGAGGTGCAAATGCAGCAGTTGTGAAAACACAACATCGTGGGGATGCCTGGGGCCGCGCCTCAGGCTGGCGCCGCATCCGGGGCGCGATAGCCGGTCTGACGCCGCACCCGGATCGCCGCGAGCATGATTGCGGCGTTGATACCGCCCACCACGACAAAGGGAGCGCCCGGCATCCAGTAGTCGAAAAGCCAGCCGCCGAGGGCGGCAATGGTCAGGATGCCCAGCGAACCGCAGAAGTTGTAAAGACCGAGCACGGAACCCCGAATGTCCTCCGGCGCTTCCTGACCGACCATGGCGGCACCACCGAGAATCGCGCTGGCTTCGCCCACGCCGAGCAGCAGTGCAGCCGGTATGAACGCGATGGCCAGCGGATCCGGAGAAAAGCCTACCCAGATGTAGCCGGCCGCGGCGATGGCGAGACCGGCTGCCAGCACGCTCGCGCGGTCGAAGCGATCGAGCACGTAGCCCCAGACCGGCGCCCACAGCAGGTTGGCGAGCCCGATCAGGGCGGCAAAACGGCCCGCAGCCGCCATTGCAGACTCCAGGCTGAGCCCATCGGCCATCCCGGCCTGCCGGGCCCACAGGCTGAAGAAAGTGGAAAACACGACCAGGTCGCCACGGGCCACAAAAGCCTCGGCGCAGACGAGCAGGATGCGGGGATTGCGCCTTGCGGCACCGGTGCCCTGCAAGAGCAGGCGGGCCAGACTGGCCCGGGGCAGTGGCTTGCCAGGCTTGCCGGCCTTCAGGCCTCTGAAGACGACACCGGCGGTAATGAACGCGAGCACGGCACCGAGCCAGTAGGTCAGCTGTCCTGACATCCGGGTTGTGTAACCGGCCTCGGCAAACACGGTTGGCAGCTGTGACAGCAGGATGACCATGGTCAGCGCACCGAGGCCGTTGGAGATGCCGGCCCCGGCGGCCATCACGCCCCGCGAGCGGTGTTGCGGGTAGTCCGCGAGTACTGTCGCCATCATGCAGGTGCAACAGGCTGTGCCGATGCCAAAGAACATTCGGCAGGCGACCAGTTGTGGCAGGGTCTCGACCAGCGGGAAGACGACGAAAGATGCGCCGAGCCACAAGAAGCCAATGCTCCAGATGGGCCGGCGGCCGATCTTATCGGCAAGCGCCCCCAAGGGCCCCACGGCCAGCAGCACCACCAACTCGTAACTGACCTGGAGCACGGAGCTGATGCGGCCTTCGTCGGCGGGGTCGAGGCCCAGGTTCTCACTGAGCAGGTAAGGCTGCAGGAAGCCGACCACCGAGATCAAACCAATGGTCGAAAAGGCCGCATAGAAAAAGGTCAGCGCGTTGCGCGGCGCGATGCCGGCAGATAGCCGGATGGGCCCCAGGCGTTGAGCGGTCTCGGCGGTTGTTGGCTGCATCGTTGGCGCCGGGCTGAGTTGGCAAAAAAAAGCCCGGCTGGTCGCCGGGCTTACAGTATGAAAGCTCGCCGCGACGCGTCAGTCGTCGTCAACCAGCCGACAAGTGATCCAACCGTCTTCGTCGATATCGGATATTTCCAACTCCACGCCCATCTCTTTGGCGTAGCCGAGGAGGCGCGGGCGGAAAAACTTGTCGTGGATTTCTTCCACGGTCAGGTCGAACTGGCCGATTCGCTTGGCCTGCTCCAGCACGTAGCCAAATGGCTCCTTCCACCGGCGCATCCCGGACTCACCGTCGTTTTCCAGGGCCAGCTGGTAGAAGCAGGCGGTGCGGTCGAAAAGACCCACCAGGGCAATTTCCTTCTGGCCCGTCTTGCGGATGATGTTGGCCATGCGCTGGTTGATGGGCGACATGGTTTTCAGGTCGTGGTCGACCCATTCGTCGATCTTGCCCTGGTCTTTCGCGAACTGCATCGCGTTCAGGTGCATCTTGACCAGTGCGTCGTTCACTTCGTGCGCATAACCCGCCGTGTTCGACAGGGTCTTCAGCATCACGTTCAACGCGGTACCGAGCTCGGCTTCCCGGCCTTCGAAACCGGACATCGTCTTGTAGTTGTCGACGACGTTGGACTTTTTGGGTGTGTGCGGCGGCACTTCGGCCACCTTGGCCTGTGGGTTGGCCATGGCAGGATCCTCTCAGTATTTGTTTAATGCCATGGAATATCACGCATTCAATGGCTCCGTGGCAAGGCTCGTCGGGGGAAATCCAGCCTTTCAACCGCGCTTCGGGCATCGGCCCGCAGGCGTTCGTCGGCAGCCATGCCAGCCCGATACGTCCCTGGCTGGCGCCCTTGGCGAACTCTTCCAGACGGGTTGCCGGACAGCGCGGAAGAGCGAGGGAGGGGTATTCAGCAGCTCCTGGAGCCCCGGGACGGCGAGTGCCCGTGCCGTGGGCGAGGGGGTGGCGAAGCTGTTGCAGGGCGGGTGCTTCGGTGCCAACATTCGGCGTTCGGGCGCTAATCAGGAAAAGAACTCAGGCTCCGGTCTCCAGTTCAGGCGCAGGGGCGATCAGCCTCGACGGCTTCGCCGGCGTGTCGTGGTTAATCAATGTCGAGAGGGAAGGCTCATGGCGACGCAAGAAACGAACTACGCAGGCGTTTGGGATAACCGCCTGGGCTTTGGCGAGAAGTCGGCAATCATCGTCATCGACCTGTTGCAGGGCTACACGACGGAGGGTTCACCGCTTTACGCGCCGGGCGTTGTCGAGTGTGTTCAGCAGATGCCCGACTTTCTGGACCTCGCCCGCGCCAAGGGCGTGCCGATCATTCACACGCAGGTGCGCTACACGCCGCCCAACTACGAAGACGGCGGTGTCTGGATAAAAAAGGCGCCGGTGCTGAAAGACCTGGTCGAAGGCAATCCTTACGCGGCCTTCTGTGAAGAAGTCATTCCGCAGCCGGGCGAAGTGATCATCACCAAGCAGTACGCGAGCGCGTTCTTCGGTACCTCGCTGGTCGCGACCCTGAACGGGCTGGGCGTAGACACATTGATCATTACCGGCTGCACCACGTCGGGGTGTATACGAGCGACGGCCGTGGACGCCGTGCAGCACGGTTATCGGCCCATCTGCGTGCGCGAGTGCATAGGTGATCGGCACGAGGGGCCGCACGAGGCCAACCTGTTCGACATCAACGCAAAATATGGCGATGTGATCTCCAAGACGGAGGTCATGGAATATTTGAACGGTCTCTGAGGCCGCAGGCAGCGCTGGCAAGGCGCGAACAAGCAGATAGTCACCGGGAGTACTACTGATGGCAGCGAGAAAGAAGACCAAACGCAAGACCGCGGCGAAAAAAGCGACCAGACGCAAGACCGCGGCGAAAAAGAAGCCTGCACGCAAGGCCACCGCTCGCAAGAAGACAGTTCGCAAGGCGGCGCCCAAAAAGAAAGTCAGTCGCAGCAAGCTCACGCAGTCGCAGCACTACGACTTCGTGCCGATTATCGACCGGCCCAGGTTCAAACTGCCCAAGGGCGCCCGCGTGGCAGTGATGCCATACATCAATATCGAGCACTTCCCGGCAGACATCCCCGGGACCCCATTGATCCCGGGTACATCCGGGTTCTCGCCGGATCCGCTGAACTACGGGTGGCGCGACTACGGCAACCGCGTTGGCCTGTGGCGCATGATGGAGCTGATGGACGAGTGCGGCATGCGGGGCACCGTTTGCCTGAACGGCGAAATCATCCGTGAGTATCCGCGCATCATCGAAGAAGGCGAGAAGCGCAAATGGGCGTGGATTGGGCACGGCATCAACAACGCGCCGGCCAACTTCATCGGCAATACCCGCAATCCCGACGGCAGCCTGAATGCGCTCCCGGAAGCCAAGGAACGACAGATTCTTGAGGCAGTGCTCGGCGAAATGCAGAAGACGCTCGGCCGCAAGACGAAGGGCTGGCTCAGCCCGTTCCTGACGCACACGGACAACACGCCCCGGTTGCTGGAGGAGTATGGCGTGGAGTACCTGTGCGACTACACCGCCGATGACCATCCGTTCCGCTTCAATACGCCTAAGAACAACCTGATCTCGGTTCCGTATACCGTCGAGATCAACGACATTCCGGCGTTCCTGAACCTGGGCATCTCTTCAGAAGCCTTTGGCGACATGATCATCGACCAGTTCGACGTTCTGTATGAAGAAGGCGCAACGAATGCGCGGTGCATGCCGATTTGTCTGCATACCTTCCACGTAGGGCAGCCGAACAAGTTCAAGCACCTGGCGCGCGCATTCCGGTATATCGCCAGTCACAAGGACGTGTGGCTCACCACGGGTGATGACGTGAACGACTGGTATCGCAAGCAATATATGTAGG
>CAZTIB010000070.1:0-4093 GCA_964613615.1 uncultured Chromatiaceae bacterium
AAGGCCAGCGCCGCGGCGAGCCGCAGGGCCATGCTCACCATCCCGAACCTCGCCATGCCAGACCATCCCCATACGCCGCGACTTCCGATTCCGTGTTCGCCATGTGATAAGCTAACGCCGTGACATGTCATGTCGGCAGTAACCCGAATTGACCCCATAGCACTGAAGTGTACTCACCTGGGAATAAACACCGGCAACCGCAGCTAATCGGGCGGCAGGGATGAACGTCACAGATCAGTTTGTCCTACTCCTCCCGTCACTGCCACTCGCGTCGGCATTGCTTACCCACCTTTCCAGTGGGCCGATGGGACGAAGCGTATCCCGCATCAGCGTCGCCTGCAGCACGGTTTCGTTCCTGATCGCCGCGATCCTGCTGGGCCTGGTTCTTTCCGGCCAGGAGGTCGCCACTGTAACGGTCGGCGACTCGTGGGGCAGCCTGATATTCGATCCCCTCAGCGTACTGATGGGCCTGCTGATTGCCGGCATCAGCCTGTTGGTGCGAATCTACTCGGTGCGTTACATGGCCGAAGAGGATGGTTACGGGCGCTTCTTCGTGCTGCTCGATCTGATGACGGCCGCCCTGCTGATCATGGTAGCGGCAGCCGACCTGGTCACGCTGCTGGTTTCCTGGCATCTGATCGGCGTGCTGCTGTATTTCCTGCTGGGCCACGACACCCGCAGCAAGTCTGCGTACCGCTACGGATTCTGGACATTCATCACCTACCGCTTTGGTGACCTGCCCCTGGTGCTGGCCGCCGCGGTGCTCTTCCATACCTTTCATACCTGGTCGCTGCCCGAGATCTTCACGGCACTGGCCGCGAATCCGGACACCAGGACCTTTTTCGACCTCCCGGTATCTGAAGTGGTGGGCGCGCTGATCGCGCTGTCGGCCTTTGCCCGTTCAGCACAGTTTCTGCTGCACACATGGTTGCCCTACACGATGGATGGCCCAACGCCTGTGTCGGCGCTGATGCATGCCGGCATCGTCAACGCGGGCGGTTTCCTGATCAACCGCTTCGCGCCGGTTTTCGCCTACACGGACAACGTGTTGCACTGGGTGTTCATCGTCGGCGTATTTACCGCGGTGATCGGCTCGGTGCTGATGCTCAGCCAGCACGACATCAAGAAATCCCTTGGCTACTCCACGATGGGGCAGATGGGCTTCATGATCATGGAATGCGGCGTGGGGGCCTTCTCGCTGGCGATCTTCCACCTGATTGCCCACGGCCTGTTCAAGGGGACTCTGTTCCTGAGCGCCGGCGGCATCATCGGCCAGGCGCGGCATGACGATGGGGTGCCGAAGGACGACCTCTACACCTTCATCGTCGAGCGGCGACCGGCCCGCAACCGCCAGCCCTGGCTGCTGATGGCGGCGATCACCCTGGCGATACCGGTCGCGGTTCTGCTGCTGTCGCACCTGCTGGTCGCGCCAAATCTGTTCCAGAAACAGGGCGCTATCATCCTGCTGTTCTTCGGCTGGGTAACCGGCGCACAATTGCTGTTCGCCACCTACAACATGCGCTCGGAAAACCCCTGGAGACTGGTGACGCTGATCGTCTTTTCGTTCATCGTGGTGGTGATCGGCTACACCCTCATCAGCCATGCCTTCGATGTCTTCCTCTACCCGGATCCCGAGTTTGGCACCCTGCTTTACCGCGCGGCCGGGATTGATTTCAGCTGGTTCGTCATCCTCATCGTATTCGCAAGCGCAGTAATCGTGCTCGGCTGGCTGCGCGCCTACTACACGGAACGCAACCAGCATGGGAAATGGCGCTCACCAGGCCACTGGTGGCGGAATTTCTACGCCCTGGTCTGGCGTGAATTCCATATCCTGGACATCTATACCGGGCTGACCCGTGGCCTGTTGGCGGCCTCGGCCCGGGTGAACGTCTGGTTGAGGTGGGGCTGATGACGGCAATCGGCCTCGTGCTCATTGGCATCTTCCTGCCACTCTTCCCGTTCAGCATGGTGTTCAATGCCGCGCTAGAACGTATGACGCAGCCCCTGCTGCGGTCGGCCCTGCTGCTGGCATGGCCGCAGGTCGGCCTGTGGGCGCTGTCGACCCAGACGACAGAGGTCCCCTCCTGGCTACTCGCATGGGCGCTGGCGACATCGTTGCTGTACGCCTTCCGACTGCTGGCGATGCGCGAAATCGGGCGCTGGACCGGGTTCCTGGCGACATCTGCCTGGGCGCTGCTTTGGCTGCCAAGCTACGCCGGTGTATCCTCTTCGCAGCTTTGGACCTTCGCCGCGGGATTTAGTCTGCCCTTGGTCTTCCTGACCTTGTTGGCGCAGGTTCTGGAGCAGCATTTCGGGGCCGCGTATACCGGCCTCTACGGCGGACTGGCACGTCGCATGCCACGCTTTTCCGGGGTGCTGGTGATCAGCGTGCTGGCGGCAACGGCGACACCGATATTCCCGGCCTTCTTCGCGATGTTGCATACGCTGATCGTTTCGCAGCCGGCACCCGCCATCGTGTTGACCGGGATATGGCTGATCTGGAGCTGGGCCGCCGCGCGCCTGCTGCAGGGACTGATCGTCGGACCGGCCGAACCAAGCCCTGAGCTGGATCTCCCCATCGCCGCCACCTGGGGCTACGCGGTTGGGCTCGCCGGGCTCGTCGCCGCCGGCCTGGTCCTGACCGGGAGTCGCTTATGAGCATCGAGCTCGGCCTGCGCCTGAAGATCCGCGCGATGATCCACGTCGCCGCTGAACCGATCCCCTTCTTCTGGCCGATGCGCACCTTTATCCACCACAACCCGCTGCACGGTCTGGAACACCTCCCATTCGAGGAGGCGGCCCATCAGGGCGCAGAACTCTTCCATGGCCGGGCCTTCCTCCCGCGCCGGATCTACCAGGGGTATCTTGCGGAAGGCAAGGTCGACCGGCAGGCGCTAGGGAAAGCAGTCGCACGTGTCCTGGAGTCGCACGAAGGCATCGGGGGAATCGATCTGCAGCGCTGGCTCATGGTCCTGCTGACGGAAGTCCGCGAGGCCGTCACCCAGCCGCGCATCCTGGCCGAGACCGTGGATATCCATGCGATCCTGCACGATCGCGCGCCGGCCGGCACCACCTCACCGGAGGTCCTGCAGCACTATCTGCATGATAAGCTGCTCGCCGAGCGCCCCCTCTACGAGGCCGTCGACGCCCTGTACGGCACAGAGATCGGGGCAGAACTCGACGAACTGATGATCAAGAGCTGCCTGGACTTCTTCGACGAAGGCCAGTCGGTATGGGAGATGCCCGGTCGCGAAAACGGCCTGTTTACCGCCTGGCGCGACATGGCCAATCGCAATGTGCCCTTCTACCTTCACGGCCTGCACGTCAGTCGCATCCTGGAACAGGATGAAAGACCGGAGGGGGTCATCGCCTACGTCCTCGAGCAGTTTGGCGTACCCAGGGGTCGCTGGATCCACTACTTCACCCTCGAACTGGCCCGCCTGCACGGCTGGGCCGGCTTCGTAAAATGGCGCTCCAGCGCCAAACGCTATTACTGGGCCGAACGTTTTCCCGCAGACCTGGTGGACTTCGTTGCGGTCCGGCTGGCCATGGCGCTCGCGCTGCTGCGCAAAGACGGCCGCCAGAACCATCCCTGGACCACCGCTACCATCGACGAAGCGATCCGAGAGCGGACCGCGGAGACCTTTCTCCGCCACGAATTGCATGCGGGCCTGGTGCTGCCGGCGATGGCCCACAAAGTGGATCAGGCCTTGTTACGTCGGAAGGACGCGCTCATCCAGGACGCCAGCGGCGAATACCTTGCAGAAAAGACACGCCACGAGGCGCAGTCACAGGGCAGGCGTTTGCTTGCGCTGGCAGAGGTCGCCGATTCCGGCGAGGCGCTGTTGCGGCTGTCCGAGCAGAAACTCGGCGCGTTACTCGACATCCTCCGGGCATTCGAGCACCAGGAGGGAATGGTCTGGCTGAAGGCAATGGAGGCCCAGGCGATCAACCGGCTGTTACCCGGGCTCGATACCTCTCCGGAAGCCGTTCGCGAAAAACGGCCGTTTGCCCAGGCCCTGTTCTGTATCGACACCCGTTCCGAGCGCATTCGGCGGCAACTCGAAGATGTCGGCGACTACCAGACCTTCGG
>CAZTIB010000071.1:0-16109 GCA_964613615.1 uncultured Chromatiaceae bacterium
CGAACCCGTGATGATCGGCGTGTCGTCGCCCGGGAACTCATACGTCGACAGCAGGTCCCGGACCTCCATCTCCACCAGCTCCAGCAGCTCCGCGTCGTCCACCATGTCCGCCTTGTTCAGGTACACCACGATGTACGGCACCCCTACCTGGCGCGCCAGCAGAATGTGCTCGCGCGTCTGTGGCATCGGCCCGTCTGCCGCCGAACACACCAGGATCGCGCCGTCCATCTGCGCCGCACCCGTGATCATGTTCTTCACGTAGTCCGCGTGCCCCGGGCAGTCCACGTGCGCGTAGTGGCGGTTATCGCTCTCGTACTCCACGTGCGCCGTCGCGATCGTGATCCCCCGCTCCCGCTCTTCCGGGGCATTATCAATCTGGTCGAAGGCTTTCGTCTCGCCACCGTGCTTGTCCGCCATGACCTTCGTCAAAGCCGCCGTCAGCGTCGTCTTGCCATGATCGACATGGCCAATCGTCCCAACATTCACATGCGGCTTGGTACGTTCGAATTTCTCCTTCGACATCGGTCTTTCTCTCCGTAAAGATCAGTCTTGCTTAATGACAGCTTCAGCAACGTTTGGCGGCACTTCGGAGTACTTGCCAAACTCCATCGAGTACGTGGCGCGCCCCTGCGACATGGAACGCAGGTCTGTGGCGTAGCCGAACATTTCGGACAGCGGTACCTCGGCGCGAATAATCTTCCCTGCCGGTGACTCGTCGAGGCCCTGCAACATGCCGCGTCGGCGGCTCAGGTCGCCCGTAACATCACCCATGTAGTCGTCCGGCGTGACCACCTCAACGCTCATGATGGGCTCCAGCAGAACCGGACTGGCTTTCCGGACACCGTCCTTGAAAGCCATGGAGCCAGCAATCTTGAAGGCCATCTCGCTCGAGTCCACATCGTGATACGAGCCGTCGTACAGTGCGACCTTCACGTCCACCACCGGGTAGCCGGCCAGCACACCGTTCTGCATCTGTTCCCGAATGCCCTTGTCCACAGCGGGAATGTATTCCCGGGGCACGACACCACCGACGATCTTGTCCTCGAACTCGTAGCCGGCGCCGGGCTCCTGCGGCTCCAGGCGGATATATACGTGGCCGTACTGGCCGCGGCCGCCCGACTGGCGAACGAACTTGCCTTCCTGCTCCACGGTCTTGCGAATAGTCTCGCGGTAAGCCACGCGCGGCCTGCCGACGTTCGCGTCGACGTTGAACTCCCGCCGCATACGATCGACGATGATGTCCAGGTGCAGCTCACCCATGCCGGAGATGATGGTCTGGCCGGACTCCTCGTCCGAAGCCACGCGGAAGGACGGATCTTCTTTCGCGAGTTTTTGCAGCGCGATGCCCATCTTCTCCTGGTCGCTCTTGGTCTTCGGCTCGACGGCCACGGAGATCACCGGCTCTGGAAACTCCATGCGCTCAAGCGTAATGACGTTCTTCTGGTCCACCAGGCTGTCACCCGTGGTGACATCCTTCAAACCCACTGCAGCCGCAATATCGCCGGCGCGGACTTCCTTGATCTCTGCGCGATCATTGGAATGCATTTGCAGCAGGCGCCCGATGCGTTCGCGCTTGCCACGCACGGAGTTAAAAACGGTGTCGCCCGAATTCAGCACGCCCGAGTAGACCCGGAAAAAGGTCAGGTTGCCGACGAAGGGGTCGGTGGCAATTTTAAAAGCCAGTGCCGCGAAGGGTTCGCTATCGTCCGGACGACGCTCACCCTCGCTGTCGTCTTCCAAGATGCCCTTGATCGGCGGCACGTCCACGGGCGATGGCATGAAGTCGACCACCGCATCCAGCATGGCCTGCACGCCCTTGTTCTTAAAGGCCGAACCGCACATCGTGATGACGATTTCGTTGCGCACGGTACGCAGGCGGAGACCGCGGCGAATTTCGTCTTCGGTGAGCTCCGTGCCCTCGAGATACTTGTTCAGCAGGTCTTCGTCGGCTTCTGCCGCCGCTTCCACCAGCTTCTCGCGCCATTCTTCGGCGGTGGCCTGCAATTCAGCGGGAATTTCCTCCAGCTGGAAGGTCGTGCCCTGGGTATCCTGGTCCCAGCGGATCGCCCGCATCCGGATCAGGTCGACCACCCCTTCGAAATTGTCCTCGGCGCCGATGGGAATCTGGATCGGCACCGGGTTGCCGCCGAGGCGCTCCCGGATCTGCTCGACCACGCGAAAAAAATCTGCGCCGGCACGGTCCATCTTGTTGATGAAGGCCATGCGCGGCACACCGTACTTGTTGGCCTGCCGCCAGACCGTCTCCGACTGCGGCTCTACACCGCCTACGGAACAGAACACGGCTACGGCGCTATCCAGCACCCGCAGCGAACGCTCCACCTCAATGGTGAAATCCACGTGGCCGGGCGTGTCAATGATGTTGATCCGGTGCTCCGGATACTGCTGGTCCATCCCTGTCCAGAAGCAGGTGGTGGCAGCCGAGGTAATCGTGATGCCCCGCTCCTGTTCCTGCTCCATCCAGTCCATCACGGCCGCACCGTCGTGCACTTCACCGATCTTGTGCGACACGCCGGTGTAGAACAGGATCCGTTCGGTGGTCGTCGTCTTACCCGCATCGATGTGAGCCATGATGCCGATATTGCGATACAACTCGATTGGGGTTGTCCTTGCCACGGTCTGCGTCCTTGTCTGCCTGGATTCGGGCGAGCGCGTCTGCGCTTACCAGCGGTAGTGTGAGAAAGCCTTGTTGGCCTCGGCCATGCGATGCGTGTCTTCCCGCTTTTTGACCGCCGCGCCTCGATTGTCCGCAGCATCCATCAGTTCGTTTGCCAGACGCTGTGCCATGGACTTTTCGCTGCGCTTGCGCGCGGCGTCAATCACCCAGCGCATGGCCAGGGTGGTTCGCCGCGTGAGCCGAACCTCCACCGGGACCTGGTAGGTTGCGCCACCCACGCGCCGCGACTTCACTTCGACGGCCGGTTTCACATTGTCCAGGGCCAGGCTCAGGGTCTCGAGCGCCTGATCTTCACCATGGCCGGTGCGCGAAGAAATCTGCTCCAGCGCACCGTAAACAATGCCTTCGGCCACTGACTTCTTGCCATCAGACATGATCATGTTGATGAACTTGGCCAGCATCTCGCTGTGATGTTTCGGGTCGGGCAGAATCTGCCGCTTCGGTGCCTGGGAGCGTCTGGACATGGTAGGGCTCGTATTAGCTAGTGGGCTTGCGTCTACTTCGGTCGCTTGGCGCCGTATTTCGAACGGCCTTGCCGCCGTTCGGAAACGCCGGCGCAGTCGAGGGTGCCCCGTACCGTGTGGTAGCGCACACCCGGAAGATCTTTCACGCGGCCGCCGCGAATGAGCACCACCGAGTGCTCCTGGAGGTTATGGCCCTCGCCGCCGATATAACTGGTGACCTCAAAACCGTTCGTCAATCGAACGCGGGCCACCTTGCGCAGCGCCGAATTCGGCTTCTTTGGCGTCGTCGTATACACGCGAGTGCAAACCCCACGCTTCTGCGGGCTGGCAGCCAGCGCCGGCACACTGCTCTTCACGACTTTGGTCTTGCGCGACTTGCGGACCAGCTGATTGACCGTCGACATTGGCTTCTCTTTGAATTAACTGCTGTACAAAAACATCAGCCCGCATGCGGGCTCCCCAGGGGGGAAACCGCCATCCGGGCTATCGGGCGCGACGCGGCTGGCGTCCCTAAGTCCTTGTTTTTCTGGCCCTGAGGCCGGGTACCCCCGCGCGGGATCGCGCATTCTAGGGTGCGGCCACAGGCCAGTCAAGCAAGGCGCCGGGCGGCCTGAAGCCGCCCGGCGCTGACTCACTCCGAAGTGGTCTCTTCCGGCTCGGCTGCCGGCGCGTCATCCGCCGGCGGCTCGTCGCCGGCCGATTGGATCTCCTCCAGCGCCGCCTGTTGTTGCACCGCCTCCTCGAGTCCACGCAGCTGGTCGGAAAGCTCCTGCTCCCGGGTGCGGCGCTGCTCGGCGTGATGGCTGAACCCGGTCCCGGCCGGGATCAGGCGACCGACGATGACGTTCTCCTTCAGCCCGCGCAGCTCGTCCCGCAGGCCCTTCACGGCCGCTTCGGTCAGCACCCGCGTGGTCTCCTGGAAGGAGGCCGCCGAGATGAATGACTCCGTGGCCAGGGAGGCCTTGGTGATACCCAAAAGCAGCGGCTCATAGGTCGCCTCTTCCTTCGATTGGGCCACCTGGGTCTCGTTCAGGTCCAGGAACCGCGCCCGCTCGATCTGCTCGCCTCGCAGCAGATTCGTATCGCCCGGCTGGGCGATTTCGAGCTTGCGCAACATCTGGCGAATGATCACCTCGATATGCTTGTCGTCGATCTTCACACCTTGCAGGCGGTACACGTCCTGGATCTCGCGAACCAGGTAGTTGGCCAGCGGCTCCACACCCTGCAGGCGCAGAATGTCGTGCGGGTTCGGCTCGCCTTCAGCGATTACCTCGCCACGCTCCACCTGCTCACCCTCAAAGACGCTCAGGTGCCGCCACTTGGGAATCAGGTCTTCGTGCTTCTCACCCTGGGCATCAGTAATGACTAGCCGGCGTTTGCCCTTGGTCTCTTTACCAAAGCTCACGGTGCCGCTGTGTTCCGCCAGGATAGCCGGATCTTTCGGCTTCCGGGCTTCAAACAGGTCTGCGACCCGCGGCAGACCGCCGGTGATGTCGCGCGTCTTCGAGCTTTCCTGCGGAATACGCGCAATCACGTCGCCAACCTTCACGGCAGAGCCGTCGGTCATCACCACAATGGCGCCAGGCGGCATCGCGTACACGGCCGGTATGTCCGTGTTCGGGAAGCAGATCTCCTTGTCCTTCGCGTCCACCAGCTTGGCCGTAGGCCGCAGATCTTTGCCAGCGCTGCCACGCTGCTTCGGATCGATAACCACGATGCTGGACAGACCGGTGATCTCATCGATCTTCTCTTCCACCGTCACGCCGTCGAGGAAGTCCTGGAACTGCAGCTTGCCAGCCACCTCTGCGACCACCGGGTGCGTGTGAGGGTCCCACGTCGCCACGATGGCGCCAGCGCCGACCTTGTCGCCGTCACGCCGGGAAATCACCGCACCGTAGGGCAACTTATAGCGCTCGCGCTCACGACCATGTTCGTCGATTACGCCCACCTCGCCCGAACGGCTGATGGCTACCAGGTTGCCGTCGTCGTTTTCTACAGTCTTGATATTGTGCAGACGCAGCTCGCCGTCCCGCTTGATCTCGACGCTGTTTGCAGCCGCCGAACGCGACGCAGCACCACCAATATGGAAGGTCCTCATGGTCAGCTGCGTGCCCGGCTCGCCAATCGACTGCGCGGCAATCACGCCAACCGCCTCGCCGATGTTGATCCGCTGACCGCGCGCGAGGTCACGCCCGTAACACTGGGCACAGACGCCGTAGCGGGTTGCGCAGGTAATCGGCGAACGCACAATCACCTGGTCCACGCTGCTGTCTTCCAGCAACTGCACGGCCTGCTCATCCAACAACGTGCCGGCCTCGATGAGAACTTCGTCCGTTCCGGGTCGGGTCATATCTTCGGCCAGGACCCGGCCCAGCACCCGCTCGCGCAGCGGCTCGACAACGTCGCCGCCTTCTACGATGGGCGCCATCACGAGGCCTGCCGTAGTGCCGCAGTCAATGTCGGTCACCACCAGGTCCTGTGCCACGTCTACGAGACGCCGGGTCAGGTAACCGGAGTTGGCGGTCTTCAGCGCCGTGTCGGCCAGGCCCTTACGCGCGCCGTGAGTCGAGATAAAGTACTGGAGCACGTCCAGACCTTCGCGGAAGTTGGCGGTAATCGGCGTTTCGATAATCGAACCATCCGGCTTGGCCATCAGACCGCGCATACCAGCGAGCTGACGAATCTGCGCCGCCGAACCCCGCGCGCCGGAATCGGCCATCATGAAGATGGAATTGAAAGAGTCCTGCTGCACCACTTCTCCCGCCGCGTTCGTGACGCCCTCGGTGCCAAGCTTCTCCATCATTGCCTTGGCGACCTGCTCATTGGTGCGTGACCAGATGTCCACGACCTTGTTGTAGCGTTCGCCGTTCGTCACCAGCCCGCTCGCGTACTGGTCCTGGATCTCTCTCACCTCTTCGTCTGCGCCCTCGAGAATCTTGGTCTTCTCATGAGGCACGACCATGTCGTTCACACCAATGGACACTCCGGCGCGTGTCGCGTAACCGAAGCCCGTGTACATCAGCTGGTCGGCGAAGACCACGGTCTTCTTAAGCCCCACCTGCCGGTAGGAGGCGTTGATGACGGCCGAAATCGCTTTCTTGGTCATCGGCTGGTTGATCAGGTCGAAGCTGAGACCCTCCGGCAGGATGTCCCGCAGCAGCGCGCGCCCGACGGTAGTTTCCACCAGCTTCCGCGAGCGGGTGATCTCACCGTCCTCGTCCATATCGCTCAGATTGAAACGCACCTTCACGCGTGCCTGCAGGTGAACCAATCGGTTCTCGTAGGCGCGATGCACTTCTTTCACGTCGCCGAATACCATGCCTTCGCCGAGGGCGTTGATGCGCTCGCGGGTCATGTAGTACAGACCCAGCACGACGTCCTGCGACGGCACGATGATGGGATCACCGTTGGCCGGCGACAAAATGTTATTCGACGACATCATCAGCGCCCGGGCTTCCAGCTGGGCTTCCAGCGACAGCGGTACGTGTACCGCCATCTGGTCACCGTCGAAGTCGGCGTTGAACGCGGTGCAGACAAGGGGATGCAACTGAATCGCCTTGCCCTCGATCAGCACCGGCTCGAAGGCCTGAATGCCGAGACGGTGCAGGGTCGGTGCGCGGTTCAGCAGCACCGGGTGCTCGCGAATCACCTCTTCCAGGATGTCCCAGACCTCGGCGCCTTCGCGCTCTACCAGCCGCTTGGCGGCCTTGATGGTCGTGGCCTCGCCCCGCAGCTGGAGCTTGCCGAAGATAAAGGGCTTGAACAATTCCAGGGCCATTTTCTTCGGCAGACCGCATTGGTGAAGCTTCAGGGTCGGCCCCACCACGATGACCGAGCGGCCGGAGTAGTCCACACGCTTGCCAAGCAGGTTCTGGCGGAAGCGGCCCTGTTTACCCTTGATCATGTCGGCCAGGGACTTCAGGGGCCGGCGGTTCGTGCCGGTGATGGCACGCCCACGGCGACCGTTGTCCAGCAGCGCGTCCACAGACTCCTGCAACATGCGCTTTTCGTTACGCACGATAATGTCAGGCGCGTTCAGCTCCAGCAGCCGGCGCAGCCGATTGTTGCGGTTAATTACGCGCCGGTACAAATCGTTCAGGTCCGACGTGGCGAAGCGGCCGCCGTCCAGGGGCACCAGCGGGCGCAGGTCCGGCGGCAACACCGGCAGCACGGTCAGCACCATCCACTGGGGTCGGTTGCCCGACTCGAGGAAGGCTTCCAGGAGCTTCAATCGCTTCGACAGGCGCTTGATCTTCGTTTCCGAATTGGTCGCGTTGATTGCCTCGCGCACATCGACCACGTCCCTGGAAAGATCGATGGTCTGCAGCATCTCGTGAACGGCTTCGGCGCCCATCCGGGCATCGAAGTCATCGCCGTATTTCTCGATGGCTTCCAGGTACTGGTCGTCGGTCAGCAACTGACCCCGTTCCAGCTCCGTCATGCCGGGCTCCACAACCACGAAGGCCTCGAAATACAGCACGCGCTCGATCTCGCGCAGCGTCATGTCCAGCATCAGGCCGATGCGGGACGGCAACGACTTCAGGAACCAGATGTGCGCGGTGGGGCTGGCCAGCTCAATGTGGCCCATGCGTTCCCGGCGTACCTTGGTCTGCGTCACTTCGACGCCGCACTTTTCGCAAATTACGCCGCGATGCTTCAAGCGCTTGTACTTCCCGCAGAGGCACTCGTAGTCCTTCACGGGACCAAAGATCTTGGCGCAGAACAATCCGTCGCGCTCCGGCTTGAAGGTGCGATAGTTAATAGTTTCCGGCTTCTTCACCTCACCGAAAGACCAAGAGCGGATCATGTCGGGAGACGCCAGCCCGATGCGAATGGCATCGAAGTCTTCTACCGTGCTCTGGGTCTTGAAGAGCTTAAGCAAGTCTTTCATGAGTCACCTACCCGTTGGGGTTTACGTTGCGCCATGCCTTCAGTCCTGTTCCATATCGATATTGATACCGAGGGAGCGGATCTCCTTGACCAGGACATTGAAGGACTCGGGCATACCCGCGTCCATTTCATGCGTACCGTCTACGATGTTTTTGTACATCTTTGTCCGCCCCTGCACGTCGTCTGACTTGACCGTCAGCATTTCCTGCAGGGTGTAGGCGGCGCCGTACGCCTCCAGGGCCCAGACTTCCATCTCACCGAAGCGCTGGCCGCCGAACTGTGCCTTGCCGCCCAGCGGCTGCTGGGTTACGAGGCTGTAAGGTCCGGTGGAACGGGCGTGCATCTTGTCGTCGACCAGGTGGTTCAGCTTCAGCATGTACATGTAGCCCACAGTGATCGGCCGGTCGAATGCTTCGCCCGTTCGCCCGTCGATCAGCGTGGCCTGGCCGGACTCCGGCAGCCCGGCCATCGTCAACAGCTGCTTGATTTCCACCTCCGTGGCACCGTCGAACACCGGCGTCGCAATGGGCACACCGCGGCTGAGGTTGCCGGCCAGCTCCAGGACTTCTTCGTCCCTGAGGCCCTTGATGTCAGCCTGCTGGCCCCCGGTCTCGTTATAGATCTTGTGGAGGTAGCCGCGCACTTCCCTGGTGGCTGCCTGGCGCTCCAGCATTTCGCCAATGCGCAGTCCCAGGCCCCGCGCCGCCCAGCCCAGGTGGGTTTCGAGTACCTGGCCCACATTCATGCGTGACGGAACGCCCAGCGGGTTCAGCACGATATCCACCGGCGTACCGTCCTCGAGGTAAGGCATATCCTCGACGGGAACAATGGTGGAAATGACGCCCTTGTTGCCGTGCCGCCCGGCCATCTTGTCACCCGGCTGGATGCGCCGCTTCACGGCGAGGTAGACCTTCACCATCTTCAGCACGCCCGGCGCCAGATCATCACCAGCGGTAATCTTGCGGCGCTTCTCCTCGAACCGGCGCTCGAATTCCTCACGCTGAGTCTTCAGACGTTCAGCAGAATTTTCGAGCTGGGTGTTGGCATCGTCGTTCGTCAGGCGAATCTCGAACCACTGCTCTCGCGTCAATTCACCGAGATAGGCCGCAGTGACCTTGCTGCCACTCTTGAGCTGGTCAGGCCCGCCCTGGGCCTGCTTGCCCAGCAGCATGCGCTCGACGCGCTGGAAAA
Organism: uncultured Chromatiaceae bacterium; assembly: GCA_964613615.1. Lineage (GTDB taxonomy): Bacteria > Pseudomonadota > Gammaproteobacteria > Steroidobacterales > J054. The sequence continues at coordinate 9,241 of CAZTIB010000071.1, forward strand.
TATCGTCTTCCAGAATTCGCCGCTGGTCGTCCAGGTCCTTGCGAACGCTCTCGAGTTCAGCGTGCTCAATGGACAGCGCGCGACTGTCTTTGTCGACACCATCGCGGGTAAACACACGCACGTCGATAACCGTACCGTCCATGCCCGGCGGCACGCGCAAAGACGTGTCTTTCACGTCCGACGCCTTCTCACCGAAGATGGCACGCAGCAGTTTCTCTTCCGGCGTGAGCTGGGTTTCGCCCTTCGGCGTAACTTTACCCACGAGAATATCGCCCGCCTTTACCTCGGCGCCGATGAAGGCAATACCCGCCTCATCGAGCTTGCCGAGCGCAGCATCACCCACATTCGGGATGTCGGCGGTGATCTCTTCCGGCCCCAGTTTTGTGTCTCGGGCCACGGCAGTCAGCTCCTCCACGTGAATAGTGGTGAAGCGGTCCTCGTGAACGAGACGCTCCGAAATCAAAATTGAATCTTCGAAGTTGTAGCCGTTCCAGGGCATGAAAGCGACCAGCAGGTTCTGGCCAAGGGCCAGTTCGCCGAGGCTGGTAGAAGCCCCGTCAGCGAGCACGTCACCGCGGGCAATAGAATTGCCGGCATTCACCAGCGGTCGCTGGTTGATACAGGTGTTCTGGTTCGACCGGACATACTTGGTCAGATTGTAGATATCGACACCAGGCTCACCGGCGGTGGTCTCGTCGTCATTCACCCGCACGACAATGCGGGACGCGTCGACCGAGTCCACGGTTCCGCCGCGGCGCCCGACTACGGTCACGCCGGAGTCAACTGCCACTGCGCGCTCCATGCCGGTACCCACCAACGGGGTGTCGGAACGCAAGGTTGGCACCGCCTGACGCTGCATGTTCGAGCCCATCAGTGCGCGGTTCGCGTCATCGTGCTCGAGGAACGGAATCAGCGACGCTGCCACCGAAACGATTTGGCGCGGGGACACATCCATGTACTGAATCTGGTCCGGCGGCGCGAGCGTGAACTCGTTCTGATGGCGCACCGACACCAGGTCATCCTGGAAACGGCCCTTGGCATCCAGTTGCGCACTCGCCTGGGCGATCACGAACTGGCCTTCCTCGATGGCCGACAGGTAGTGGATCTCTTTCGAGACCGTGCTTTTGTCCACTTTCCGGTACGGCGTCTCCAAGAAACCATATTCGTTCGTGCGGGCGTAGACCGACAGAGAGTTGATCAGGCCAATGTTCGGCCCTTCAGGCGTCTCAATGGGGCAAACCCGGCCATAGTGGGTCGGGTGCACGTCGCGCACCTCGAAACCGGCACGCTCGCGCGTCAGCCCGCCCGGGCCGAGGGCAGATACCCGGCGCTTATGGGTAACCTCGGACAGGGGATTGTTCTGATCCATGAACTGCGAGAGCTGGCTGGAGCCAAAGAACTCCTTCACCGCCGCCGCCACGGGTTTGGCGTTGATCATCTCCTGGGGCATCAGGCCCTCGGAATCGGCCAGCGTGAGGCGTTCTTTAACCGCCCGCTCCACGCGCACCAGGCCAACGCGGAACGCGTTTTCAGCCATTTCGCCAACGCTGCGAATTCGCCGGTTGCCAAGGTGGTCAATGTCGTCGACGGTGCCGCGACCGTTGCGTATATCGATCAGTACCCTGAGCACGTCGATGATATCTTCGCGGCTCAGGACCCCCTCGCCTTCGCTCTCGGTGCGGCCGACGCGACGGTTGAACTTCATGCGGCCCACGGCCGACAGATCGTAGCGCTCGGGGTTGAAGAACAGGTTCTGGAACAGATTCTCAGCCGCTTCCTTGGTCGGCGGCTCGCCCGGACGCATCATCCGGTAGATCTCTACCAGCGCCTCGAGCTTCGTGGTCGTCGCGTCGATTCCCAGCGTGCTCGAGATGAACGGCCCCTGGTCAAGGTCGTTCACATAAATGGTCTGGATGTGCTCGATGCCTTTCTCCATGCAGGCTTCGACAACCTCGAGGGTGAGCTCGCTGTTGGCCAGGACAGGTATCTCGTTCACCACCAGCAGCTCGCCGGTTTCCTTGTCCACGATGTCGTGGGCCAGCACCTTGCCAACCAGGTACTCCTGCGGAACCGTCATCAATTCGACGCCGGCTTTTTCCAGGTCGCGCACGTGCCGGGCGGAAATTCGCTTGCCTTCCTCGACGATTACTTTGCGGCCAACCTTGATATCGAAGGTCGCCGTGTCCCCACGCAGCCGCTGAGGTACCAGGCCGAGCTGAATTTCTTTATCGGAAAGATAGAACTCGTTCTTCTCGAAGAAGATATCCAGCATCTCCTCATTGCTGAGTTCCAGCGCCCGAAGAATAATGGTGACCGGAAGTTTGCGGCGGCGATCGATGCGCGCGAACATGTTGTCTTTCGGATCGAACTCGAAATCCAGCCAGGAACCTCGGTACGGGATAACGCGCGCCGAAAACAGCAGTTTGCCGGACGAGTGCGTCTTGCCTTTGTCGTGATCGAAGAACACACCCGGTGACCGATGCAGCTGCGACACGATGACCCGCTCGGTGCCGTTGATCACGAAGGTGCCATGCTCGGTCATCAGGGGCATCTCGCCGAGATAGACCTCCTGCTCGCGCACTTCCTTTACGACCTTCTTGGAACCAGGGGCCTCCTTGTCATAGATCACCAGCCGCACCTGCACACGCAACGGTGCCGCGAAGGTCATGCCGCGCAGCTGGCACTCTTTGACGTCGAAGACCGGCTCACCGAGCCGGTAGCTGATGTACTCCAGGGCCGCGTTGCCGCTGTAGCTGACGATCGGGAACACGCTTTTGAACGCCGCATGCAGCCCGTTCTCCTCGCGCTTCTCCGGTTCGACTTCCTCTTGCAGGAACTTGCGATAGGAGTCGAGCTGGATCGACAACAGGTACGGGACTTCGAGAATCGTCGGACGCTTGCCGAAATCCTTACGAATCCGCTTTTTCTCAGTGAAGGAGTACGCCATTTGGCAGCACCTCTAACTACTACGGGTTATCGCGCCGGAGAAGCGCGAAAAGGGATGGCGGCCGGCAACGCAAATTGCCGACCGGAATCCCGCATCGGGCGGCCATCTTCGACGGCCGCAATAAGCTGACTGAAAGCAATGCGGCGCAGGGGGGTTACTTGACTTCCACCTTTGCGCCGGCTTCTTCCAGTTGTTTCTTAACTTCTTCTGCCTCTTCCTTCGGAATGCCTTCTTTCACAGTTGTGGGCGCACCCTCAACCATGTCTTTGGCTTCCTTCAGGCCCAGGCTCGTAACTGCCCGAACAGCCTTGATCACCGCTACCTTGTTGTCGCCAAAAGAGGCCATGACCACGTCGAACTCGGTCTGCTCCTCGGCAGCAGCGCCAGCATCACCGGCGGCCGGCGCGGCAGCCACAGCCACCGGTGCGGCAGCGGATACGCCCCACTCATCTTCGAGCAGTTTCACCAGTTCGACGATCTCCATGATCGGTTTTGCGCTCAATTCCTTGAGCAAATCTGCGTTGGACATTGCCATTTTCAGTCTCCTGTAAGTCAGTCGTTACCCGATTTTCTGTTTGAGTGACCTGGCGGCGGCGCTCAGGCCTCGGCACCCGTTTCGCCGCGCGCGGCAAGCGCTCGAGCAAGCATGGCCGGCGCTTCGGCAAGCGTGCGCGCCAGGCCGCCGCCGGGGGCCTCCAGCACACCCAGCAACATCGCGCGTGCCTGGTCCAGGGTCGGCAGGCTTGCCAGCCGGCCCAGGTCCTCAGCTCCGTACAACTCGCCGCTGACGGCCACCGCCTTGGTGACCAGGTGCTCGTTCTCCTTGGCAAATGCCTTGACCAGGCGCGCCGCAGCGCCCGGATCATCACGGGAGAACGCCAGCATCAGCGGGCCTTGCAGCACCTCGCCGAGGCATTCGAAGTCGGTACCCTTCACGGCCCGTCTCGCCAGGGTGTTCTTAATCACCTTGACGTAGACGCCCTCCGCCCGTGCCTTGGAGCGGAGTTCGGTCATCTGGGCCACGCTCAAGCCGCGGTACTCGGCCGCAATGGCCGACTCTGCGGTGGCGGCGACTTCGCTGACCTCGGCAACAAGTTTCTGCTTGTCTTCGAGTCTGAGTGCCATTATTTCCTCCTAGCCTCTCTGTCAGGCTGCGACGGTTTCGCCGTAGCCAGCGATGGCGCCCTTCACCAGGAGGTCCTGACTGGGGTAACACCATCTGCGCAGGTCGGCTCCGCGGAGCCCATTAAGCTCGCTGCCCCTGGGGGCAACTTCGCCTGCGGTCTTCGATGTAGCAATCCTTTGCAACTGCCGCCCTTCGCCTTGCACCGCAACTCGGTGCAGGTTTCGCGCGGTTAAAACACACTCCATTGAAATCTTTTCGCTCGTCGTCCGTGGCCTCAAATATCCAGGGACGCAGTGTCGACGTTAATGCCCGGCCCCATCGTCGACGACACAGTCAGCCGCTTCAGATACTGACCCTTCGACGATGCCGGCTTCGCCTTGCGCAGGTCTGTCAGCAGCGCCGCAAGATTCGCCTTCAGCGCCGCGACGTCGAAATCCACGGTGCCGATCGAACAGTGCACAATGCCGGCCTTATCGGCACGAAACTGCACCTGGCCCGCCTTGGCCTTCTTTACGGCCCCTTCCACATCCGGCGTCACCGTCCCCACTTTCGGGTTCGGCATCAGGCCGCGGGGGCCGAGCACGCGGCCCAGCTGGCCAACGACGCGCATGGCGTCCGGCGTCGCGATCACCGTGTCGTAATTCAGGTCACCGCCCTTCATTTGCTCGGCCAGGTCCTCGAAACCGACCACGTCGGCGCCGGCTGCCTTGGCCTTCTCGGCATTGTCACCTTGCGCAAAAACCGCGATACGCACGGTTTTGCCACTACCGTGAGGCAATGCCGTTGCGCCCCGGACAACCTGGTCGGATTTGCGCGGATCGACACCAAGATTGACCGCAACGTCCACGGACTCTTTGAACTTTACCGTCGCCGATTCCTTGACCAACCCCAGGGCTTCGTCCAGCTCCCGCACCTCGGCGCGGTCAAACTTCTCGCGCAAGGCACGCATGCGTTTTGATGCCGCCATGTCAGACGCCCTCCACTTCAAGACCCATGCTGCGGGCGCTGCCGGCGATCGTCCGCACCGCAGCGTCGAGGTCCGCCGCCGTCAGGTCCGGGTCCTTGGTCTTCGCAATCTCTTCGAGCTGCGCGCGTGTGACAGACCCAACCTTGGTGGTGTTTGGCGTGCCGCTACCCTTCGGCACTCCGGCCGCCTTCTTCAACAGGACAGCCGCCGGTGGCGTCTTGGTGATGAAAGTGAAACTGCGGTCGTTGTAGACCGTAATCACCACAGGAATCGGCATGCCGGCGTCCATCGACTGGGTCTGGGCGTTGAACGTCTTGCAAAACTCCATGATGTTCACGCCGTGCTGGCCCAGCGCCGGGCCCACGGGCGGACTCGGGTTGGCCTGGCCGGCAGGCACCTGCAACTTGATATAGGTTGTAATTTTCTTGGCCATGAATTTTCCTCTATGGGTCCAATCGCCTTGCGGCTCCCCTCACCACCGGACCGCCCGGCCAGGGCTTCCGGTTGAATTCGATGGGGACAGTGACCTTAATTCCGACAAATCGTCGATCTGCACCGGCTCGGGTTGCCGGAATTAAGGTCACTGTCCCCGCTAGTCGTCAGCCCTTTTCTACCTGGCTGAAGTCGAGCTCTACCGGCGTTGACCGGCCCAGAATCTGCACCGCCACGCGCAGCTTGCTCTTGTCGTAGTTCACGTTCTCTACCACGCCGCTGAAATCGTTGAACGGCCCGTCCAGCACCCGCACCACCTCGCCCGGCGAGAACAGCACCTTGGGCCGCGGCTTGTCCGAACCTTCTTCCACCCGGCTGAGAATAAAATCTGCTTCCTTGTCCGCGATCGGCGCGGGCCTATCGCTGGACCCGCCGATGAAACCAAGTACTTTCGGCACTTCCTTAACGAGGTGCCAGGTCTCGTCATCCAGCTCCATCTGCACCAGCACGTAACCCGGGAAGAACTTGCGCTCGCTGCGGCGCTTCTGGCCTTCCCGCATCTCCACCACCTCTTCGGTGGGTACCATGATCTTGCCGAACTTGTGCTCGAGGCCCTTTAACTTGATGCGGTCTTCCAGGGAGCTTTTCACCTTGTTCTCGAAGTTCGAGTAGGCGTGCACCACGTACCACTTCAACGACATGGCTTCAGCCCCCCTGCCCGGTGACGAAGCGCGTGATCGACAACAGCAGCATGTCCAGCAGCCAGAAAAACACACCCATGATCAGCACGAACACAAACACCGTCAGGGTCGTTTGCAGGGCTTCCTGGCGAGTGGGCCAGATGACCTTGCGAATCTCGCCCCGGGACCCCTGAATGAAACGCCACAGCTCCCGGCCCTGCATGGACTGGAAGGCAATCACCATGCCGAGCGCCAACCCGACCAGCACGCCCACCACCCGCAGGAGCATCGACTCCTGGTCGAAGTAGTAGTACGCGACCACGCCGCCCAGGAGCACAGCCGCTGCCAGGACCAGCTTGACCGCATCCAGTGCGCCGGGACTCGTTTCTGCCTTCGTCGTCATTCTTGCCGCTTTACTCGCCAGAGCTGTGGCAGGCCAGGAGGGACTCGAACCCCCAACCTGCGGTTTTGGAGACCGCTGCTCTACCAGTTGAGCTACTGGCCTGTATCGATTTACCTAATCTCGTACCTTCTTTCCGGCCGGTCGCGGGGACAGTCCCTCCCCGGAATGGCTCGCTTCGCTGCGCTTTACTTCCGGTCCGGGACTGTCCCCGCAACCGGCCTGGCCAGCGTGGCCTGTCTTAAACAATCCCGCCATCGAGGAATCACCTCGTTCGTGCCCGGGTGGCGGGCATCTCCCTGGGAGGAAGTAAAGCG
>CAZTIB010000072.1:0-3270 GCA_964613615.1 uncultured Chromatiaceae bacterium
GAAGGTAAACCGCGACGCGCCGCCGATCATTTTCGCGAACATCGGTACCACGATGACCGAAGCGAAGGACGACCTGGGCATCATCAACGAGATAATGGACGAACTCGCGATCCCGAATCGCTATATACATTCAGACGCTGCAATGTGCGGCGGCTTCGCGCCCTTTCTCGAACCGCGGCCCCGCTTCGATTTCGCCGACGGCGCCGACAGCATCGCGATCAGCGGCCACAAGTTCATCGGCTCACCAATGCCTTGCGGCATCGTGCTGGCCCGCAAGAGCCACGTGAACCGCATTGCCAGTGCGATTGCCTACATCGGCAATCTCGATACCACGATTACCGGTTCGCGCAACGGGCACACGCCCATGTTCATGTGGTATGCGATACGGGCCCTGGGCGAAGCGGGCCTGCGGGAACGCGCACATCGTTGCCTGGAGCTGGCTGCATACGCGGAGCAGGTATTCCACGAGGCCGGCATCGGGGCCTGGCGAAACCCGAATGCCATCACCGTGGTATTCTCCGCCGTCAGCGAAGCCTTGCAGCACAAGTGGCAGCTGGCCACCGCCAAAGGCATCAGCCACATCATCCTGATGCCGCAACACACCCACGACCACATCGACGCCATCGTGGCGGACGTCGCAGCCGAACAGTGCAACCAGGGCACATCGTGAAGCTGCTCACCATCATCTGCGAGTCCACCGACAATCCCGTCACCCGGGTGGCCGAACTCCTCGCCGAACGGAACATCGACATCCGCACGATGGACTTCTCTGAACGCGGCGAGCACGCGTTCCTCAACCTGGCGGTCAGTGACTACGACCAGGCCCTGGCCCTGCTGATCGACGCCGGCTACCAGACGGTGTCCAACGACATCGTGCTGTTGCGTACCGCCGACCGGCCCGGGGCCCTGGCCCAGGTGTCGCGACGCATTACCGACCACGGCGTCGGCATCCGCTCGCTCACACTGATGCAGGTGGACAGCGAAGGCATCGTCTGCGCGGTGGCCACCACCGACAACCCGCGAGTGCGGGAACTGTTCAGTGCCGACGTGGTGAACTGAAAAAAATCAGTCGACCCGGTCCTGCAGGCGGAAGCTGAGCACGGCCGCAGGTGAGTCGAGTGTTAGCGCGCGGTCCGGATCCTGGCTGATTCTGGACTCGCTTCCCAGCACGGTCTGCACGATGAGCTCGAGTTCATTCCGGCTGCGACCGCATGCCATGGCCGTGGTCAGGAATGCCTCTACCACGAAGAACTCATCGCGCAGCACGCCGGTGCCGGAGAAACCGTTGCAGCCGGAGTTGCCCGTCACACGCATTCCCTCGCCGAATTCGAGTTCCGGAACGCGCTCACCGGGCCCCGCCGATGGCACGGGTTCACTGTTAATGGTGTCAAGTACCCAGCGATGATGCTGCAGGTCGCCTGGCGTCAGGATGCCGGTTTCCGCGCAGCGCCCGTAGATCCGCGAGATGGTGATCAGCCCGTCATAGTCCCTGGCGAAGCCATCGCGGGTGGCGTCGCGGTCGATAGCTGCCTCGATGACCACGCAGACGGGCTCGTAGGGCTCCGACGTCATTGCCTCGGCCAAGCGCCTCAGCGCCGCGCGGAGCTCGCCCGGCGTATCCCCGCTCAGCCAGTAACACTGGGAACTGATGGCCGGGCAGAATACGTTGACCTCGTGGCCGAAGGTGTAGTTGCCGCGGTAACGCATGGACTCGCCGCCGGTCGATGCAGACGTGCCAACTGCTTCCGGCGCAGCCCACGCCACGTCGCTGCCCAGCGCGCGCCCGCATCCCTGCAGGCGCCGGTCCGGCAACCGGATCGTGACCGACAGGGCAAAGGCTTCACCGCTCATCGTGTCGCGGCACGGCTCCGCGCGGATCTCCACGATGGTCGACTCGCCGGCGAGCACGAATTCGGTTCGTTGCTCTGCCGGGTGCACCACGGGCCCCACGTAGGGAAAGCTGGAGCGCTCCTGGCCGTAGTCCGTCACCAGCAGTATTTCCCGGCCGCTGGTGATTTCCAGCAGCCACCCCGGCTCCTGCCCGATCGCGCGAAAAGTCACGCCGCGGCGTTGCGCCTGCTGCCAGACATCGTTGCTGGCTGCCTCGTCGGAAGCCTCATTGGCGAGGGTTCCGTCGTTGACAGATACCGTTGCCGGCAGCGGTGCATCTGCCGTGCAGGCTGAACACAACAGCAGTGCGACGATAATCAGCGCCAGCGCAGCGAAGTGAAAGACTCTGTTCCATTCAGGTGGAGACATTGTTTGAAAATCGCGGCTGAAGCCGCTCCTACAGGAAGTGCTGCACAGGGTAAGCAGTTCGCGGGCCAATCGCGGCTAAAGCCGCTCCCACCCCAGAATCCTGCCCTCGGTGGGAGCGGCTTTAGCCGCGACGACCAGCCCGCGACGATCAACTGAACCAGTCGTAGATCTCGTCCGGCGTGGTAAACCACACGTTTTTTCTTTTCAGCATGTGGTCGTAGGCCGCCTCGAAGTACTTGATGCGGTGGGGCACGCCCATGATGTACGGGTGCATGCTCATACTCATGATGCGCGGCTGCTCGGCACTCTCTTCATAGAGCCGGTCGAACTGATCCATCGCCCGCTGCAGCCAGGCCACAGATTCGTGCTGTTGCACCACCATCATCGGCAGGTCGCTGAGTTCCATCGAATACGGCATGGCCATGATCGGGCCGGCACTGGTCTTCATCCAGACCGGGTGCTCGTCCATCGGCCAGTCGCACACGTACTTGAAGCCCGTTTCGGCCAGGTAATCGAGCGTGTCGAGAGTTTCGTGCAGGCCCGGCCCCAGCCAGCCCTTCGGTGCCTGGCCGGTGTAGTTCTTCAACACGTCGTAGGACTTCTGGATGACAGCCTGTTGATCGTCGACGGTGTGGATAGCCGCCTGCGCATAACCGTGGCCGATGAATCCCCACCCTGCCTCTAGCATGGCCTTTGCCACGGGCTCGCCCGCACCCTCGCACACCCGTGCGTTGATAGACACGCCTGCCTTCAGGCCCCGCTTCGCCAGCGATTCCATCATGCGCCAGATACCGACCCGCATACCGTACTCATGCCAGGCCCAGTTCGGCACGTTCGGCACCGTCTGCACACCGGCCGGCGATGTCACGTACTCGCGGGCAATAGGCTTGCCGATGTCCCATTCCTCGACATTGGCGATCAGGTACACGGCCATGCGCGCGTTGTCGGGCAACTTGAGCTTGTCCCGGTGCGGCATCGCCGAGAATTCGAAGCGTTCTTCGGGGCGTTTCA
>CAZTIB010000073.1:0-8092 GCA_964613615.1 uncultured Chromatiaceae bacterium
AAGCCCTGATGGAAATGCAGGGCCCGTTGCTGTTGTCGACGGTCCTGACGGGGTTCAGCCTGCTGGGCCTGATGGTGATGGCAGTCGGCCTCTTTCTCAGCGACCTCGTACCCAAATGGTGCGCAGTCATGATCTTTATCGGCAGTCTGATGATGAGTGTCTTCATAGACGTTGATAACCTGATGTTCATCGGTGCCCTTGTGACTTTCGTCGGCATGGCGCCGATCGGCTGGATGTTGTTCAGGGGACAATACTGAAAAATCGGGTCGAACCTGATTCTCTTGCCGATCATTCGGGAGAAAACTCGGTTCGACCCCGTTTTTTGCCCACGCAGCGTGAACTGGTTCCCAGCCAGGCAGGCCGTTCTCCGGCAGATTGGCGGGCATGGACCCGGCAAGCGCATACCAATTCGGCCAGGCGATCGCGGACGCGCGCCAGGCCGCGCGTCGCTTGTGGAAGACGATGCTCCCCCTCGGTCGCAGCAGCGCCTGGTTCGTCCTCGGCTACTGGCGCTTCGACAACCCGAGCGCGAAGCTGGTTGACCAGACCTTCAGCGCGATCCGGGAGCACGAGGCCTGCCTGTCCTACGAGGGTTTCCGGAAGCCGGCAGATGAGGCCTGGGCAGAGTGGTTGCTGTACGCGTCCATAGCCGAAGTCCGTCGTCAGACAGACGGGCTCGCATAGCGTCTCCAGGGCTTGCTCTTTCTGTCGCGCCGGGCGCACGTGCTTGCCGCGACAGGCTTCTCACTCAGGTGCACCCGAAAGTGCAGCGACTTTTCACCCTTGATCCTCAAGTCTGTGTTAGCGTGAGCAATACAAGGCAAATAGCGTATTTTGGTTATGGCAAGACGAACTCCGCAGACTCATGCGAAGCGACAACGTGAGGTCGCCAAGGCAGAAAAGCGTCGGGAAAAGGCCGAGAAGAGGGCTCTCAGGAAGTCCCTCAAGTCACAAGACCCAGACGAAGAATCGGGCAGTGCGAACCCCGAGGTTGCGGGAGAACCTGAACCCGAGGCCCAGCAAAACTAGGCCCTTAAGAGTAGACGCAAATCGGCGACGTGAATGAATAAGCCTAATGTTACGACGAAGCTGGTGGTGCGGAATCTTTCGCCGCGTATGACCGCCGAGGGATTGAGTAGCGTGTTTTCAGCCCACGGTGCGGTGCGATCCGTCAGGTTGGCGACGGACATCATGACCGGGTGTTGCCGTGGCTTCGGCTTTGTCAGCCTGGACGAGTTGGAGACCGGCGCGGCGATCGATGCGCTGGACGGGAGCAGTGTGGGTGGTCGCGTGATTCGCGTGGCCGTGGACCGGAAGCCGGAGCGGGTGCAGCGGTAAGCTGGTGGAAATGGACAGCACTTCTTTCAAGTGCAGTTTCCCGCCTGGTGTCAGTCCGCGGTCCGCGAAAGAAATTCGCCGATCGCTGCAGGAGTGTCCTTGGGAGCGAAACGCTTCACCGGTGCGCCGTTTTCATCAAACAGGAACTTGGTAAAGTTCCACTTGATCCTGGTACTGCCCAGCAGTCCCGGAAGGGCGTTGGCGGCATATTGGAAAATCGGGTCAGCCTGTTTGCCGTTGACCTCGAGTTTTTTTGACAACGGAAAGCTCACTCCGTAGTTCAACTGACAAAAAGCTCCAATGTCATTGTCGGACCCGGGCTCCTGGGCGCCGAACTGGTTACAGGGAAAGCCGATGACTGCCAGCTTGTCGGCCTGTTCTTCGAATAATGTCTGCAACTCTGCATACTGGGGTGTGAAGCCACATTTGCTGGCGGTGTTCACCAGCAATACCTTCCTGCCCTGCAGTTGACCCAGTTTGAGCATTTCTCCGTTGTTGAGCTGCACCTCAAAATCATACAAGTGGGCCATGTTCACTCCGTTTTTCAGAACCATGCCGTCAGGCCGAGCACGAGTCCCCAGCTGCTGCGGTCTTCCCCCGCGTCGCTGAGCAGACCGCGCGTATCGCCCAGGGCCGTTTCGTAGCTCAGGCCCAGGTACGGCGCGAACTCCGGCAGTACCTGGTAGCGCAATCGTAAGCCAGTTTCCAGCTTGCTGGGCCCCCGGCCCACGTTGAGTTCAGAGACCTGGGTGAACGCGAAATCCAGTTCTGCTCGCGGCTGCAGGATCCAGCGTTGGGTGAAGCGCAGGTCGTACTCCAGTTCGAGGCGGGCCGACGGATCACCGTCTTCGCTGATGAACGCGGATGCTTCGACGGCGATTCGGTAGGGAGCTAATCCTTCCATTGCTACCACCGCATAGCTCTTGGACGGATTCGGTCTGAGGTCGTGGCGCAGCCCCAGCTGTAGATCCCAGTAGGGCAGGATCGCGCGGCTGAAGAGCAATTGCAGCTCCGCTTGCTCGAGTCCGTCGTCGGTACTGTCCTCACCCTTGGTCTTGAACCAGAGCTTGTTCAGATCGCCGCCGACCCAGCCTTCGGCCTCCCAGGCCAGCGCGTTGTCACCGTCACGCAGCTGCCCTTCGAGACGGTCGACAGAGAAATAGGTGATGACTGGTGGTGCCCCCATGCCCATGTCCGTTGCGGCAGCGTCAATGGCGACCAGCACCAGCAGTGCGATGGCAAGATGCCACCGTCGTAAGTCACGCGTGACCATCGTTCACCTCCCCGGCAGGCTCGCTGACCACCACCGTGCGCATCATCCCCGCTTTCATGTGCAGCAAAAGGTGGCAGTGGAAGGCCCAGCTGCCCGGCGCGTCGGCGGACACCAGCACCGAGAGCCGTTCCGCCGGCTTCACACTCACCGTGTGCTTGCGCGGCCGCGGCGTCTGGCCATTCTCCAGTTCCATCCACATCCCGTGCAGGTGAATCGGGTGGTCCATCATCGTGTGGTTGATGAATACCAGCCGCAGCCGTTCACCGTGCGCCATACGCACGGGTTCCATACGTTCGGAGATGTTCTGGCCGTCGAAAGACCACATGTAGCGATCCATGTTGCCGGTCAGGTGCAGCCAGATTTCCCGCGTCGGCTCGCGCTGGTCATAGAAGGCCTCGCGCGCGCGCAGGTTGGCGTAAGTCAGCACGCGGTGATCGAGCCCGGCCAGGCCGGTGCCGGGTTCGGCGATGCGGCTGACGGGGGAGGTCACTACATTCGCGACGCCGGCGCTTTTCCTGGGCTTCCAGGACGGCGGATTGACGGGCGTTGGTGGCTCTTCGTCAACGGCGGCACGTTGTGACATCGCTGCGTGATCCATACCGGCGTGCTGCGAGTGATCCATGCCGCCGTGGCCCATATCGGTCATCGTGCGTTCCGGCGGCGGGCGCAGTGGCGGCACTGCGGCGCGCAATTCCGGCGACGGGGTCAGCTGCCCGACCGCCATGCCGGAGCGGTCCATGGCTTCGGCCACGATCGCGTAGGCACGGTCCGGACCGGGTTCGACGACCAGATCGAGGGTCTCGGCCACCGCAATCTGCACTTCGTCCACGGTCACCGGGGCCACATTCTGGCCGTCGGCCTGGATCACCGTCATCGGCAGGCCGGGGATACGCAGATTGAAATAAGTCATCGCCGATGCGTTGATCACGCGCAGCCGCACCCGTTCGCCAGGCTGGAACATGCCGGTCCAGCCGTCGGTGGGCCCATGGCCGTTCAACAGGTAGGTGTAGGTGACACCGGTCACGTCGGCGATGTCACTGCGCGCCATGCGCATGCGTTCCCATTCAAACTGGTTGGCGCGGTCGCGCAGATCGGCCAGCGTGGGCTGACGGCGGTTGTAGTACTCCCCGTACTTTTTTAGTTTCGCGTAGACGCGCGCGGGGTCTTCGAAACTCCAGTCCGACAGTACGATCACCAGTTCGCGATCCGTGGGCACTGGCTCTACCCCCGCAGGGTCGACAATCAGCGGCGCATAAACGCCCAGCTGTTCCTGGAAACCGGAGTGACTGTGATACCAGTACGTGCCGTTCTGTTGGGCGCGGAAGCGATACTCAAAGGTTGCGCCTGGCTGGATGCCCGGGAAACTGACGCCAGGTACGCCATCCATCTCCGGCGGCAGCAAGATGCCGTGCCAGTGCAGGGAACTGTCTTCGTCGAGTTCGTTGTGGACGCGAAGGACGACATCGTCGCCTTCGCGCATGCGCAGCAGCGGCCCCGGGACTGTGCCGTTCACGCTGACGGTACGAGCCGCGCGCCCGTCGATGTTCAGTGCCTGCCGACGGATGGCGAGATCGAACTCGCGCCGGGGTGCGCCCGCGTTACCGGTCAGTGCCCATGCGGGCAACAAACCCGGTGCGGCCAGCAGGGCGCCCGCACCGGGGCCAGCCTGCAGCAATCTGCGTCGCGAAATCATTTTGAGAGTCCTGTCGTCATGAATAACCGGGCGCATCCCAGCACCTGGGGAGAACCGGCAGGGCCGGTCAGGCGGACGGCAGGTTAATCGCGGAGAATGTCGTGCCGGGCCACGGGCGTGGCAGCATCAAGACAGGGTGGGGCCCGTGGCCCGATGGAAGTGACAGCGACAGGTGTCGCCGCAAACTGCAGCCGGTAGGCGGGGCTCAGGGCTATGGGGTCCTGGCTTTCGTCGTCGCCGAGCCGGGTGCTGGCGGGGGCCCAATCCAGAGTTGGCGAATCAGGCGCCGGGTTGGACTCGCAGCCCAGCGCGCAATCGGCGTCGTGCAGACCTGGCGCATCCGTATCGGAATGACACGGGGTCGGGGCTTGATGGGCCGCCGCCCCAAGGCTGGGGAGGCCGCCAAGCAGCAAGGCTAGAGCGACGCAGCAAAAGGCGATGTGGCGGGCAACGAGCATGGCCTGAACCTTACGCAGGGGCGGCCCCTGGCCGCAAGGGCCAGTGCCGCAATCAGCGCCTTGCGCGGCCCCCCGGGCTGGCCTGAAGCGGGCTCCCGGAGCGGCATTTTTTGGCGCCGGGAGCCCGGTTGGCGGGGTATCCCCAAATCATGCCGACTCTTGGTAATATGTCCGCTAACGGCCCAACATCGTTAGAAAAAACGGGCTGGCCGGAGACCGAAAGCGGAACAAAGAAAGCGCCCCGGCGGGGCCGATAACAAGACGTCGCATCGACAACCAGGAGGGAGCGTCATGTTTGAACGTGGCAAGAAGGATTCGCCCGACACGGGCACGGAAGAACACGGCCAGCAGGGTGGCTGGAGCAACTCAGACAAAAAGGAGCCGGTCATGGCATCTAGCAGCGCAAATCAGGGTCTCGCCGCCATCGGGCGTTCGATTCGTATTAACGGTGACCTCCAGGGTGACGAAGACCTGCGAATCGAAGGCGAAGTGAACGGCACGGTCCGTTTGAACAACAACACTGTGACGATTGGGCAGGAAGGCAAGATTCGGGCCGACGTGTACGCCAAGTCCGTCGACGTGGAAGGTTCGGTCGAGGGCGATCTTTACGGTGCAGAACACATCAGCATTCGCAAGTCTGCCAGGGTGCAGGGCAACGTCATTTCACCTCGCGTGAGTCTTGAAGACGGTGCGCGCTTCAAAGGTTCCATTGAAATGGATCCGGAGGCCGTGAAGTCTGCCCTCGGCGAATCGACACATGCGCCGAGTGCGAACCCGAAGGCTGCCAACGGCAAGTCCGCGTCACAGCCGACACCCATTGCCAGTCCAAAAGCCGCCAGTGCCGATCCTGCAGTGGTCGCCAAGAGCTAGTCCGGACAGCGAAGGTGAAGTCCCCCGTTGGTGAGTGCTCGGCATGATCGGGTCGCTTGCCCGGGCCTCTTCACGCGACCCGGTTGCGGGGTCCGAGCCTTTTAATGCGCCCCTGTTCCGTGGCCTGATCGAAGGCGTGCCGGAAAACCAGCGTTGGGTTGTGCTCGACCTCGGCAAGGTGTGTCCCCAGGTTATCTCCTTGCTCGGCGGGCACCGATGCCGGGTAGAAATTGCGGAGGTGGGCCAGGAACTGGAGTTGCTGAACCGCGACCTGGACCGCGAAGCCTTGCAGCACGTGGCCGAGGGCGCGTTGCCGGCCCGGCTCTCCGAGCCGGTCGACCTGGTGCTGTGCTGGGACACGCTGAACTACCTCAATCGTGAAGCGCTGCGCATGCTGATGGCGCAGGTTGCGGAGCGTTGCCGGCCAGGTTCGCTGGTGCATGCGCTGATCTATTACGCCGAGCCCCAGATGCCCGTTGTGCCCGGCCATTATGTGCCGGCCGTTGACGGCAGCCTGGTCAACGTATCGTCGTGCGCACAAATGCGCGATGCGCCGCGTTACACGCCAGAAGACCTGCGTCTCTGCCTTCCCGCCTATACCACCGAGCGCGCCATGCTGCTGGGCAACGGTATGCAGGAGTTCCTGTTCCGGCTATAAGATGGTGCCGGCACCAGCGACTACTTCTGCGGCTTGTACCAGATGGGCGAGGTGTAGGCGCGCTCCTGCGTCACCATCGGTACGTTGGCCGGCAAGGTGACACCGAAGCGCGCGGCCTCGTAAGCGGTCCAGCGCGGGGTCGGAATCTCCAGCACGCGCGCGTAGTAGACCGCAGCCTCGGCCGCGTCAAAATCCGGGTCGGTCCATACCCCGATCAGTTCCGGCGCACCGATCGTGTTGGTCCAGGTTGCTGCCGCCACGTTCACCGTGTTGCCCACGGGTCGGAGCTTGCCGTCGACACCGATGATGCGGTCGCCGGACCACACCACGTCGTAGACCTTTTCCTGCTGGTTGCCGTTGCTGTCAATCCAGCCCTTAACAATCTGGATGCGATCGAGGTTGCCGGAAATCGGGTCCTTCAGTGCCGCGACCAGGAAACTCGGTGCTTTGCTGTTCTCCCCGGGCGGCAGGGTGGCGCCCATTGGCACGCCCCGGCTGTAGCCGGCGTTGGCCGGCAGGCGGCTCTGGGTGTCTGCGGCGGTGAAATCCCAGCCGCCGAAAAACCGCACCAGCATGCGCGGGCCGGTCGTCGCGTAGGTTTCTTTCCGCATCATCGCGTCGAAGATGGCCTCGCGCGTGTTTTCTTTCGCCCACACCGCGGCGAGCCCCGACGCGACCATGTCCCAGCTCTCGTAGCGCCCGTTCGGCGTCTCTGCCATCGGGTGCTTGTAGCGTGCCGGGCTTGGCTCGGTGCCGGAATGCTTGCCGAAGAAATTTTCCTCTTCTGCGGTGGCTAGTCCGGTGTGGCTGTCCGTAGAGCCGATCATGCCGAAGTGGTAGGGGTTCACGCCGAGTTCCTCTTCGAGCTGCAGGCCGATCTGCAACGCGGAACGCGCATACTCGTACTGCAGCATGTCGTCATCTTTCGGCACGCTGAGATCGAGATTGCCCTTGTCCCAGGTTTCGTAGTCGGCAAATTCATCCTCCGGGGACAGCAGCGGGTGGGTCTCGCCGTCACCCTTGATCTGCGTGACCTCGTACAGGGGCTCCCAGCGGCTCCGCGTCTCGGCGTACTCCCGGTCCAGGCGCTTGTTCGTGAACGAATCGCGCAGCGGGAACATGATGCCGTTACTTAAGTTGCCATTGTGTGCAATGGCCATGATCTGGCCACCGGTCTTGTCCTCGTAGGCCTGCAGCCAGTTCCACAGGTCCCGCGGATTGTCGCTGCCCAGCGGCTTCAGGGTGGTGAATGGCTCCATCATGCTGGCCTTGTTCGCGCCGTCGCGATAGACCACGACGCGATGCAGGTTGTTGCCGCCGGTGTTCGACGTCCACTCGTAGCCGATGAAGGCGGTGAACTCGCCCGGGTCGTTATATTTCTCCGCTGCGTCGATCATCACCTCCCACGCGGCCCGGTAGGGCTGCGTGCCGGGCAACGACGCGAGAGCGGGCGGGAAACTGTTCTGTGAGAACGCGACGATGACCTCGATGGCCACCTGCACCGCGTCCTGGCCGCCCTTCTGGATCATGTCGTACCAACGGCGCCCGGTCGCGTCCGCCAGAAACTGGGGATTGCCGGCCAGCAGCTCGGGGAAGAAGCCCATGTTGTCGGAGTGGTCTGCCACGACCAGGAAATCGAGGGGCTTGGAGAGCCTCGCCTGCAGACCCGTGGACGACGTGACCTCTTCACCGCGGGCAAAACGATAAGCGTCCTCCGGACCCAGGCGCGCGCCGAAGGCGCCGGCGTCCATGGAAAGCTCCGTGTGCAGGTGCGTGTCGCCCCAGAAAACCTGCGTCGGGAA
>CAZTIB010000074.1:0-15007 GCA_964613615.1 uncultured Chromatiaceae bacterium
CGATAAGCATCTGCTGGAGGCCTTGTTCGCCAGCGTCCGCGGCATCGCGCAGGCGCTGCAGAACACCGGCTAGCAGCACTACTGAAAAATAAATGGGGTCGAACCGCTTATTTGCACATCGACCCGACGGGTCTCCACCGCCTAGTCTCCGCGGATGCCCCGGCAGCCAAGATACTTTATCCCACATATGCCACAACATGTCATCGCGCGTGGCGTGGATCGACAAGCGGTGTTTTTTCGTGCCGAGGACTACACGCTTTATCTGCACGCACTTAGGGAGGCGGCAAACAACAACCAATGCCAGGTTCATGCCTACGTGCTGATGACCAATCACGTGCATTTACTGGTCACGCCGGAGCGGAAACGATCACTGCCATTGATGATGCAGGCCATGGGCAGAACCTACGTACAACGGCTCAACGCCCGCTACAACCGCACGGGCACCCTGTAGGAAGGCCGCTACAAGGCCAGCCTCGTGCAATCGGAGGAATACCTGCTGACCTGCCAGCGTTATATCGAGCTCAACCCCGTTCGGGCAGGCATGGTCGCAGTGAAGTTAACGCGACTACGGGACAGCACCAATGCCTGCACCCTTATCGGCAATGATCGATTCAAGGATCAGATTGCGACGATGCTGGGGCGGGCCGTACCTACCGGGAGGAGAGGCAGACCGAAAACATCTGCCTAGAAACCGAGAAAATCGGTTCGACCCCTATACATATACAATCCAGCCACTGCGGGGACACATCAGCTGGACGCTACCTACGTTTATATCGGCCTGGCACTGGCCTTCGGCCTCTTTATGGCCTGGGGCATCGGCGCCAATGACGTGGCCAATGCCATGGCCACCTCCATTGGCTCTGGTGCCCTGACCATCAAGCAGGCCTTGCTGGTGGCCGGGGTATTCGAATTTGCCGGCGCGGTGCTGGCAGGCGGCGAAGTGACCCGAACCATCCGCAAGGGGATGGTCGACACGGCTGAGTTCAGCGCGCAACCCGAGATACTCGTCTTTGGCATGCTGGCCTCATTGCTGGCCGCCGGCACCTGGTTGCTGGTGGCTTCCCGCAATGGCTGGCCGGTCTCCACCACGCACTCCATTGTTGGCGCCATCATCGGCTTTGCGGTCATCAGTGTGGGCTTTGGCGCCGTGCAATGGGGGAAAGTGGGCACCATCGCGATGAGCTGGGTGATCTCACCGCTGACCGCCGGGCTGATTGCCTATGCCATTTTCACCTCCATCAAGAAGCTCATCCTGGTCCACAAAAAACCGTTCAAGCGCGCCCGCAAATACGCGCCCTTGTATGTGTTTGCTGCGGTCACACTCATCGCGCTGGTCACCATTTTCAAGGGGCTGAAACATGTTGGGCTGGAACTGACGACCTGGCAGGCGTATCTCGTCGCGGTGACTTTCGGCGCGACGGTCGCGATGGCGAGCAAGCTGGTGATCAACCGGATGAAAGTTGCCAAGAAACTGAGCCGTCGCATGCACTATGCCAAAGTAGAGGGCGTGTTTGCGGTGCTCATGGTCGTCACCGCCTGCAGCATGGCTTTTGCCCATGGGTCGAATGACGTGGCCAATGCAATCGGCCCGGTAGCGGCCGTGGTCAGCATTGCGACAGAAGGTTCGGTCGCGCAGCAGGCCGGCCTGCCCATCTGGGTGCTGATCATTGGCGGACTCGGCATCGTGGTGGGCCTGGGCACCTATGGCGTTCGCGTGATCAAGACCGTGGGCAGCCAGATCACACAGCTCACCCCGGTGCGCGGCTTTTCCGCCGAGATCGCCGCCGCCTTCACCATCGTGGTGGCCTCGGGTACCGGCATCCCCATCTCCACCACCCACACCCTGATCGGCGCAGTGCTCGGGGTCGGCCTGGCGAAAGGTGTGCATGCCGTCAACATTGGCGTTGTTGGCAGGATCGTCACTTCCTGGGTGGTGACTATTCCGGCTGGGGCTGTTTTATCAATCGTGTTCTTTCTGATTCTGCGGGAGTTGTTGGGTGGGGGGGTGAATGGGGGATAGGTGTCTCGCCCGGACGCCAACCCGCGGAGAGCGCCCAACAACCGCTTCAAACCGTTTTTACTCTGACCCTATTTATTGAGCTCCGTCACCCACATTGGAGGTAAATATGTTTTTCTCCGGATGGCTAAATAGGATTACTGCAATCGGCACAGGAATAGTGGTTGCTATCCTGCTTGCGATAACATCTACGTCTGCTGCATTGGCAGAGGACGACGCACTTTTTACGAGCGATTTTGCCGGCTTGAATGAAGAGCAAAGAGCATTTGCCGCGCGCGCGCTCGACTTCTTCTCCCGAATGGAGGACATGTATTTCGGCCGTATAGACAAGATGAACGGCGGCAACGAACATGAAACGCGCGTAATGAGCACGGAGTACGCGGATCACAACGCCAAGGCGGCGCGCGGGCCAGTCATTCAAAAAGGGGGGCGCGCCTACAACATCACAAAAAAGCCGACGCGGGACTTTCAAAAGCAGACAGTCTGGAGTCGATTCTATTCCGTCGACATGCATGCAAAGACTCCATTGGTCGGCATGATTCATGCCGCTTTCGTAATCCAGTTTTACCCGGACGGCAACAGTTCGATTGGGGGTTTTCTTGATGTTTTGCCGGGGGCGACGCCCGAGGAAGATTTGCTCTACATGAAAGAGGCAATGGATTCGGTTTATGAAAAATATGGAGTTGACCCCAAGCCGCATCGAGAATTGAGTTGCAAAGGCGACGATGAAGCGGCGGCAGCAACCGACAGGCGCTACCGTCGAAAAGTCGCTTGTATCGGCGGTAGTTTCTATGTGCAGCCAATGCTTAGGGTGACAGAAGACAATTTCAACTTCGTCACCGAAGCCTATGAAACACTCCTTGATTCATATTTGACGCTTGCGGAAAAGCGCGCGGACGATCCGTTTACGGACGAAGATATTGCGGCCCAAGATGCCATGCGCCTCAATTGGTTCGAAGACCGCTTGTTTTCGGATCCTTTTACGACGGAAGTGGTTCCCTACGAAATTTGGTCGCTTCATAGCTTGCCACCGGAAGTTAAATTCTAAAAAGAATTGAATCGAATAGATGGGGTCGAACCGAATTTCCCCGCCCATGTTCGGGAATATAGACCCGGTACCTTTTACGGGCACAATCAGTTCGCAAGGCAGCTGCAAGCCCCCGGACTGGCACCGGTGCTTTGCTGAAGCGCGTCGCCAGCGGCCTGGCGAGCAAGGCGTCACACATGCCAATTATCCCCGCATCACTCGGCAACTGGCGTAGCGGTGCGCAACCCCTCTGCTATCCTCCCCGGGTGCCCACCCCCGCCCACCAGATCCTCCGCGACGTCTTCGGCTACGACGAATTCCGCGGCCAGCAGGCTGCGGCTATCGAGGCGGCACTGGCCGGGCGCGACGCCCTGGTGCTGATGCCCACCGGCGGCGGCAAGAGCGTGTGTTACCAGGTGCCGGGTCTATTTACCCTTGGGTGAAGGCCTGGGCAGAGAAATAGACCCGGCACCTTTTTCTTGTTTCTAGGCACATTATTTCTACGGCGGGTACACTCGGGCTTCGCGAAGGTCTGAAGAATCGGCCTCGCGGATCGTTTTTTAGCCTTGCGACGAGTTGGGTCATGCAACAAACCAAACTGCTCCTTATCACGATTGTGTTACTGGCCGTGGGGTGTGCTGCACCGCCTGAACGCGAGCTGTCGGACAAGGAGCCGGTGTTCGCTACGCTGCCCAACGGCTTTGACCCCTTCGATCCGTCCCGACCGTCGCCGATCTACGCCGAGGCGATCGCGACTCCCGGCGACAACCTCACCCGCCACCTGGAACGCAAGCGCGGCCATGCACTGAACATTCTCTCCCTGTCCGGCGGCGGCCAGAATGGCGCCTTCGGTGCGGGCTTCCTGATCGGCTGGCGCGAGGCCGGCACGCGACCGGAGTTCGACATTGTCGGCGGCGTCAGCACCGGTGCGCTCCTCGCCACCCATGCGCTGCTCGGCACGCCTGAAGACGATGCCAAGCTGGAGGATATGTACACCCGGATCACCAGTGACGATATCTACAAGAACCGTGGGCTCACGAGTATTCTTACAGGCACCGATGCCCTGAAGGATACCGCGCCTCTCCGCGAGCTGATCGCCCGGTACGTGACTCCGGAAACCCTGGCCCGCGTAGCGGCTGCCTACGATGACGATCGGCTGCTGGTCGTCGGTACCACCAATGTCGACTTCGCCCAGACCTGGGTCTGGAACATGTCGCTGATCGCCAAAGCCGGGGATATAGAGCTCTACAGAGACGTGCTGCTCGCCTCCGCCTCATTCCCGATTGTCTTTCCCCCGGTCGAGATCGACGGCCACCTGTTTGTCGACGGCGCGGCCAGGTCCAACGTGGTGGTCGTGGGCATGGGCGGCACGAACCGACCGGGCCCACCGCTGCACGGCCCCGGCAACGTGTACCTGATCAGCAACGGCCGTCTAACGCATCCACCGGAGGCCCTGCGGCGGGCACTGGGAAAGATCGCGGCGACCACGGTCGGCGTGATGATGGATCAGTCGATGCAGACCGCCGTGACGCGGACCTACTTTGGAACGAAGCTGCTGGGTTACAAATTCAACCTGGTGGCCATCCCCCAGGATGTAGACATTGGTAACGACCCGCTCGCCTTCGACCCGGTGCAAATGCGAAGCGCCTTCGACGCCGGGCGGGCACTCGCGAAGCAGCCGAGCCCGTGGTCAAACTCTCCGGAGGATGTCGGGGATGTGCCGTCCTGGGCGTTGCGGGCCATCCAAGAGAGCTTCTGAGGGAAAGAAAAAAGGTGCCAGAAAAAAGGTGCCGGGTTTATTTTCCGTGGGGAATTTAGACCCGGCACCTTTAAGCCTGCTCTAGCTAGCGCGCTTTCCGTGTCCGCAGCCAACCCAGCAGACCCAGGGCCGAGCCGAACAGCCAGGCGGCGGCGGGTACCGGCACGACGCCGCCCCTCACCTCCGTGACGGTGAGTTCGAGCGACCCGCTCCCGCTGGTGCTGGCGTTAAAAATTGCCAGCGCCACGGCGCGCAAGTTGGTGGAGGCTACCGGGTCACCGCCTGATCTGTCGAGGTCAAGCGTCGTGACCAGATCAACCAGCGACTCCGGACCTCCGACGTTGCCCGTTTCCGTCGTCACGTTGTTGACCATGATCGCGTTCGGCGCGATGGACAAGGTGCTGGATTGGACTCCGGAATTGAATGAAATGGAACCGGGCAGACCCGGTGCCGAGCAACCGGTGGAGGTAAAGAAGCAGTCGATAGTGCTGCCTGCAAAGCCCTGCGCGGTGTCTGGTGCGGAATTCGCAGTGGCATTCAACGTTGTCTGTATTACCGCCCCGTCGAAAACGTCGGCCAGACGGATGTCGAACTTCACGTCTTGATCGTGGCTAGCCGTGCCACTCTGCGTGTCCGTTGCGGCGGACGCGGAGACTTCCGCACGCAGCACATCACCCAGGCTCAGGGACACGACCTGCGGACCGGCGGCCAGCGGCGACCCATTGAGAAAAAGCAAATAGCTCGAAGCACCATCGCCAAGTGCATTCTGCTGGCTCAGCGAGACACTCACCTCAACCCCGGCCGCGTGGGCATTGTCATTAACAAATAGCGCGATGCACAACGCCAGGCCTGCGGTCAACAGGGACGACTTGCGAAAAATCATACGGACAACCTTCTTTTTCTTGTTATGGCTGCGCGTCATACAAGCCAAAAAAAACGCACAGGCCCTTCAAGAAGGACTGTGCGTCATCAGTATCTGTAAACGATACCACATCAGTAAGAAAGGTGCCATTAACGTGTAACCGATTGTCCTTACGAGGAACTCGGAGGGCAAACAGACGTAGCAACTCTGGTGCGGGTTTAGTCTTGCACGAAGTCGATAATCGCCTGGCTCAATACTGCGCGATAGTTCTCGTCGTCAAAGCGTGGCAGCTGCTGGTAACGGCCATCAGGTATAGCCGGCGTGATTTCCTCCGTGACCGGGCGCAGCGGGTCATCTTCCGCAGCAATGCATAGCACCGGTTGCTGAACCAGCGGCAGGCGTTCTTCGGCGGGGTAGGCAAACGCAGCCCGATAAGCCAGATGATACGTCGTCGCCGCCTTCAATACTTCTACCACCCAATCGTGCAGGGGTCCCGGGGGCGGCAGGCCAACATCCCGAAGGTGGGCTTTGTCGCTGGCATACCAGGGAAAAAAGATGTATTGGTCACGGCAGAACATGAACGCCTTCACCAGGTGCGTGCCCGAGAGATTCGGCTCGAACGGGTGCGCATAGGTAGCAATCAACTCCTCGCGTTCCGCCTCGGTAAAGATCGCGACGCCATCCTGGATCAATCGGCTCACTCGATGCGGCGCCAGCAGTGCCAGCTCTGACCCGATACAAGCGCCAGTATGGGATCCGTAAAATGCCGCGCGTTCAACCTGCATTGCATCCAGGAACTCGAGTATTCCCCGGCTGTAGGCCTCAATATCCGGGTTGGCGAGCGGCAAGGGCGAACTGTCGCCGTTGCCTGGCGTGTCGGGCGACAGTACCCGGAAGTTTTCGGCCAGGCGGCGAATCAGTGCTTCGAGTTGCTTGGAACTGCCCGGAGAGGCATGCAGCAATACGATGGTGGGCCCCTGCCCAGCATAGCGGTAGTGCACCTGGCCGAAAGACACGTCGACAAAGCCGCGACGAATCTCGGCGTCGGCACCCGATTCTTCTTTGGACGCTGGAGAAGTACTGGTGCTGGTCATTTCGGCTTTACTGCCATCGCTATAAACGGAACCTGCAATGGTTGCCAGTGTAGCTAAAGAAACGCTACTTGAAAGAAACTCGCGACGATCGTTCATCCTTGTTTGCCTCTAGCGTTTCGATTCTGGAATATAGGGGTCGAACCGAATTTCCCCGCCCATGTTCGGGAATATAGACCCGGCACCTTTTACGGACGGCAATTTCTGGGCGCTGGCTGACCCTGGTAAATAAACCCGGTACCTTTTCCTGGTCTTTGCGCGTCGGAAAAATGCATTAACAGGTTGTTTTTATTAGTCTATTTAACATAGCCATAATTCGGGCAAGGGCGGGTGCGAGAATCTACGCGAGCCAGTGAATTTATCGAGCCCCGCCATGCTGTACTTCGTCTACCTGGAAGACATTGCCGACAACGCCGGCATTCGCGCCGAACTGCTTGACCAGCACATGCAGCACATCGGTGCCTTTGTGGATCACATCAAGCTGGGCGGGCCCGTGATGCGGGCCGACGGTGAAGCCCAGGCAGGCGGCATCCTGGTGCTGGAAGCCGATTCCGAAGCAGCCGTGCGGGATATGATTAACGCTGATCCCTACTTCAAGGCCGGTCTGTGGCAAGACATCAAGATTCATCCGTTCAAGGAAATCCTGAACGGGTGGAAATGACCGCACTACCTGCAGCACAACTCGTTGCTGACCTGCGGGCCCAACTGGGCGCGGCGCAGGTCATCACCGATGCCGGGCAGCGCGAACTGGCGTCCACCGACTTCTATTCAGCGGGTACGCCCTGCACGGCCATTATTCGTCCAACAAGTACCACTGCCCTGGCCGAAGCGGCGGCCCTGATCACCAGCGCCGGCTACGCCTTGATACCGCGCGGCGGCGGCATGTCTTACACGGGCGGCTACACGCCCACGCGCGTCCACACCGTGACGGTGGACCTGGGTGATATGGCCGCGATTGTCGCCGTCAATCCGGGTGACATGACGCTTACCGTGCAGGCCGGCGCCACGTGGGAGACCGTTTACGACGCCCTGAAACCCCACGGCCTGCGCGTGCCCTTTTTTGGCACGTTCTCTGGCCGACTCGCCACCGTCGGTGGCGGCCTGTCGAATGGCGCTGTGTTCTTTGGCACGGCCCGCTATGGCTGCGCGGCGGATCACGTATTGGGCCTTGAAGTGGTGTGCGCCGACGGCCGGGTGCTGCGCACGGGCCAGGCCGCGTTAAAGAACGGCAAAGCCTTTTATCGCACGCACGGACCTGACCTGACCGGGCTCTTCCTGCACGACTGCGGCGCCCTGGGCATCAAGACCGAAGCGACTTTCCGGCTGATCGAAATGCCCAAAGGCAATGAGTCGGTGTCTTTTGCGCTGCCGGATGCGACGTCGGCGGCCGCCGCGCTGTCGGCTGTGGCACGTGCCGGCGTCGCCGAAGATGCCTATGTGTTCGATCCCGAATCCACCGCACGAAACATGGATGCCGGCAGCCTTGGCAGCGACCTGAAACGGCTGGGCAGCATTGTGACGGGCCAGGGCAGCACACTGGCCGGCCTGAAAGCCGGTGCCAAAGTGGTGCGCGCCGGCAAAAAGGTGGTGCCCGAGGGGGCCTACTCCCTGCACGCGGTGTGCGCGGGGCGCAGCGAGGCCGCCGTCCGCGCCGATGCAGACCGCTGCCGGGAACTGGTCAGCAGTTGCGGCGGCAGCGAGATTCCGAACTCCATACCGGTGGCTGTGCGCGCCGCACCGTTCGACAACCTGAACGGTGTGCTTGGTCCGGACGGCGAGCGCTGGGCCGCACTGAATGCCAAGGTCACGCACAGCGATGCAACCACGGTCATCGACGGCTTCGCCGCCATCGTGGCCCGCCACCAGGCCGAACTGGATGCCCACAGCGTGACGACGTCCACCTTGTTTATTGCGATGGACACGCATGCCTTCAGCTTCGAGCCGGTGTTTCACTGGCCCGATCGCTGGCTGCCGCCGCACAAGGCGGTGCCCGATGCCAAACACCTGGCATCCCTGACCGAGCCTGCGGCCAACCCGAAGGCCGCTGAACTTGTCGCCAGGCTACGCGCCGAAACCATTGAACTGTTTACCGAGCTGGGTGCGGCGTCGAACCAGATCGGGCGCACCTATCCGTGGCGCGACAACCTGGAAACGGGCGCCGGCGAGCTTTTTGATGCCTTGAAGGCCCACCTGGATCCGCAGAACGTGATGAACCCCGGTGTGCTGGCGCGACGCGCCGAAGATTGATGCTGCTGCATACCCTGCTGGTCGCGCACATCGCCGTGCTGGGCTACTGGCTCGGTTCGGAACTGGTGATCAACGCGAACTTTCGCTTTGTTACGCGCGCGGCCGGCCAGCCCTTCAGCGAACGCGATCGCCTGCTCGATCACGTGCTGGATGTGGACCAGCACGTGCGTTACGCGCTGATCCTGCAAACCGGGCTTGGCACCGCCCTCGCCGCGCTGCTCGGCTACGTTCCCGGCGGCAACCTGGTTGCGATGGCCGCCGGCGTGGCGGCCATCGCCTGGCTCGTGCTGGTGGAAGCCACGCATCGCCTGCGCAAGACACCCGCCGGCCGCTGGCTGGAGACGCTCGACGGCGTCGTGCGTTACTCAGTGATGCTCGTGCTGGTGGTGGTGGGTGGCGGCGCGCTGGCCGGCGCCTGGCCGTTGGCCACGTGGCTCGCCATCAAGCTCGCCCTGTTTGCGGGCGTGATCCTGTGCGGGCTGGGCATACGCCTTGCCATCGTGCGCTACTACCTGACGTGGCGCGATATCGAGCAGGCGGGTTCCACGCCCAGCAGCGAGCGCGAACTCTGGCAGCGATACTGGAACGCGACGGCCGTGCTCATTGTGCTATGGGTGCTGATCGCCGGCATCGTAGGGCTGAGCCTGCTCAAACCCTGACGGCCCTGGCCTGCGCGACGGTTCCTGGCTAGCCGGCCCGGCGTCGGATAAGAATATAGGGGTCGAACCGAATTTCCCCTGCAATGCGCCAGACTGATGGTGCGAAACTGGGCGGGGAAATTCGGTTCGACCCCTATACCGGCCGCAGCCAACCATCTTGATACAATCCTGGCATCGTTAACTGCGGACTCAGCGCCCCACGGTGGCCGTTTTCGGGCGCTGAGTCTGTGGCCCCTTATGTGGCTGGCGGGCATGAATAGATTCGCGAACGGGTGCATTAACTTCATTAGCGGTGTTGCCGTCGTCATCGGCACATTGGTCGTGATCTGGGAATCTTTCACGATGTACTACCTGATCACCGGGCGAATACAGGCGGGTGACGAGTACCCACCTCTGAGCGCGGCCGCCATGTTGTTCGCCATTGGCATGGTGTTGCTGGTAGCGGGGTTCGTGGCGCGAAGACTTGCGGCCCGGCGAAACGCTTAGGGGGCAACACAGTCGGTGCGGTGCGTAAATAGATTTTCTTGGGTTCGGTCAGAACCGTAGGTACACTATAAGTTGAATTCGTGTTATTCGGCTGGCGGACTCTGCGTATGTTTTACGCCCAGCGAGCCGGGGGATTTAATATGAGTGCCAGTGGTTCTGACCAAGACCATGTGCTGACGAAACGGGGTGAGCGCAGGGTCTTCCTGTTCGTCGCCGTGTTCCTGTTTCCCGCTCTGTCCGTCATTTTGATCGGTGGTTACGGGTTCCTGATCTGGATCCTGCAAATGATATTCGGCCCGCCGAGCCCCGGCTGACGGATGGACACCCAGATCAATTCGTCGCGACGAAATCTGCTGCGGGGATTGGCGCCGTCGGCGCCACAGCCTGTGCGGCCGCCGGGTGCCGTTGCGGAGTCGCTATTCACCGACGGCTGTACCGCATGTGGCGAGTGTGTCGATGCTTGCCCGCAAGGCATCCTGTTCAGCGGGTCCGGCGGCTTTCCCGAGCTTAGCTTCCGCAATGCCGAGTGCACGTTTTGCGCACGCTGCATCGATGCGTGTTCTGCCGACGTACTGCAGCATGCCGTGCAGCCGCCATGGCGCCTGCAACTCAGAGTCCGCGAACGCTGTCTCGCAGTGCGCCAGGTCATCTGCCAGACCTGCGGCGACGCCTGCGACGCCGAGGCCATTCGCTTCCGGCCGCAGTTGGGCCAGGTAGCGACCCCTGAAATCAGTGCAGGGCCCTGCACCGGCTGTGGCGCCTGCGTTGCAGCGTGCCCGGAGGACGCGCTGGAGGTGATTGCCGATGATCGGCGATGAATTTCACGTAGCCAGCTACGTGGTCCGGACCCGGCCCGAAGATGCGGCGCAGGTGGCACAAAGCCTTGTGGCGATATCCGGCCTCGAGGTGCATGCAGTAGAGCACGGCAAGCTCATCGTGACGGCAGAGGCCCGCAGTGCTCGTGATCTTGCACATACCGCCGACGCCATCACGGCGGTCGATTCCGTATTAACGGTGGCACCCGTGTACCACGAGTATTCGGGTGCCGCACAGTCCGCGGCCGAGTAGCCGCGCCCGCAACAGTTACAACCGAAGACGGTACTCCAATGGCGATCAACAGACGAGATTTCATGAAGGCCAACGCCGTCGCGGCGGCGGCCAATGTCGCGGGCATGTCGGTCCCTGCGGCGGCCAGCAACGTCATCACGGGGGGCGAGTTCACGCGCCTGACCTGGAACAAGGCGCCCTGCCGGTTCTGCGGCGTCGGCTGTTCCGTCAACGTCGCGACTCTCGAGGGCAAGGTCGTGGCGACTCACGGCGATATGAATTCGCCCGTCAATAAGGGCATCAATTGCATCAAGGGCTACTTCCTGTCCAAGATCATGTACGGGCAGGACCGCCTGAAGACACCCTTGCTGCGCAAGAGAAACGGCGCGTACGCCAAGGACGGCGACTTTACTCCCGTCAGCTGGGACGAAGCCTTCGACATCATGGAGGAAAAGTACAAGGCTGCGTTGAAAGCCAAGGGGCCAACGTCCATCGGCATGTTCGGTTCCGGCCAGTGGACGGCGCTCGAAGGCTATGCCGCCCTCAAGCTGATGAAGGCCGGCTTCCGCTCGAACAATCTCGAACCGAACGCGCGCCACTGCATGGCCTCGGCCGTGGGCGGGTTCATGCGCACCTTCGGCATCGACGAGCCGATGGGCTGCTACGACGACATCGAATACGCCGATGCGTTCGTGTTGTGGGGCTCGAACATGGCGGAAATGCATCCGATCCTGTGGACACGGGTCACCGACCGCCGGCTGAGCGCGCCGCACGTCCAGGTGGCCGTGCTATCGACGTTCAAGCACCGCTGCTTCGACCTGGCCGACATGGACATGGTCTTTACGCCACAAACCGATCTCGCCATCCTGAATTACATTGCCAACTACATCATCCAGAACAAGCGCGTAAACCGCGACTTCGTCAACAAGCACACGCAGTTCCGACGCGGCGACGCCGATATCGGCTACGGCCTGCGTGACGAGAACCCGCTACAGCAGCAAGCGGCGAACCCGAACAGCGGCGCTTCGAAGCCGATGAGCTTCGACGAGTTCGCGAAGTTCGTCAGCGAATACGATGAGAAGTCGGTGTCGGAATTGAGC
Source organism: uncultured Chromatiaceae bacterium (assembly GCA_964613615.1). Lineage (GTDB taxonomy): Bacteria > Pseudomonadota > Gammaproteobacteria > Steroidobacterales > J054. The sequence continues at coordinate 12,296 of CAZTIB010000074.1, forward strand.
GGCGTATCCGTCGAGAAGCTCAGGGCGCTGGCCGAGCTCTATGCCGATCCGGATATAAAAGTCACGTCGTTCTGGACCATGGGCGTCAATCAGCACACGCGCGGCGTGTGGTGCAACAACCTCATTTACAACATCCATCTGCTGACCGGCAAGATCTCGACGCCGGGCAACAGTCCCTTCAGTCTGACGGGGCAGCCGTCGGCGTGCGGCACAGCGCGCGAAGTCGGGACGTTCGCCCATCGTTTGCCGGCGGACATGGTCGTCGCCAACGAGAAACACCGCGATATTGCCGAAAAGATCTGGAACCTGCCGAAGGGGACGATCGTCGGCAAACCCGGCTTTCACGCGGTACTGCAGAACCGCAAGCTCACGGACGGCGACCTCAACGTCTACTGGGTGCAGTGCACGAACAATATACAGGCCGCCGCCAACATCAACGAGGAGGCCTATCCCGGCTACCGCAACCCCGAGAACTTCATCATCGTGTCGGACCCTTACCCGACGGTGACGGCGGAAGCGGCCGACCTGGTCCTGCCGACCGCGATGTGGGTCGAGAAAGAAGGCGTCTACGGCAACGCCGAACGCCGCACTCAGTCCTGGTACCAGATGATCGAGCCGCCCGGCGAGTCACGGTCCGATTTGTGGCAGGTCATGGAATTTTCGAAGCGCTTTACCACCGATGAGGTCTGGCCCGAGGATTTACTCGCCGCGAAGCCGGAGCATCGGGGCAAGACGCTGTACGAGGTGTTGTTCGCCAACGGCGTCGTCGACCGTTTCCCGCGGTCCGATGCGAGCCCGGATCACGGCAACAACGAGTCCGATCACTTCGGCTTCTACGTCCAGAAGGGGCTGTTCGAGGAATACGCGAGTTTCGGGCGGGGCAAGGCGCACGACCTCGCGCCGTATGACGTCTATCACCAGACACGCGGGTTGCGCTGGCCCGTCGTCGACGGCAAGGAAACGCTGTGGCGCTTCAAAGAAGGGTCGGATCCCTATGTCTCAGAGGGCAGCGGCTGGGAGTTTTACGGCAAACCGGATGGCAAGGCGATTATTTTCGCGCTGCCTTACGAGCCGGCCGCGGAAAGCCCCGACGACGAATATGACCTGTGGTTGAGCACCGGCAGGGTACTCGAGCACTGGCATTCGGGCTCGATGACCAGGCGCGTTCCCGAGCTGCAGCGCGCAATGCCGGATGCGTTGCTCTACATGCATCCGGAGGATGCGCGGGAACGCGGCTTACGGCGTGGCGACAGCATCAAGGTCGTGTCGCGGCGTGGCGAGGTCAAGACGCGTGTCGAGACGCGCGGGCGAAACAGACCGCCGGTGGGCCTCGTGTTCATGCCCTGGTTCGACGCATCGAGGCTGACGAACAAGGTCACGCTGGATGCCACCGACCCTCTGTCGAAGCAGACCGATTATAAAAAGTGTGCGGTCAAGGTAGTGAAGGGATAGGGAGAAAGATCATGAACGCAAAAACCGGCACATTCCTGTTTCTCGCCCTGGCCCTGATGTCACTCCTCGGCTCAGTCACCGCCGACGAGATCGCGACGCTGCGCCATGGCACCCCGATCGACGAGCAGTCCGACCCCGGCCCGATACCGCAGGTCGTCGACACCGACATACGGTCGAAGCGAAACTACCCGATGCAGCCACCGCTGATTCCGCACGATACGCGCGACTACGAGGTGAATATTCGGGCCAACAAGTGCATGTCCTGCCATGCCAGGCGTAGCACCGAGGACAGCCAGGCGCCGATGATCAGCGTGACACACTACATGGACAGGGAAGGCAACTTTCTCGCCGAGATTTCGCCGCGGCGTTATTTCTGCAACCAGTGCCACGTGACGCAAACCGTCACCCGTGACGTCATCGAGAACGAATTTCAGGACATGGACAAACTGCTGGAGCAACGAGCCGCCGGCAGCCGGGGCGACTAACATGCAGTATTTTCGCAAGATCTGGCGCGATATCGGCCGTCCCAGCGTTCACTACGGCATTGGTACGCTGGTCGTCGGCGGGTTCATCGCCGGCGTCATATTCTGGGGTGGCTTCAACACGGCGCTGGAGGCATCCAACACCGAGACGTTCTGCATCGGTTGCCACGAGATGGAGGACAACGTTTACCAGGAACTGCAGGATACCATTCACTTCTCGAACCGCTCGGGCGTCCGGGCGACCTGCCCCGATTGTCATGTCCCACACAACTGGACCAGCAAGATTGCCCGCAAAACGCAGGCGACAAAGGAAGTCTGGGGCACGATCTTTCAAACGATCAACACGCGCGAGAAATTTCTGGCCAAGCGCCGGGAACTGGCGGAGCATGAGTGGGCTCGCCTGCAGGCCAACGACTCGCTGGAGTGCCGGAACTGCCACAACTTCGACTTCATGGACTTCACGCTGCAAAGCTCGCGAGCATCGCGACAACATTCAACCACTCTGGCCAGCGGTGATAAGACCTGCATTGACTGCCACAAGGGCATTGCCCACGAACTTCCAGACATGGCCGGCGTAGAAGGATATTGATTTTTTCGCCGGACTAGAAAAAGGTGCCGGGGAAAATCGGTTCGACCCCTATACCGCCATTAATTATGCGAAGCGGCAAAATCGACTTCCCCGACAAAGACATTCCGCTACGCGAGGATGTCAGTTTGCTCGGTACCCTGGTCGGGCAAATGCTGGCCGAACAGGGTGGCGAGGCGCTGTTCGGCCAGG
>CAZTIB010000075.1:0-19913 GCA_964613615.1 uncultured Chromatiaceae bacterium
GCCCGGAAGAGATACCGGCCCACGGCGGCGGCAGTCCACCAACGTCAACGGCTCATGACAGCCGCGTTGGCACCCACCACCCCAACGACCACCCCGACCACCTATACTTTCCCCACTCCCCCAGGACCCCAAAAATGCCCAGCACCACTAAACAACAGATCGCCCCCGTCCCAGCGAATGCCGAGAACCACTACCAGGTCACCCGCGCAGATTTGCCGTTGAGCTGTCCGATGCCAGGTATGTCTTTGTGGAACTCTCATCCGCGTGTCTACCTGCCGGTCGAGGACCGCGGTGCCGTGAGGTGTCCGTATTGCGGGGCGGAATACGAGCTGGTGGAGGCGGCGGGCTGACGGCCCGTGTTGCCGCAAAGCACACTTGAAAACGGCCGCCGCGGCGCAGATAACCACAGCCAGATCGGCAACGGCATCCAGACATGAAACGAATCATCCTGTTCATTGCCACGAACGTGGCCGTGCTCGCGGTGCTTGCCGTGGCGAGTCAGTTGTTTGGCCTGGAGGGATACCTCGATGCCCAGGGCGGCATCAACCTGACGGGGCTGCTGATCTTCGCCGCGATCATCGGTTTCAGCGGTTCGCTGATTTCCCTGGCCATCTCGAAAAAGGCGGCCAAGTGGTCCACCAAGGCTAAAGTTATCGAGCAGCCTGGCAATTCTGCGGAGCAGTGGCTGGTTGCAACCGTGCAGCGTCATGCACAGGCAGCCGGCATCGGTATGCCGGAAGTGGCGATTTTCGATTCGCCGGCGCCAAATGCCTTTGCCACCGGCGCGCGTCGGGATCACGCGCTGGTGGCTGTCAGCACCGGCTTGCTGCAGAACATGCGGCAAAACGAGGTGGACGCCGTGCTTGGGCACGAGATCGCGCACGTGGCGAACGGCGACATGGTCACGATGGCGTTGATCCAGGGAGTCGTGAATACCTTCGTGATATTCCTGTCGCGGGTTGTCGGCATCATCGTGGACCGGGCCGTGTTCAAGGTTCAGCGGGGGCATGGACCCGGCTTTTTCATCACCAGCATTGTGGCCCAGATCGTGCTCGGCATTCTCGCGAGCACCATCGTGATGTGGTTCTCGCGCCAGCGTGAGTTTCGCGCCGATGCCGGTGGTGCGAGGTTGGCCGGACGGGAAAACATGATCGCCGCGCTGGAACGCCTGCAAGCGGCGCACAGCCCGAGTGGGCTGCCGGATCAGTTACAGGCCTTTGGCATTGCCGGCGCCGGTGCCCGGGGACTGAAGGAGCTGTTCATGACCCATCCGCCGCTGGAAGCCCGCATCGACGCGTTACGAAGGTTGGGCTGAGCCGCGCCCCGGCAAGTCAGGAAGTCTCTTCCAGGTCCGCATCTTCCACCGCAGTGGGCTCGCCGGCTTCGGCCGCCGGTTCATCCGTGGGCGGCGCGCCGCCCATTTCGGTCTGGCCCCACTCTGCCGTCGCCAGCATGCTCGCTGGCGGACCATCGGTTTCAATGCCGATACGGAAGGCCGCAAAGCCCGGCATCACGACCTGGTTCACGGCCATGCCCAGCACGCGCCCGCCGTTGCTGGCATAGATCAGGTTTTGTTGATTGGTGATCGGATCGGTGATCGTCCCCAGTACGTCGCCGGCCGAGACTTCCTGGCCGAGGCGGACCACCGCAAACAGGATGCCACCGTGGTCGGCTCGCACCCAGTTCGATTCGTAGAAGATGGGCTCCGGCGTGCGCAGCAGCTGTACCCGGCGCACCATTCCCTGGGAGCTCAGCAGCGCGAAGATGCCGGTCACGCCTTCGCTGACCTTGCTTGACTGCAGGCGCAGGGGTTCGCCGGCTTCCAGCGTCACGGTGGGGATCCCGGCTTCCGTCGCGGCTCGCCGCAGCGTGCCGAGCGCCGGTTCACTGTGCAGCACGGCCATGCCACCGAAGGCCTGGGTCATTTCCCGCACATTGCGGTAGCGCAAGTCCGCCCGCAGCTGCGGCAGGTTAGTCCGGTAGAAAGAGCCTGTGTGCAGGTCTACCAGCGCATCGCAGCGGCGCACGATATTTTCGAACAACGAGTAGGCGATGCGCGCGGCGGAGCTGCCGGTGGGGTTGCCCGGGAAGTAGCGGTTCAGATCGCGCCGGTCCGGCAGGTACCGGGAGCCGCGGCGAAAACCTTGCAGGTTGACGATGGGAACACCGATGACGGCGCCGCGCAGCTTGTCCGGTTCGACTTCGTGCATCACGCGGCGGACCATTTCGATGCCGTTCAGTTCGTCGCCGTGGATCGCGGCGGTCAGGCACAGCACCGGCCCGTCGCGCTTGCCGTTCACGACCAGTACCGGGGTCGCGGTAGATACACCTTCGAAGACTTCACTCGCCGCCCAGGTCAGGCGCGCCGAAGTGCCGGGCGGTATCTGCTGGCCCAGCAGCTCGAGAGTCCTTTCGTCGCCAGCTTCGTCGGCATTTGCGGGGTCATCGGGTGCAACAGGCGCATCGGCCACCGGGGCCAGTTCGTCGGCCGGAGCTGGCTCGCTGGCCGGGGCTGGCTCCGGAGGCGTGTCCTCGCGTTCCACCGGAGGCATTGCAGTTGCAGCGGCAGCGACGGTGTCAGCGGCCGGCGGTGGCGGCGCAACGGGCGGGCGCTTTCCTTGCCGCAGCGCGACAGATGCCGGCGACGGGTCGCACGCGGCCACCAGCGCACTCAGGGCGAGGGCGCCGAGCATTACCAGGGGCTTCGTTCGAGTCTTTTTTGCAGCTTGATTCACGGGTCGGCGGCAGTGTAACTTATGTCATAGAAAGTGAGTGCAAATTACTGAACTAATAGCTCATTTTCCGTGAAGCGCAGCAGTATTTCCGCGGCTGCACAAATATTGGCGTTTTGCTGGGGCGACCCGGGCACGTCTGTTATGTGAATTGGTTCAGGCCTTGCGCAGCCGGCCGGGCCTATTCTTAACGCTTCGTGTTGCGCCCGTGACCCTTATCTACAAGGACCATTAAGCAGACCATGAGTTCATTGCGCAAGCTGAGCCGGAGAATCGGCATCGCCGTGATGGCGCTGTTGCTGGTGGCCGTGTTCAGCAGCGCTGCCCAGGCCGATAACGACGGCCTGTTGCGACCGCCCGGTCTGGAGCCGGAAATTGGTTTCTGGCGCGAGATCTTTACCAGCGTCAGTTCGGCAGAGGGGCTGGTTCACGATGACCGGCACCTGGGGGTGATCTATGAGCGCCTCGAACTGCCGGCCAACGCGACTCCGCGGCAGCGCCGCCGCACTGCCGACCAGGCGCGCAAGAAATACCGCCGGATTCTCGGCACGCTGGCGGGTGGCAAGCGCGACGGCCTGACCAGCGATGAGGGCCGCGTGCTGGCGCTCTGGCCTGCCAACGTGACGGCTGCAGAACTCGGCCAGGCCAAGCGGCGGGTGCGCTTTCAGCAGGGGCTCGCGGATCGTTTTCGTGACGGGCTTGCCCGGTCCGGCCAGTGGCGGGACTACATTCGCGACACGCTCGATGACCATGGCGTGCCGCTGGAACTGGCTGCCCTGCCGCACGTGGAGTCTTCGTTCAACCCGGCCGCGCGCTCCCACGTTGGGGCGGCGGGCCTCTGGCAGTTCACCCGGTCTACCGGCCGGCGCTTCATGCAGATCGATCACGTGGTTGACGGGCGCCGCGACCCTTTCATTTCCAGTGACGCCGCGGCGGAACTGTTGAGCTACAACTATTCGATTCTGAAGTCCTGGCCGGTGGCGATTACCGCCTACAACCACGGGGTCGCAGGCATGCGCCGGGCCGTGCGCAAGATGGGCACCGACGACATCGAGGCGATCATTCGCGGCTACGACGGTCGCGCCTTCGGTTTCGCCTCGCGAAATTTCTACGTGGCTTTCCTGGCCGCCGCCGAGGCTGAGCGGAACGCCGAGCAGTTTTTTGGGCCTGTGCAGCTCATGCAGCCGCGCCCGGAACTGGTAGTGACCACGACCGAGTATGTGCCCGCTGCGGCCCTTGCCGATGCCTTCGGCCTGAGCGTGGCAACGCTGCGCGATACCAACCCGGCTTTGCTCGATCCGGTCTGGCGGGGCACCAAGTATGTACCGCGGGGTTTTTCGCTGCGCCTGCCGGCCCGGGACGGAGAGCCGACAGCCTCGGAACTCCTGGCACGCGTGCCCGCAGACCAGCTTTTTGCCGAGCAGACGCCTGACCTCTACCACCGCGTGCAGCGCGGCGACACGCTGTCGGTCATTGCCGCGCGGTATCGCACCACGCAGGCTGACCTGATGGCGCTGAACGGAATCAAGAACCGCAACCGTATCCGGCAGGGCCAGGTGCTGCGGTTGCCCTTTGCCGGCGAGACGCCGGCGCCAGCCATCGGCGACGACGCGGCAACCTATCGGGTTCGCAGAGGCGACACCTTGAGCAAGATCGCCAAGCGCTCCGGCGTGCCGAAAGCGCAGCTGATGGCGCTGAACAACATTAGCAATCCCAACCGCATTTACCCGGGCCAGCCGTTGATCCTGCGGGCGACTTCAGAGCCTGCAGCCCCGGCGTTGCCCCCGGTGGTGACGGCGTCGGTGCCGCCGCCGCCGCAACCCGAACCACCGCCAGCTGACCTGCCAGCTGTTGCAATCGACGCTACAGGCGAGCTGGAAGAATCGGCCCTGCCGGTGGCCGATAGCTCCGGGACCGACGATCAGCGCCTGCTCGCAGACCCGGCCGATTACCTGGTGGCCAGCGACGGCAGCATCGAAGCGCAGGCCGTGGAAACCCTCGGCCACTATGCCGACTGGCTGCAGATCCGAACCCAGCGCCTTCGTGATTTGAACGGTTATTCGTTCCGGCAGCCGGTGGTCATCGGGCGGCGGTTGAAGCTCGATTTCAGTCGGGTGACGCCCGAGGAATTCGCGGCGCAGCGTATTGCCTACCACCGCGAACTGCAGGGAGCCTACTTCACCCGGCACCGCGTTATCGACACAACGGAGCACAAGTTGCGCCGCGGTGAATCCCTGTGGGTACTGACACAGCGGCGTTACAAGGTGCCGGTCTGGCTGCTGCGCCAGTACAACCCGGAGCTGGATCTCGACCGGGTGAAGCCTGGTGACCGCATCGTGTTCCCCCGCGTCGAGCGCGTCGAGGACGGCGCACCGGACCAGCCTGCCATGGCTGAAGTTCGGCGATGAGCGCCGATCCCTTGATATCGGGCCGGCCTTGGGATTTACTAGCGGCGCTTATCAATCGGAGATCGTGAGATCAGGTCGCGGAACCTCGCGGTGTTTGGGCTACTGCTACACGGAAGTTGCAGACTGATCAGGTGGTCCTGCTCCGTCCCGCTACTGTGGTTGTTGGTAGCGAGCGCGCACGGCAGCGATTTTCCCGTCGCGGATAAGGTCGTCATCAAGAAATCCGAGCGTCGCCTGCTGCTGATGCGCGGTGACGAGGTCATGAAATCTGCGCGTATTGCATTGGGGCTGGCGCCCAATGGCCACAAGCGCGAAGAGGGCGATTTTCGAACGCCCGAGGGCACTTACCAGCTCGCCGAGCGCAATCCGAACAGCGACTTTTTCCTGTCGATCCGCGTGTCCTACCCGAACGTAATCGATGAACGCAGCGCATCGCGACGGGGCGTGTCCCCGGGCGGCCTGATCATGATTCACGGTCAGCCAAACCAGCCCAAGCACAACTCTGAGTTTTACCGGCGCACGGACTGGACCGACGGCTGCATTGCCGTGTCGAACTCCGACATGGTGGACATCTGGCTAATGACCACCGTGAACACGCCAATCACCATTTTGCCCTGAACGTCACGCAGCGGCGGCGGGCCCAGTGCCGGTCATGCCACGCGGAGTCTCAATGGACGCAAATTCACAGTTAGTGGAGGTGACCCCCGAGGGAAGTCTCGAAGTCCTGTCGCAGCAGGAGGTAGACCGGCTGCGGCGACTAGGCCAGGGCGGCCAGCATGAAATCCTGCGGCGCTGCGCGCTGGCGGTGCTGAACGTGGGCAGCCGCACGGACGATACCCGCGAGATCTTGGCGCAGCACGCCGACTTCGACATCAGCATCCTGCAGCAGGATCGCGGCGTGAAGCTGGCCCTGAACAATCCGCCGGCCGATGCGTTTGTCGACGGCAAAATGATTCGTGGTATCCGCGAACAGCTGTTTGCGGTGTTGCGTGACGTGGTCTACATCGATACCGAGGTGACGGGTCACTTCGATCTGGACAGTGTCGATGGCACGAGCAACGCGGTGTTTCACATTCTGCGCAACGCCGGCGCGCTGCGGGTGGGCCGAGATCCGAAGCTGGTGGTGTGCTGGGGCGGGCACGCCATCGGGCGCCAGGAATACGACTACACCAAAGAGGTGGGCTATCAGCTCGGCTTGCGCGGTATGGATGTCTGCACGGGTTGCGGCGCCGGAGCCATGAAAGGGCCCATGAAGGGTGCCACCATTGCCCACGCCAAGCAGCGCATCCGCGACGGGCGCTACGTCGGTATTAGCGAGCCCGGCATCATCGCGGCGGAATCGCCGAACCCCATCGTGAACGAACTGGTGATCATGCCCGACATGGAAAAGCGCCTGGAGGCCTTTGTCCGTCTTGCCCATGCCATCGTGATATTTCCCGGCGGGGTGGGTACCGCCGAAGAGCTGCTGTTCCTGCTGGGCATCATGATGAAGCCCGATAACCGCCAGAATCCGGTGCCGTTGGTGCTCACAGGCCCGGCGGCCAGCGCTGACTACTTCAAGACCATCGACCGATTTGTCGGCGCAACACTGGGCGACGATGCCCGGCGCCTGTACCGCATCGAGTTGGCGGATCCTCCCGGGGTGGCGGATATCGTCGGTACGGCAGTAGACGAGGTTCGCGAATTTCGTTACCAGCACCAGGACGCGTTCTACTTCAACTGGCGGCTGCAACTCGACCGCGATCTGCAGGCACCTTTTGATGCGACGCATGAAAATATGGGGGCGCTGCAGCTGCATCGCCAACAGGATGTTCACGACCTGGCCGTGAATCTCCGTCGCGCATTCTCCGGGCTGGTTGCGGGTAACGTTAAGGAGCACGGCATACGTGCCATCGAAGCGCACGGTCCCTTCGAATTGCGTGGCGAGCCGGAGATCGTGCGCCACCTGGATGAACTGCTCGCAGCTTTCGTCGCCCAGGGAAGGATGCGTCTGGCCGCAGAAAACTACCAGCCGTGTTATCGCGTGGTTGCTTGAGTTCGCATAACCGGCAGGTTAAATGGCGACCCCTGTGATCCAGTTCCTCGTGGTCGGGAGGCAATGATTCCTATGCTTCGCCTACCTTCCGCATTGCGGGGAGCAGCACATGACCGAGTCAAAATTCGCCCGGCCACAGCCGGGAAATGGAAACGGCGGCGACAGCGCCGACGACAACAATGGCGCAGGGAATTCAGCCCGCGATCGGCATCCGCGCGAGCTGGTTGGCCAGGAAAAACGGAAGAGCGGCAACAGCTGGGATACCTATCATCGCTGGCTGACCCGGGTGCAGGCTCCGGGTAACACCCGCATTCCGCTGGATCCCGGTATCTACACCTGGAAGGGCTACCGGAACTGGTCGGACAAGGTGCGTCGCGACTGGAAACCCGAAGACTGATACCAAGTCGCGGTTCGCGATTTCCGTCCTTGCGGCTCCGGAAAAAAGACTGTGTCTGATATCAAGCATAGCGAGACTCTGATTACTAACGAAGCGACTCTGAACCGGCGTAAGTGGGTGGAGCGAGCCATTGCCGGCGTCCGTGGCCGGCATATCGGCAGCGATGCTGCACCGGAAGCGCGCGACAAAGCGCCGCGCCCGACACTCTTCGTCGTCGGCTCCCGCCGTTCACGATGAGCCGTTTCCAGCCCGAATCCATCGCCCGCTGGCTGGATGACCTGGACAGTGCGGCCTATGCTTTGAGGCTGGTTTGTAGCCGTGGCCCGGCCCGGCGGCCAGGCCTGGCAGGCCGCCTCGTCCTGCCTTTGCTCGTCGCGGCCGTCCTGGCCCTGGGGCCGAACGTCGGAATCTGAACCCGCTGGCTTGAAAGGCCACCAGCCCATCCCCAGATCCGCGGGATGAGCGAAGAAACAGCCCAGGCGGGGGGCACCGAGACCCGCGGCTTCCAGGCGGAGGTGACCCAGCTCCTCCACCTGATGATTCATTCTCTGTACAGCAACCGCGAGATCTTTCTCCGGGAGCTGATCTCCAATGCCTCGGACGCAGCCGACAAGCTGCGCTTTGAGGCCATTGCCAACCCGGGCCTGCTGGAAAGCGATATGGAACTGGCGATCCGCATTGCCTGCGACCCGGATGCCAGCACCGTCAGCATCAGCGACAACGGCATCGGCCTGTCCCGCGATGAAGCGGTGCAGCAGCTCGGCACTATTGCGCGTTCGGGAACTGCGGAGTTTCTTTCCAGTCTCAGCGGTGACCAGAAGAAGGACGCCCGGCTGATTGGCCAGTTTGGCGTCGGCTTTTACTCGGCGTTCATCGTTGCCCACAAGGTCGAGGTCTACACGCGTCGCGCCGGCCTGCCGCCCGAGCAGGGCGTGCACTGGGTCTCGGACGGCGAGGGTGAGTTTACGGTGGCTGACATCGAGCGGCCGGAACGAGGCACCACTGTGGTGCTGCACCTGCGCGATGATGCGAAAGAGTTTGCCGAAGACCTGCGTCTGCGCACGCTGATCCGGAAGTACTCCGATCACATTGCCTTCCCGGTGCTGATGAAGCCGGTGGCGCCGGCAGACGGTGACGACCAACCCGAGGAAGAAGCGGTGAACACGGCCCGTGCCCTGTGGACTCGCCCGCGCAGCGAGATAGAGGACGACGAGTACCGCGAGTTCTACAAGCACATTGCCCACGATTTCGAAGACCCGCTGGTCTGGAGCCACAACAAGGTCGAGGGCAAGCGCGAATACACGAGCCTTTTGTACCTGCCGGGACGCCCGCCTTTCGACTTGTGGAGCCGCGACGCACCGCGTGGCCTCAAGCTATACGTGCAGCGGGTGTTCATCATGGACGACGCAGACCAGTTCCTGCCGTTGTACCTGCGTTTCATCCGTGGCGTTGTCGATTCCAGTGACCTGTCATTGAACGTGTCGCGCGAACTGTTGCAGCAGGACGCCAATGTTGACGCGATGCGCAGCGCGCTGACGAAGCGGGCACTGGACATGCTGACGAAGTTGGCGAAAGACGATCCGGAGAAGTACCGGCAGTTCTGGGCCGGCTTCGGCCGGGTTCTGAAGGAAGGCCCCGCGGAAGATCCTGACAATCGCGACAAGATTGCCGGCCTGCTGCGATTTGCCACCACGGCCGGTGATGGTGAAGCGGCCGAACAGTCGCTGGCTGATTATCTCGACCGCAAGCAGCCCGATCAGGACCAGATCTACTACATCACCGCCGACAGTTACGCCGCCGCAAAGTCGAGCCCGCATCTTGAAGTGTTCCGGAAGAAGGGTATCGAGGTGCTGTTGCTGAGCGATCCCATCGACGAGTGGCTGATGGGACACCTGGGTGAGTACGACGGACTGGCGCTGCGCGACGTGCGCCGCGGCAAGCTGGAGTTTGACGCAGAGCCGACCGCAGACGATGCCGCGACCGCCGAGCCGGATGACCACCAGGCCCTGCTGGAGCGCGTGAAGACCCATTTTGGTGAGCGCGTGGCGGAAGTGCGCGCGACCGACCGGCTGACGGAATCGGCCGCCTGCCTTGCGCTCGGTGAGTACGATATGGGCGAGCAGATGCGCAAGATCATGGCGGCCACGGGCCAGAGCCTGCCGGACAGCAAGCCGGTACTCGAGATCAATCCCGAGCATGCGCTGGTTGCGCGGCTGGCTGCGGAAAGCGACGAACAGCGTTTTGGTGACCTGGCGGAAGTGCTGTTTGACCAGGCCCAGCTGGCGGACGGTCGGCAGCTGGACGACCCTGGAGCTTTCGTGCAGCGGCTGAACCGCCTGTTGCTGGACCTGAGTGCTTGATCGACCCCGGCCGACGGCGTCAATCCAGCTTGTGAATCAGGCGATGCACCAGCCCCAGGATCCCGAAACCGATATACAAACCGGCCAGCGCGACCAGCATTAGCAACGCCAGTTGGGGTGTGACGGTCCTGGATGCCGCCAGGTAGATGATCAGGCCAACCAGGCCGAAGAAGGACGCGGCAATACCCGCGGCGATTTTTAACAGGTTGTTCTTGGCCATGATGTGCTGAACTTTCGGGGCTGCCGACCGTGGCGGTCGTGGCTACCCTTCAGACCTTCGCGCGAACCGTCGGGTTGAGGCTGTAGGTGCCCGTCAGTGATGCCTCCCCGAGGACGTGACCGGCGATGGCCGCAAGCACGTCGGCCGTCGTGAATTTACCCTCTACCGGGCAGTGGTCCAGGTCGGTGGCATAGAGGGTGAACCGATAGTGGTGCAACCGTTCGTCGTTCCACGGCGGGCACGGACCGTCATAGCCCAGGTAGTCGCCACGCATGTCCGGATCGCTCGCCATGAAGCCGGTGTAATCGTTGAGGCCCTGGCGAGCGCCTGCCGGTCCCGGTGGTTCCCGCTTGCCGCCGGCAATGACGCCGGTGGAGCACTCGCCCTCTTCCAGGCCCTCGACGGTTGCCGGAATATCCACCACGACCCAGTGGGTGAAGTCCACGCGCGGCAGGTCGGCGGGCACGGTGAGGCCTTCCTGGTTGACGTTTGTTCCGGAAGACGGCACGTCCGGATCGATACAGGTGAGCACCAGGGACCGGGAGCCCGCCGGCAGTTCCAACCAGGTCAGCTGGGGGCTGTGGTTCGAGCCGAACCCCATGTGGACAGCCGTGTCGGGCACGCCGAACGCACAGCGTTCCGGAATTGCGTCACCGTCGGCGAAAGTCTTGGACGTCAGTTTCATCTTGTTCTCTCCTGTGGCTGCGCATCGGTCCCTGCGAGGACGAGTTTCAGCTGTTCGACGGCGGTGTCGATCTGCGCGCGCTCAATCACCAACGGTGGCGTCAGCCGCAACACGTTCGGGCGCGTTTCGCGCGTCAGGATGCCCCGTTCCAGCAGTCTTTCGCAAACCGTCCGCGCGCCGCCGGCACAGGGCTCCAGTTTCAGGCCGACCAGCAGGCCCCGGCCACGCACTTCGGACACCACTTGTGCCGGCAGTTCCTGCAGTCGCTGTCGCAGGTACTCGCCCTGCTTGGCGGCGTTGTCGATCAGGCCTTCTTCCAGCAGCACGTTCAATGCTTCCAGGCCCACGGCCGCAGCAATGGGGTTGCCGCCGAAGGTGCTGCCGTGGGAACCGGGCCCGAACAGCTGCCATATCTCGTCGCGGCCCAGCACCAGGGACACCGGGTACAGGCCGCCACCCAGGGCCTTGCCGAGCAACAGTAAATCGGGCCTCACCTGCTCATGCTCGCAGGCCAGCAGTTTGCCTGTCCGGCCCAGGCCCGTCTGGATCTCGTCGCAGATCAGCAGCACCCGCTGCCGGCGGCAGATTTCGGCGCAGGCGGCCAGGTAGCCGGGGGGCGGCACGACGATGCCGCCCTCGCCCTGGATGGGTTCGACGATGAACGCGGCCGTTTGTGGCGTAATCGCGGCTTCCAGTGCGGCTGCGTCGCCGAACGGCACGAGTTGCGAGCCCGGCGGGAAAGGACCGAAGTCGCGGCGGTAGGCAGCTTCCGAAGACAGGCCGAGGGCACCGAGGGTGCGGCCGTGAAAATTTCCTTCACAGGCGATGAGCTGAGCCTGTCCCGATGCGATACCTTTTACCGCATAGCCCCATCGCCGCGCCGCCTTGATCGCCGTTTCCACTGCCTCGGCGCCGGTGTTCATGGGTAAGGCGCGATCCATGCCGGTCAGTTCACAGGCACGCGCAAGAAAATCGCCGAGCCGGTCGCTGAAGAAGGCGCGGGATATGACAGCCAGCCGCGATGCCTGCTCGTGCAGCGCGGCCACCAGCCGGGGATGTGCGTGGCCATGGCTGACGGCGGAATACGCGCTCATGAAGTCGAGGTAAACGCGCCCGTCGGTATCCCAGACCTGGCAGCCGGCGCCGCGCGTGAGCACGACCGGCAGTGGCGCGTAATTCGTCACGCCGAAGCGGGCCTCGAGTTCCGTGGGCATCGTCATGCTGACGCAGATGTTAACCTCCGCGTTCCTCCATCGAGACACTTGCCACGATGAGCCTTTCGGCACCGCGCAGAGACGCATTGACCCTGGATGGCCCCGCAGGGCGACTGGAGGCCTTGCTGGAGGAACCGAAGCTGGCGTCCGGGTTAGCGGTGGGAGTGTTCTGTCACCCGCATCCGCAGCATCATGGCACCATGCTGAACAAGGTCGTGCACACGCTTTGTCGCGCCTCCAACGCCCTCGGCGCACCGGCCGTTCGTTTCAACTTTCGCGGCGTGGGCGCCAGCGACGGTGATTACTCGCAGGGGCATGGCGAAGTCGAAGACACGCTGGCCGTCGTGGACTGGGCTCGCCAGCGCTATCCCGGCGCGGAATTATGGCTGGGCGGTTTTTCCTTTGGTGCCATGGTTGCCTGTCGCGCCGCGCTTACGGCGCGGCCGGCGCGGCTGGTAAGCATTGCGCCGCCGGCGTCCGCAATCACGGATTTCATGGCCGGCGAGCAGCCGGATTGCCCATGGCTGATCGTGCAGGGAGATGCGGACGAGGTCTGCGCGTGCGATACAGTCGTCGATTGGGTGAACTCCATGGCGCCGGGACCCGAACTCGTGGTCTTCGAGGGTGTCGACCACTATTTTCACGGCCGCCTTACGGTGCTGCGACAGGCTGTCGAAGCCTTTCTTCACGGCGCGCCGGGATGATCGGCAAGTTGCGTTCGCTGTTGTCCCCCCTGTTGCCCGACCAGGAGCAACGGCAAGATGACACGACCCTGGACCTGGCAGTGGCCGTGCTGCTGGTCGAAATGGCGCGCGCCGATCACGATCTCGCCGATGCAGAAGAACGCGAAGTCATGGCGCAGCTCGAAGGCGCTTTCGGCCTGACGCCGGATGCGGCGGCGAACCTCGTCGAGCGGGCTCACGATGTGGTCGAAGACTCGGTGTCACTGCACGAGTTCACCCGCGTCGTGCACGAAGGGATGGAC
This sequence comes from uncultured Chromatiaceae bacterium, assembly GCA_964613615.1. Classification (GTDB taxonomy): domain Bacteria; phylum Pseudomonadota; class Gammaproteobacteria; order Steroidobacterales; genus J054. The sequence goes on from CAZTIB010000075.1 coordinate 13,037, forward strand.
TATGACGAGAAGCAGCGGGTGATTGCCATGTTGTGGCAGGTGGCGCTGACGGACCGCAATCTCGACAAGTACGAAGACTACCTGGTCAGCAAGCTTGGCGAGTTGTTGTATGTGTCGCGAGGCGATGTGATCCGGTTGAAAAACCGGGTCATGCAAGACCTGGCGACACGCGATGGTTGACGCGCCCTATTCGGCGTAGAACTTCCTGGTGAAGCGCACGGAAAAGCGACTGGTCTCGTTCATTGGCGTGACGTCAATGTTGAACACCAGGGTCTCGCGGTCCGCCACTGCGACGTCACCGATATAGTAGACCGCACCGCCTTCTTTCACTTCCCTCACCCGCAGGTTCTTCAGCTGGCCGGTCAGGTTGGTCGCCGACGCGCTGACGCTGCCGGGCACAGATTGCCCGATGCTGCCTTCTTCCTTGCGGATAATGCTGACGTTGAGCATGGCCCGGTTCGGGCTGCGCACGATGCCGTACTGCTTGGCCACCGCAGGAATCAGCTGGTCCGTTGTCAGCGCGTTGAAGTGCACCACGTAGTCGCCGAAGTCTTTCGAAGACGCATCCGGTGGCACCGCGGCGGGGCCGCTGTCGAAGGTATCAATATCCTGGCCGCCTCCGCCGCAGCCGGCCAAAATCAGCGACACCAGCACCAGCATCAACGAGCGTCGATTGCGGATCATCTTTTTTCTCCGGGGCCCGGCGGGGACCAAGACTATAAACCAGCATTTGCTTGTCTGACCATCGCCCCGCCCGCGCGCGAACCCGCAGGTTCTGCACTTCGCCCGGCCAGCTGCCGGAGCTCAGAGCAGCTGCATCTGCAGGAAGCTGCTGCAGATCATGCCGCTCATTAGCTGCCGTCCTGACAACAGCAGGAGGAAAACCTGGATGGCGATGATGGCGAACAGCGGTGACAGGTCGACGCCCGCAATGGGTGGAATCAGGCGACGGATCGGGCGCAGTGCCGGTTCCACGACCTGGCTCAGCAGGGCGAACATCGGGTTGTACTGGCCGGCGGCCACCCAGCTGATAATGACCTGCGCAATGATCAGAAAGAAGTAAATGTTGAGCGTCAGGCGGGCCAGCCGGATCACGCTCAGCCCGACGAGCTGGAGGGGGTTCGGTCCGGTCGTGCACGCGACGTTCAGCAGGACGCCGGTGACCAGGGCTTGCAGCGCCAGCGCAATGAGCAAGGTAGCCGTGTCCACCGGCCCGATCGGTGGCACGAAGCGTCGGATTGGCAGCACCAGCGGATCGGTAACCTTGACCACGAACTGGCTGATGGGGTTGCGGAAGTCTGCGCGCACTGCTTGCAGCAGTATCCGCAGCACAAAGGTCAGAATGTAGAGGTCCAGCAGAGTCTGGAAAACGAAAATCAGGATGTTCTGCATGGATGGTTCCTCTTGTATGCCAACTGGCGCTGCGTCACGCGTCGCCGCCCAGTTCTACCGACCGCCGCCTTGCCGCCTCCAGGGCAGATTCGAACAGCCGGCGAATGTCCCCCTGTTCGAGGGTTTCCAGCGCGGCCTGTGTCGTGCCGCCGGGGGAGGTCACCGTTTGCCGTAACTCGGCCGGCGGGATGCCGGTCTCGCGGGCGGCCAGGCCGGCGCCGAAGGCGGTCTGCACCGCGAGCTGGCGCGCCACCTCCGGGGCAATGCCCATGCCCCGCGCCGTGTCTTCCAGGATCTCCATCAACAGGTAGAAATAGGCCGGCCCGCTGCCGGACACGGCCGTCACCGCATCCATCAGGCTTTCGTCGTCCACCCACGCCGTTTCACCACCGGCGCCGGCAAGATAGGCGGCCAGGCTGCGCTGGGCGCCAGTAACCGCCGCAGTGGCGCACAGCACCGACATGCCGGCGCCCACCAGGGCCGGCTGGTTTGGCATCACCCGGACGCAGGGTGTTCCGGCGCCGAGCCAGTTCCCGAGGGCTGGCAGGGTGACGCCGGCGGCGACGGACACCACCAGCTGTCCCGCGCGAGGGGCCACAGATCGGGCGACGCCAGCCAGTACCTGGGGTTTGACCGCCAGCACGATCATCTCTGCAGTGGCCGCGACCTCGCCACTGTCGGCGCTGAGGCCCAGTTCGGCACTGAGCTCGCGCAGGCGCTCACGCTGTGCCGGATCCGGGTCCGCGACGCGCAGGGCGGCCGGTCGGTGCCCCGCACGCAACAGTCCGGCCAGCAGTGCCCGGGCCATGTTGCCGCCGCCGATAAACGCGATCGTGGACTTGCTGTGATCCATCAGGTCTCTCGTGGTCCGAACAGGTCGGTGCCGATTCGTAGCATCGTCGCACCTTCCTGCACCGCCGTCTCCAGGTCGTGGGACATGCCCATGGATAAAGTATCCACGTTCAGGCCGTCCGCACGCAGCTGGTCCAGCAATTCCCGGCCCGCGGCGAATTCTTCCCGCAGTTCTTCAGTGCTGCGGCCGGCCAGGGGCATGACCATCAGGCCCCGCAATTGCAGCCGGGGCAGGCTGGCAATGTGGGCGGCCAGTGCCGGCACTGCCGTTGCCGGCACGCCGCCGCGACTCACGTCGCCCCACGGGGCGACCTGCACCAGTACCTGCAAGGGCGCCCGCTCGGCGGGCCGCTGGCGCGACAGCCGGTCGGCCAGGCGCTCGCTGTCGACGGTATGGACCCAGTGGAAATGCTCGGCCACGCTGCGGCTCTTGTTCGACTGTACGCGACCGACAAAATGCCAAACGGGTTCCTTGCCGTATGCGGGCATCTTTTGCAAGGCTTCCTGCAGGTAGTTCTCGCCGAGATCCGTGATACCCGCGGCGATAGCCGCGGCAATGCGCTCGGCGGGCTGGCGCTTGCTGACGGCGAGAATGCGGACGCCAGCCGGATCCCGGCCGGCGGCCTGGGCGGCGGTCTCGATTCTGCCCCTCAGACGGGCTAATTGTTCCGTGATTCGCGTCACGACCGCCGTTGGGCCCGTGGCTATACTATGTCTCGTAGTGCGCCCGGTTATGGTAAGGGTAAAAAGGGCCATAGCCGCTAATTTTTTTATCCGGGGACCGATATGTCCGTCGATGTCGCTCAGTTGTTGGCTTTCTCCGTAAAGAACAACGCATCCGATCTGCACTTGTCTGCAGGCGTCCCACCGATGATTCGGGTAGACGGGGACGTAAAACGAATCAACATGCCTGCGCTTTCCCACAAGGAAGTGCACAGCATGATTTACGACATTATGAACGACAAGCAGCGGAAGGACTTCGAGGAGTTCTTCGAGACTGACTTCTCGTTCGAGATTCCGAAGCTCGCGCGCTTCCGTGTGAATGCCTTTAACCAGGCCCGCGGGGCAGGCGCCGTTTTCCGGACGATTCCATCGGAAATCCTGAGCCTGGAAGATCTGGGTGCGCCGCCGATCTTCAAGGACATCTCGATGTACCCGCGCGGCATCGTGCTGGTGACCGGGCCCACCGGCTCAGGCAAATCCACCACGCTCGCAGCGATGGTGGACTACATCAATGACAACAAGCCCGACCATATCCTCACGATCGAGGACCCCATCGAGTTTGTGCACAATAGCAAACGATCGCTGATCAACCAGCGTGAGGTTCACCGCGATACGCTCGGTTTCGCCGAGGCCCTGCGTTCGGCATTGCGTGAAGATCCCGACGTGATTCTTGTCGGCGAGATGCGCGACCTTGAAACCATCCGGCTGGCGTTGACGGCTGCCGAAACCGGCCACCTGGTATTCGGCACACTGCACACGAGCTCCGCGGCCAAGACCATCGACCGGGTGGTCGACGTGTTCCCGGCCGCCGAGAAGGAAATGGTGCGGTCCATGCTGTCGGAGTCGCTCCGCTCGGTTATCTCGCAGACGCTGTTGAAACGGGTTGGCGGCGGCCGTATAGCGGCCCACGAGATCATGATCGGCACCCCCGCGATCCGGAACCTGATTCGTGAAGGCAAGATTGCGCAGATGTACTCGGCGATTCAGACGGGTCAGTCGTCCGGAATGCAAACCCTCGACCAGAATCTATCGGATTTGATGGCCAAGGGCGTTATCACCAAGGAAGAGGCCCGCTTCAAGGCTGCTATCAAGGAGAACTTCTAACCGCGCGCCAGGGACGGTTAGCCAGGAGTGAAAGAAGATGGAGCGTGAACAAGCAACACGGATGATGCAGACCCTGCTGAAGAAGATGGTCGGCATGAACGGTTCCGACCTCTTCATCACAGCGGGGTTTCCGCCGGCGATCAAGGTCGACGGCGAGATTCACCGGGCCGGTGAACAGGCCCTGACCCCGGATCAGAGCGCCGTGATCGTTCGTTCCATCATGAACGACAAGCAGGCGCGGGAATTCGATGCCACCAAGGAATGCAACTTCGCCATTAGCCCGCAGGGCATTGGCCGCTTCCGCGTAAGCGTCTTCGTTCAGCAGGGCGCGGTGGGCGCGGTGCTGCGCACCATCATCACGGAAATTCCGACCCTGGAGCAGCTGGAGCTGCCGAGCATCCTCCAGGACGTGGTGATGACGAAGCGCGGCCTGGCGATCTTGGTGGGCGCGACGGGCTCGGGTAAGAGCACGACACTGGCCGCCATGGTGGGCTACCGCAACGAAAATTCTCGCGGCCACATCATGACCATCGAAGACCCGGTGGAATATGTGCACCCGCACCGCAAGTGCATCGTCACCCAGCGGGAAGTGGGTGTAGACACGGATAACTGGCACAACGCGCTGAAGAATACGCTGCGCCAGGCCCCTGACGTAATCCTGATCGGCGAGATCCGTGATCGGGAGACCATGGAATACGGCATTCAGTTCGCCGAGACCGGCCATCTCTGCCTGGCCACGTTGCACGCGAACAGCGCCAACCAGGCGCTGGATCGGATCATCAACTTTTTCCCGGAAGACAAGCGGGATCAGCTGTTGATGGACATGTCCCTGAATATCCAGGCCCTGATCTCCCAGCGGTTGTTGCCGCGCAGTGGCGGCAAGGGCCGGGTCGCGGCCATGGAAATCATGCTGCGCTCGCCGCTGATCGCCGACCTGATCCTCAAGGGCCAGGTGCCCATGATCAAGGAAGTCATGGCCAAGTCCAATCGTCTTGGCATGAAGACCTTCGACCAGGATCTGTTCGACCTCTACGAGGCGGGCAAGGTGGATTACGAGGAGGCGATGCGTAATGCCGACTCGAAGAACGAGCTGCGCCTGCGCATCAAGCTGGAAAGCAAGCGCGGCGGTGAGGGTGCCGAGGCAGGAGGCCTCGAGCTGATTGAGGAAGAGGAGCAAGGCATGGTTCGGCTGTAAAGCTGCTCCGGTCTGAGGGAAGGAACCCGACGCGATGAATGTCCAGCCACTGTTTAGCCTGATGGTCGAGAAAAAGGCCTCGGACCTTTTTCTAACCTGCTATGCCCCGGTGAAGATCAAGATCGACGGCAAGATCATGCCCGTCAACAAGCTCGAGCTCACGCCGAAAATGGTTCGCCAGGCAGCCATGGAGCTGATGACCGAAGAGCAGATGGAAGATTTCGGTCGCGAACTCGAGGTGGACTTTGCAGTGTCGAAGCCGGGGCTCGGGCGTTTCCGCGTCAACGTTTTCCACCAGCGCGGCACCGTAGCCATGGTGATGCGGTTCATCAGTCACGACATTCCGGCGCTGGATGACCTCGGCATGCCGCCCATCCTGAAAGACCTGGTGATGTTCCGTAGGGGACTGGTGCTGATGGTTGGTGCGAGCGGCAACGGCAAGTCCACGACACTCGCGGCGATGATCGATCATCGCAATGCCAAGACCTCATCGCACATCCTGACGATCGAAGATCCGATCGAGTTTCTCCACACGAACAAGCGGTCGATCATCAATCAGCGCGAGATCGGTTCAGATACCAAGTCGTACAATCGGGCCCTGCGCAGCGCGGTGCGCGAGGCGCCTGACGTCATCCTGATTGGCGAGATCCGCGACCGCGAGACCATGCAGGCGGCTATCGACCTGGCCGGCACCGGGCACCTGGTCATTGCGACGCTGCACTCGAACAACTCCGCCGAGGCCCTGGACCGCATCATCAACATCTTCCCGGAAGAGCAGCACTCCCAGGTCTACATGGATCTGTCGCACTACCTGCAGGCCATCGTGTCACAACGCCTGGTGCGCAGCATCGACGGCAACCGGACTGCGGCCGTCGAGGTCATGTTGAATACGCCACGCATCGCCGAGCTGATTCAGTCTGGCGACATCGGTGAGGTGAAGGAGGCCTTCTACTCGACCACCGAACAGGGCATGCAGACTTTCGATTCGTCGCTGCTCGGGCTGTATCGCGAGGGCAGGGTGTCAATGGAAGAGGCGCTGGCCAACGCTGACTCCCGAGCGAATCTGGAGGCCCAGATCCACTTCGCCTGACGGTCTAGCCCGGCGTCGCGGGATAGACCGTGTAGCCGTCAAATACCGGCCCGTCCACGCAAACCCGCCGCATCGCCGGCCCGTCATCCGTGTGCACTTCGACGGCGCAACCGGCGCAGCCGCCGACCGCGCAGGCCATGTACTCTTCCAGGCAAAGCTGCGACGGCAGGCCGAAGTCGCTGGCCAGTCGTTGCGTGGCGCGCAGCATCGGTTCAGGCCCACAGCCGAAGACGGCGCAAGCGTCTAGTTCATCGCCGTTCAGGCTCGTAAGCCACTCGCGCGCGAGCTCCGTCACGTATCCCGGGTAGCAACCCGGCAGGCCCCCGTTACTGGCGAGCCGCCCCGGCACGCCCCATTCTTCCAGCAGTGCGAGATTATGAGAGGCGCTGGCGGGGGCCGGGAGATCAATTTCGCTGTCACGCGTAAGGAATGGGAAAGGCAGTTCCGAGCCGAAGAAAACCACAGGTGACTGCGCGGAATCAGCCAGGCGTTCGGCGAGGAACAACAACGGAGGAATCCCG
>CAZTIB010000076.1:0-24818 GCA_964613615.1 uncultured Chromatiaceae bacterium
GACGGTGCCTATGTTGGCCTCGCCAGCCTGGCGGATGACGCCGGTACGGATAATACGCTGTTGGTGAGCGCGTCCAACGCAACTGTCGCCGTTGCCTTCAGCGTCAACAGGATCTCCTCGCGCTCGGCTGCCGGCATCTGGGTCGGAACCATCACCTCCGATTCCGACGGAATCGCCGTGCCCGCGATGGCCATCATCGCTGAGACAGCTGAGGCACGCTTCGTTGACATGGACGACAATCAGCTGGCGGGCACCGCCAACGTGACCGGCAATTTCTTTGACAGCACCTTCGAGGCCTTTGCTGCCGATGGCGAGCTGTTGCCGGGCGGTCTTACCTACTTCGAGCCGGTGCTTGTTCAAGGCCTGGTCGACGAGGCTGCCAGCCTGGACCTGTCCTACCAGCAGGGCATGTTCGATACCGGCGACCTGGCGCTGACCTACGACGCGGTCTATCAGAACGGTTCCGACCTGAATACGGTCGCCGACGATTGGACCTTCGTGGCCGGCCCAGGCGATTCGGTGGATATCAGCATTGCGGCCAACGGCGACATCACGGGCTCCGATTCCGACGGCTGTACCTTCAGTGGCAGCGTGTCGATTATTGATTCCAACTTCAACGCCTACCAGGTCGACCTGACCGTGGCGGCCTGTGCCGCTGCCGGCGCATACAGCGGGCTTGGGGCCGTGCTGGACGTCGCGGCCCCGGGCGATACGCTGCTCGTTGCGGTATCGAACAGCGTTCTCGAATCCGGTCCGGTCGTCAGCCTGACCAGGGTCGCTCCCTGATTGCCGATCGGTGCCGGTGATCCCTTGCGAACTTCGCAAGGGATCACCGGCTTGCAATCAATCGCTGCGCGCCGGGTCTTGGAGCGCCAGACTCTCTGCATGCTCCGTTGGCTGCCCATACTGCTAGGCGTTGCCTTTCTCGCCGAAGCCGCACCAGTGGTGGCGGCGGAAGTCGATTACCTGTTTCGCGATGAACGGGTGTGTAACGAATTGGGCACCTTCTGTCTCGTTGGCACACTGTCTTACGAGCCCAACCCGCGCCTGCTGCGGCTGCGCGCGCGCGTGCACAAGGCACCCGGTCCCGGGTTGCTGCGCATTCGCCTGATTGGCAGCACCCGGCTCGGTTATCGTCGCCGCGCGCCGCTGGAGGTCCGCGTGCGTGGCAACTACAGCGAGATCATTAATCACAAGATGATTCCGGATCATCCGGATGCGCTGGAATGGGCGGTGGACCAGCTAGAGTTCCTCGCAGATCAGGCGCGTTGACGTTAACCAGGCATCAGCATTGCTGATGCTGGTTGCGTAACTCGATGATCTACGGATCTGCTGGCAGGTTTCCGAAATCCCTGCGCCAGGCCCCAACCGCAAGGCTTTCGTTGTTGACTACAGTAATGGTCTTGCCCCGGGCGGCTTCATTGTCGATACAGGCCACCAGGACTTCGGCCGCGTCGCTGCGCGAGCCATCTGCTGGACCCGGGTCGAACGCTTGAATAAAAAGGCCCCCTGAAGGGAGCCTTTTGATTTATGGCGCGCCCGGAGAGATTGATTCGGGGCCGGGTACGGCCCCTCACCCCTTCGGGGCGCGCTGCGCGCGTCCAAATTTGCTCTGCAAATTAGTCGAACTCTTGTCTGATAGAAGGTCGGGAGCCCGAATCTCTGCGGAGTTCACAACCCCAAAGGGGCCACTGTCGTGACCCCTTGTGATTTGGCGCGCCCGGAGAGATTCGAACTCCCGACCTTCTGGTTCGTAGCCAGACACTCTATCCAACTGAGCTACGGGCGCGAGGATGGATGCGGAACTGGACCGTGGCCCGGTGCCAGCGAGCGCGCAATTCTCTCCCTGATCCCGGATCAGGTCAACGTCCGGTCCCGAGCGCTAACGGTGCGCGTAGGCAACATTGCTGATGCTGATTTGCACGTGGGTGAGTTACCATCGGGGCCGCGTCGCACGGCGACTGCCTGTTGGCTAGAAGAGCGTTATAAGTCCATGACCGGAAAGTCTTTTCCCCTGGAAGTTGAGGCACGGCTGCCCGCGAAGATTGAGCGGCTCGCCGAGCTCGGATCGAATTTCTGGTACAGCTGGCACCGGCCGACCCGGCAGCTCCTGTTCATGCTCGATGAAGAGCTCTACTGGCGGGTCGACAGGAATCCTCGGGTGTTTCTGCGTTACGTGGACCAGCGCCGGCTCGACAACGCCGCTGAAAGCGAGACCTTCCTGGGCCTGTACCGCAAGGTGCTGGCGGAGTTCGATGCTTACCTGGAGCAGGGTCTGGACGGTTACGCGCCCGCGCAGCTGGAACAAGAGGACCTGGTGGCCTATTTCTGCGCGGAATTCGGTTATCACGAGAGTTTCCCGATCTACTCCGGCGGCCTCGGTATCCTGGCCGGCGATCACTGCAAGACGGCCAGTGACATGCGCCTGCCCTTCGTGGCTGTGGGCCTCTTGTATCGCTCGGGATATTTCAAGCAGTTAATCGATCGCCACGGGCATCAGCTGGTCGAGCACCCGTACCTTCGGGCCGGCGACGGCCCGGTGGAGCCGGTGACAATCGCCGACGGGAGCGAGCTGCACGTCACCTGCCCAATCCAGGGCACGGAAGTCTCCGTGAAGATCTGGCGGGCCCACGTAGGCCGCGTACCGGTGCTGCTGCTCGATACGGATATCCCGGAGAATGAGCCCCGGTACCAGGAAATTACCCGGGTGCTGTACGGCGGCGACAAGGAGCGACGCATCGAGCAGGAAATTGTGCTCGGGATTGCCGGCGTTCGCGCGCTGCTGTCGTCGGGCATGCAACCGCGTGTCTGGCACATCAATGAAGGGCATGCCGCCTTTCAGGCCGTCGAGCGCATTCGTTTCCTGATGAAGGGCGGTCTCGACTACAGCACAGCCATGGAGGCGGTGGCCGCAAGCACGGTATTCACCACGCATACGCCGGTAGCCGCCGGGCACGATGTCTTTGACCGTGAACTCGTGGTATCGCATTTTCACGAAATGATCGGGGAGCTGGGTATTTCCGAGGAGCAATTCCTTCGCCTCGGCCAGAACTCGAACCAGGGCCACGAGTTCAACATGACGCGACTGGCTATTTCGACAGCCAGTGCCGTTAACGGCGTCAGCCGCATCCACGGCCGCGTATCGGCAGAAATCTGTTCGTCGGCGTGGCCGGATGTGCCGCCGCTCGAGAACCCGGTGGGTTTCGTAACCAATGGCGTGCACGTGCCGACCTTCATGGAACAGGGCTGGGCCGAGCTACTCGAACAGGACGTCGGGCCCGCCTGGGGCAGCCAATTGATGGATCGTTCCCTGACCAATGGCATCGAGGAGATTACCGACACTCGATTCTGGAACGTCAACCAGCGGGTCAAGAGCAACATGCTCACCGCGCTGCGCCGGCGGCTGGAGCGGCAACACCAGCGCAACAACGTCAGCGACGCACACATCCACCGCCTGCTGAAGTACCTGGATCCGGAAGATCCGAACGTGCTCACCGTGGGTTTCGCTCGCCGTTTCGCCACCTACAAGCGGGCTACGCTGCTGTTTCATGATCTCGGCTGGTTGCAGCAGATCGTGGATCAAGATGAGCGACCCGTCGTGTTCATTTTCGCCGGCAAGGCGCACCCGGCAGACGAGCCGGGGCAGGAGTTGCTGCGCCGCGTGCATGAGATTTCAAACCAGCCGCCCTTTGTCGGCAAGGTCATCATGGTCGAGGGCTACGACATGGGCCTGGGGCGTCTGTTGACGGCAGGCGTAGATGTTTGGCTCAACACACCCATTGCCCCGCTGGAGGCCAGCGGCACGTCGGGCATGAAGGCGGCGATCAACGGCACGGTAAATCTCAGCGTGCTCGACGGCTGGTGGGCAGAGTCTTACGACGGCACCAATGGCTGGGGCATGCCGCCGTCTGCCACGGATGACCCGGCAGAGCGGGACCGGGAAGATGCGCGCACCTTATATGAAACCCTGCAGGACGAAGTGATTCCCCTGTATTACGACCGCGACGACAAGCATGGTTATTCACCTGGGTGGGTGGCCTTGTCCAAGCGCTCGATGGCCACGGTGCTCCCGCACTTCAACAGCCGCCGGTTCCTGAACGACTACGCCGTTGGCTACTACGGTCCGGCTTGCCGGCAGGGCAAGCTCCTCGGCGCAGACAATTTCGCGGTAGCGAAAGACCTGGCCAAGTGGAAGAACAAGGTGCGCGAAGCCTGGCCACAGATCAGCCTGAAGATGCTGGGTGAGATACCCGAGCGGATGCCGGTGGACGGCACTTTGTCCATCGCGGTCCAAGTGTCCCTCGGCGCGCTGTCGCCGGAAGACCTGCGCGTGGAATGGGTGGTGCACCGTGAAGTCTGTTCCGAAGAATCGGTGCCGCTGCAACGATTTGCGGGTTATGCACAAGTTGCCGACGGGGTCCGGGAGCTGGACGATGACCTGGTCATGGTGGTGCCCTTCGTCCCTGAAGCCGGCGGTGGTCGCAGCGATACGCGAACCTATCGTCTCGATATGGAATCTCCGTGGACCGGCCAGTTGCGCTGCGAAATCCGCGCGGTACCCAGTCACCCGCACCTTGCCCATCCCTACGAGCTCGGCCTGATGCGCTGGCTCTGATTCGAGGGGCGAAGCCAATCAGCGTGTTCGAGATCCGACCGGGCCAGCACTTGCCGGCCGGTGCCTCGGCCCACGACGAGGGCGTCAATTTTTCGGTCTTCTGCCGTGGCGCGACTCGCATGTGGTTGCAGCTCTACGCGGGCCCCGCAGACGCTGAGCCGTTGCAGGTCATCGAACTCGACGCGCAGCAGCACCGGACCTTCTTTTTTTGGCACGTATTCCTGGTGGGCGCAAGGCCCGGCATTTGCTACACATGGCGGGCCGACGGTCCGGCAGATACCAGCGTGAGCGGCTGCCGGTTCGACCCGCGGCGTGAGCTGCTGGACCCCTGGGCCCAGGCCGTGGAGCCAGCGCGCTGGAGCCGCGCCGAAGCCTGCATCAACCCGGCTGCGCCCGGCATTCGCGCCCGCGTGTTGCCCACCGATGGCTACGACTGGGAGGGCGATGCCCAGCTGCACGTGCCGCTGGCCGACAGCGTGATCTACGAGCTGCACGTGGGCGGCTTCACGCGCGGGGCAGAGGCCGGCGTGTCTGCACCCGGTACCTTTCGCGGCCTGACCGAGAAAATTCCGTACCTGGTTGACCTCGGTATTACGCACGTCGAGCTGCTGCCGGTGATGGCCTTCGACGAGCAGGATGTGCCGGAGGGTGCAGCCGAACTCGGGCTGCACAATTACTGGGGCTACAGCACCTACGGGTTTTTCGCGCCGCATCCCGGCTTCGTTGCCGGCGACAATCCACGCGACGAGTTCCGGGATATGGTCAAGGCGCTGCACAAGGCCGGCATCGGGATCATTCTCGACGTGGTGTTCAACCACACGGCCGAGGGTGGTGCCGAGGGTCCGATCATCAACTTCAAGGGTTTCGGCAACGAGTTCTTCTATCACCTCGACCCGGAGGACCGTTCGCAGTATCGGGACTACACGGGTTGCGGCAATACAGTGAACTGTAATCACCCACTGGTGGCGCGCCTGATCCTGGAATGCATGGAGTACTGGGTCCGCGAGATGCACGTGGACGGATTCCGGCTGGACCTGGCAAGCGTGCTCGCGCGGGGTGAAGACGGTGAGCCCATGTATCACGCGCCGGTGCTGTGGAGTACGGAGTTTTCCACCACGCTGGCGGAGACCCACCTGATTGCCGAGGCCTGGGATGCCGCCGGCCTTTACCAGGTGGGAGATTTTCCCGGCTATCGCTGGGCCGAATGGAACGGCGACTACCGCGACACGCTGCGGGGCTTCCTGCGCGGTGACGGTGGCCTGATTTCCCGCCTCGCGTCACGCATGGCGGGCAGCAGCGATCTTTACGCCGACTCCGGGCGGCTGCCGGTGAACAGCATCAACTTCATCACCTGCCATGACGGCTTTACGCTTAACGATCTGTTCAGCTACGAACAAAAGCGCAACGAGGCCAACGGCGAAGATAATCGAGATGGCAACAACCACAACCTGAGTTGGAACTGCGGTCATGAAGGGCCGACCGACAATCCAAAAATCAACGCCCTGCGGATACAGCAGGCAAAAAACAGTATCGCAATGCTGCTGCTGAGCCAGGGTGTGCCGATGCTGCTGGCCGGTGACGAACTGCTGCGTAGCCAGCAGGGCAACAACAATGCGTGGTGCCAGGACAACCCCACCGGTTGGTTCGACTGGAGCCTGTTGACCGGCAACAGCGGCATGCTGCGTTTCGTACGCGAGCTCATCGGCCTGCGCCGGCGCCGGCCGTCTCTGCGCCGCCATCGTTTCCTGACGGGCGCGTCGGGGGCGGGCGATGAAGAACATCCGGACATTGCCTGGTATGGCGCGCGCCTGGAGGCTCCCGATTGGGACCTCCCGGGCGCGAACTTGCTGGCCGCCACACTGTCTGGCATGACGCCCGACGAGCCGCTGCTGCACATCGTGATGAACATGGATGACGAGGCGCACCCGGTTCGGCTGCCTGCCGGCAAATGGAGAATCATCCTCGACACTTCGCGGGCGTCGCCGGACGACATCAATTCGCCGGCCCGCTGGCGGCAGGTTCGCCGCCGCCGGGTCGCGGTGCGGGCGCATTCAGTGATTGCCCTGGAACAGGACTAGCGAGACGATCAGTCCGGTACGTGCTCAAGCACTACGGTGGCGAGCGGTGGCAGAGTCACGACAATGGACTGACGCTGGTCCATCCACGGCTCCCCGTCTGCGGCCACCGGCAACGGGTTGCCCAGGTCGCTGCCGCCGTAGAAGCGCGAATCGGTGTTCAGGATTTCCCGGTAGCGACCCGCACGCGGCACCCCCAGGCGATAGCCTTTGCGGGGCACCGGTGTGAAGTTAATCGCCACGACCAGTTCAGTCTGCTGGCCGATGCGCAGGTAACTGATGGCCGAATTGTCTGCATCATCCCAGCGCAGCCAGTGAAAGCCCCCCGGATCGAAATCGAGCTCGTGCAATGCCGGGTGTGAGCGGTACAGTGCGTTCAGGTCGCGAACCAGGCGCTGCACGCCGGCGTGCAACGGGTCGTCCAGCAGGTGCCAGGGCAGGGCACGCCTGGCGTCCCATTCGTCGGGCTGGCCGAACTCCTGCCCCATGAACAACAGTTTCTTGCCGGGATAGGTCCACTGAAAGCCGTAGAGCAGGCGCAGGTTGGCAAAGCGCTGCCAATCGTCGCCGGGCATTCGGCCGAGCAGGGAGCGTTTGCCGTGCACCACTTCGTCGTGGGACAGGGGCAGAGTGAAGTTCTCCGAAAAGGCGTAGAGCGGGCCGAAAGTTACGCGGTCGTGGTGGAAACGGCGATGTATCGGGTCCTCGCTGAGGTAGACCAGCGTGTCGTGCATCCAGCCCATGTTCCACTTCAGGCTGAAACCCAGGCCGCCAATGAAGGTAGGCCGCGTGACGCCGGGCCACGCGGTGGACTCCTCGGCGAAGGTGAGGGTGCCCGGGCACTCTCGGTGCGTGGTTTCATTGAGGTGCTTCAGGAAGCTGATGGCTTCCAGGTGCTCGTTGCCGCCATGTACGTTGGGCGCCCATTCGCCGCGCTCCCTTGAGTAGTCCAGGTACAACATTGACGCGACTGCATCCACGCGCAGGCCATCGAGATGAAACTCCTCCAGACAATACAAGGCGCTGGAAGTCAGGAACGACTGCACCTCGTTGCGCCCGTAGTCGAAGACCAACGTACCCCAGTCCGGATGCAGGGCGCGTCGTTCATCACCGTACTCGTAGAGAGTCGTGCCATCGAAGCGCGAAAGTCCGTGGGCATCTTTCGGGAAGTGGCCGGGTACCCAGTCCAGGACGACACCGATTCTCGCCGCATGCAGGCGGTCTACCAGGTAGCGGAGATCATCCGGGCTGCCGTAGCGGGCCGTGGGCGCAAAATAGCCGGTGGGCTGATAGCCCCAGGATTCGTCCAGCGGATACTCCGTGATCGGCATCAGCTCCACGTGCGTGAAGCCGAGTTCCACCAGGTAGGCAGGCAGAACCTCGGCAAGCTCCCGGTAAGTCAACGGTTCGCCGTCTGCACCCCGACGCCATGAGCCGGCGTGCAACTCATAGATCGCCAGCGCCTCATGCAGCCAGTCGTGGGCTTCGCGCTGGGCCAGCCAGTCTTTATCTGTCCACGTGAAGTTTGATGCGCCGGCGACGCGGCTGGCGGTGGCCGGGCGCATTTCCATGGACTGGGCAAAGGGATCACCCTTGATCAGCAGTTCGCCGCTGGCGCGGTTGCGAAGTTCGTATTTGTAGAGCGTGCCGGCGCCGAGATCCGGTAGAAAGAGTTCCCAGACACCCGAACCGCCGCGCACGCGCATCGGGTGACAGCGACCGTCCCAGCCGTTGAAGTCGCCCACGACGCTGACTCGCTCGGCGTTGGGTGCCCAGACCGCGAAGCGGGTGCCGGCAACCCCGTCCACCGTCACCGGGTGGGCGCCCAGGCAGCGGTGGGCGCGATTGTGATCGCCGCAACCGAAGGCGTCGATGTCGCTGTCATCCAGCAGGGGCGGGAAGCAGTACGGGTCGAAACCGGTGATTTGCCGACCGTCGTCAAGCAGCGCCGTGAGTTGGTAACGTTCCGGCAGGCCGGTGTCTGCACCCCGCCACTCGAAGAGGTCGGTGTTGCCGAGACGTTGCAGGGGCTCGCCGGTTTCCGTCAGCTGGAGCGAGCGCACCCGGGGCCACAGCGCGCGCACCACGGCGCGGCCAGGGCTCAGCGGGTGGCGGCCCAGGACCTCGAAGGGGTCATGATGCCGGGTCTCGCAGACCCTGCGCAGCGGCTCCTCCAGCGTATCGTCGGTGCTCTTCCCCGGGGGCGAGGCCATACATGAATGCTCGACGTGAAAAAAGTTTGTCAAATATTACATACAGTCGTAACGTATAGCTCATATATAAACACAAGAGCCCCCCCAGACAGGGTCCAACACCATGAAACTCCGCAAATCCGGGCGCTTCGTCAGTCATCTCACAACCAGCACCATGGCCGTAATCATGGCGGGTGGCCGGGGTGAGCGGCTCAGGCACCTGACCGCCAACCGGGCCAAACCGGCCACGCCCTTCGGCGGCAAGTACCGGATTATCGATTTCACGCTGTCGAACTGCGTGAATTCCGGCATCCGGCAGATTCTCGTGCTGACCCAGTACAAGGCCCATTCGCTGATTCAGCACGTGCAGCGTGGCTGGGGCTACCTGCGCGGGGAATTCGGCGAGTTCGTGGATATCGTGCCGGCGCAGCAGCAGAAGGGCGCGTGGTGGTACCAGGGGACCGCAGATGCGGTGTACCAGAATCTCGCTATCGTGGCAGAGACCCAGCCGGAGCACATCCTGATCCTCGCCGGCGATCACGTTTACAAGATGGACTACGGGCCGATGATCGGCTTTCACGTCGAGAATCGCGCCGACATTACGGTGGGTGTGATCCAGGTGCCGGTGGCGGAGGCCACGGCCTTCGGTGTGATGACCGTGAACGCCGAGAAGCGCGTCATCGAATTCAACGAGAAGCCGGCACATCCGCAGCCGATGCCAGGCAGGAAAGATGTGGCGCTGGCCTCGATGGGCATCTACGTGTTCGACCGCGATTTCCTCGAGCAGCGCCTGGTAGCCGATGCGGACGACCCGAACTCGGCCCACGACTTTGGCAAGAATGTCATTCCCAACAGCATCGACGATTTTCGGGTCTTCGCCTATCCGTTCGAAGATGTGGAGACCCGGGCGCAGGACTACTGGCGCGACGTCGGCACCGTGGACGCTTTCTACGACGCAAATCTCGAGCTGGTGCACGTGAGCCCGGAACTGAACCTCTATGACGAGGACTGGCCGATCTGGACCTACCACGAGCAGGTACCTAGCGCGAAGTTTGTCCTCGACGACAAGGGCCGACGCGGCATGGGCGTGAATTCGCTGATCTCAGGTGGCTGCATCGTGTCAGGCGCCACCGTGCGCGAGTCGCTGCTGTTTGTCAGCGTGAAGGTGGACGAACGCTCGGATGTCTATCGGTCGGTGCTGTTGCCAAACGTGCGGATCGGCAAAGACTGTCGCATTCATCGCGCCATTATCGACGAAGGGTGTGTTGTACCCGACGGGACGGTAATTGGCAGCGATCCCGAGCTGGACGCCCGTCACTATCACGTGTCCGAGAAAGGCGTGGTGCTGGTTACGCGCGAGATGCTGGAGCAGGTCGAGCAGTCGGCCGCGCAATTAAAGAGTGCTTGACGCTTCCCTATCGCCCGGCCGGCGTCGCGCCGGTGTGCTGCTGCACCCTACGTCTCTGCCGGGCCCCGGGCCACTGGGCACACTCGGCGAAGATGCCCATCGCTTTGTTGACCTGATCGCAGACGCGGGGTTCACCGTCTGGCAGGTGCTGCCGCTGGGGCCGGTGGATGCCAGCTTGTCGCCGTACCAGCTGCGATCCGCCTTTGCCGGCAATGCCGCATTGCTTGATACCGCCGGATTGGCTGCGCAAAGCTGGTGGCCCGTTGGTGCGCCTGCGGTGGCTGGCGGTCGGCTCGTCAGTGATGCGTGGAGTTACTTCCGCCAGCACGGCCACGCCGATGCGTTGCACGACTTCACTGAATTCCGCGCGCGGGAAGCTGCCTGGTTGCTGCCCTTTGCCCTGTTCGAGGTGCTGACGCGGCAATTTGACGGTCATGCGTGGTGGGACTGGCCCCTCGAGTACCGGGACCATAATCCCGACACGATGCGCCGCACGCTTCGCGACTGTGCCGACACGCTGAGCAATTGCATGTTCGAGCAGTACCTGTTCGACCAGCAGTGGCGGGCGCTGCACGACTATGCCCGGCAACGCGACGTGGCGCTGTTCGGCGACCTGCCGTTCTACGTTGACCGCAACAGCGCCGACGTCTGGTGGCAGCGCCGTAACTTCCGGGTGGACGAGGGCGGCGTGCCCGACGTCGTGGCCGGCGTGCCGCCGGACTATTTCAACGCCGACGGCCAGCTGTGGGGCAATCCGGTCTACGACTGGGAGTTCGGTGCAGCCCATGGATTCGACTGGTGGCTCGCTCGCCTGCGTCATCAGGCGCGCTGGTTCGATCTGCTGCGCATCGATCATTTTCGTGCGCTGGAATCCTGCTGGGTCGTGCCCAATGGCGCAGAGAACGCGCGTGAGGGCCATTGGGAGCCGGTGCCCGGTGATGCGTTGCTGCAGAAGGTTCGCGAGGAGCTGCCCGAGCTGCGGCTGGTGGCAGAAGACCTCGGCACCATCACGCCAGAGGTCACCGAATTGCGCGAGCAGCATCGCCTGCCCGGCATGCTGGTGTTGCAGTTCGCCTTCGACGGCTCGCCCGATAATCCTTATTTGCCCGGCAATCACGTGAAAGATGCCGTGATCTACACGGGTACTCACGACAATGACACGACACTGGGCTGGTACCGATCGTTGCCGGACGATGCGCGGACCTTTGTCGATGCGCAGCTCGGCGGCGAGTGCGACATGCCCGACGCGCTGATCCGCCAGGCTTACCTGTCGCCCGCCCGGCTCGCCGTGTTGCCTATGCAGGACCTGCTTCGTCTCGGCCAGGAGGCGCGCATGAACACGCCCGGCACCACCCAGGGCAACTGGGGATGGCGCTTTCAGTGGGACCAGGTAGACGAAAGTTTTGTCGCCCGCTGCCGCGACTGGGCCACGGCCGGTGACCGCGTGCAGGACCTAGTGGTCCGCGAGCGTTCGGCTATATAAGGCTTCGTACTCGGGCGCCTGTTTCGCCCACGAAAAATCGCTGCTCATGCCGTTGGCCTGCACGCGCTGCCATTGTTCAGGGTCACGGTACCAGTGCAGCGCGGTCTCCAGCGCCCAGCGCAGGCCGTTGGGGTCGGCATCACGAAACACGCTGCCGGTGCCCGTGCCGGCGGCCGGGTCATAGTGCTGCACGGTGTCGGCCAGGCCACCGATCTGGCGAACTACGGGCACGCTGCCGTAGCGCATTGCATACATCTGTGTCAGGCCGCATGGCTCATAGCGCGACGGCACCAGGAACAGGTCGCTCCCGGCCACTATCCGATGGGAGAGGTCCTCATCGTAGCCTTGCACAAAAGCCACCCGGCCCGGAAACGCGGCGCTGAGATCTCGCAGTGCGGCGGCATACACCGGATCGCCGTCACCCAGGACTGCCAGGCCCAGCCCCTGCTCGGCCAGGATCGCGGGCAGCGCTGCCACCACGAGGTCGCTGCCTTTTTGCTCCACCAGGCGCGAGACCATGCCGAGCAGGGGCGCATCCGGATCTGTCTCCAGACCCACTTCGTGCAGCAGGGCGCGCTTGCACGCAGCCTTGCCGCCCAGCGTGGCGCGGGAATATATGCTGGCCAGGGCCGTG
The DNA here is from genome assembly GCA_964613615.1 of uncultured Chromatiaceae bacterium. Classification (GTDB taxonomy): domain Bacteria; phylum Pseudomonadota; class Gammaproteobacteria; order Steroidobacterales; genus J054. The sequence goes on from CAZTIB010000076.1 coordinate 12,408, forward strand.
TCCTTCGTTGGGTCCCAGTGCCGGTAATCGGCGCCGTTCAAAATACCGACGAAGCGATCGCCCCGGGCGAGCAGCGCTTTGTCCAGGCCCATGCCCTGAGTCGGGGTGCGAATTTCGTCGGCGTGAGTGGGGCTGACGGTGGTCACCACATCCGCTGACTCGATGCCGGCGCGCAGGAAATTGATTTCATCTTTGACCACGCTGTCTTCAAGGGCCGCGTGAATACTGCCCAGGCCCGCCTCATCCAGCACTCGCGTCGGATACACGCCCTGGTAACTGATGTTGTGGATGGTCAGTACAGAACAGCTGTCGCGGAAGAGTTGCTCCGTGTGCCGGTCTTCAGCCATCAGCTGTGGTACCAGCGCCGTGTGCCAGTCATGACAATGTACGATGTCCGGTGCCCACTGCAGGTCGCGGCACAGCTCCACGGCGGCCCGGCTGAGCAACAAAAAGCGTTGGGCTTCCCGTTCACCGGTGCCGTAGATCCCGCCGGTACCAAAAAATTCCCGACAGGAGACGAAGTACATAGTTGCGTAATCGGCGTACTCGGGCAGGCATTGATAGTCGTAATAGACTTCGCCGCCCCCCACGGTGGCGTGATGCGGCTGACCGGCGGGTTCGAGTGCCAGGTGCGGCGGACGCACGGCGCGATAGTCCGGCATGATGACGCGCACATCGTGGCCCGCCGCGCGTTGTTCTGCAGACAGGCCGCCGGCCACATCGGCCAGACCACCGGCTTTGGCGAAGGGCGCCACTTCCGCAGCGACGTGCAGGATCCGCATGCGTGGCGCTGGCGCAGCCTAGGCCGCGCTCTCCACCTGGAGTTCCGCCAGTTCTTCGGCGTGCACCGCGTAGCTGATGCGCATGGGCCGACAGCACACGGCGCAGTCTTCTATGTAGTCCTGGTTTTCCCCCGACAGGTCCAGTTGCAGGTCAACGGGTTCCCAGCAAGCCGGACAGGTCACCGTGCGTTCGACCAGCATGCTCAGAAGTGATCCTTGCGCCGCCGCGTCTCGGCAAACACGCTGACCGGATCCGCGCCGGCCAGGTCGAGCGCCGCCATCAGCCCGGGGCTCTCCGGCCTGAGAAAGGGGTTGGTGGCTTTTTCCAGGGCCATGGTGCTCGGCACCGTTGCCTGACCGGCCGCACGCAGGCGGTCCACTTCAGCAGCGCGGGCCTGCAGCTCGGCATTGTCCGGTTCCACGGACAGCGCGAAACGGGCATTGCCCTGGGTGTATTCATGGGCGCAGTAGATACGCGTCGGATCCGGCAGCACGTCGCGCAGTTTCTTCAACGAATTCCACATTTGCGCCGGCGTGCCTTCGAAGACGCGGCCGCAGCCCATTGCGAACAGAGTGTCGCCAACGAAGGCGGCGTTGTCGTCGGCAAAGTGATACACGATGTGGCCCCGGGTATGGCCCGGCGTATCGTAGACGCGCGCTACGCTGTCACCGAGACGAAACTCATCACCTTCACCCACCTCGATGTCGATGGCGGGAATCCGGTCGGTGTCCGCCTTCGGGCCGACGACCTGGCAGCCGGTCTGGGCCTTCAATTCAATATTGCCGCCGGCGTGATCCCCGTGATGATGCGTATTCAGGATGTAGTCGAGCTGCCAGCCGGTATCTGCGAGCGCCTTTTGTATGGCCGCAACTTCCGGCGTGTCGACCACGGCGGTCTTACCGCTCGTCTCGTCATGCAGCAGGTAGCAATAATTGTCCTGCAGCGCCGGAAACATGTAGATCTGCAGCTTGCTCATGGCAGTGACTCAGTGTTCCAGCAGGCGTGGCATCAGCTCCACGAGGTTGCAGGGTCGCGTGCGGTGGTCGAGTTGTGAAACGATCAGGCGATCCCAGCCGGTGGCACACGCATTGGAAGAGCCCGGCAGGCTGAATATGTAGGTGCCGTTCGCGACACCGGCAACGCAACGGGACTGCAGGGTTGACGTACCGATATCTTTGTAGGACAGCGCGCGGAATGTTTCGCCAAACCCTTCTATGACCTTATCGAGGAGCGGGGTGACAGCTTCCGGGGTACCATCGCGCCCGGTCACGCCGGTGCCGCCGGTGGTGAGCACCACCTGCACGTCGGGGTCGGCGATCCAGCGCGACACCGTGGCCCGGATTTGGTACATGTCGTCGGGTTCGATGGCCTTTTCGGCCAGCTGGTGGCCTGCGGCTTCAAGGCGGTCGCGCAGCAGCGCGCCAGATTTGTCGGTGGCTTCCGTGCGGGTGTCCGACACCGTCAGTACCGCGATGTTCAGAGGCAGGAACGCCCGGTCTTGTTTATCGTCGTGGGCCATGAATCAGCCGCCAGGCCAGCTTGGCTTCAATCTACCAGAAGAGCCGGGAACGCGTCGCGCAGTATCTGTCTCAGCTTTGGCAGTGAGCTGTCCGGGTCCAGCAGATTCAACGCAGGAATGCCGGTTAGTTTCTCCACCAGCGCAATTCCGGCCGTGGTATTGGTCGCCGGGCCGGTGATCAGATCCGGCGTCAGACCAAAAGCCGTTTGCACACCCACCACGGCGTAGGGATCAGAGGCCGACAGGGCCACGAGCCGCATATTCTTTTGCAGTGCGTCGATGGCGATGTCGCCGTTGTAGGGTTCCAGGGGGGATGCCCCGGCTTCGGCTACCAGGACGTCGGGCTTCAGCGCGGCGACGCGGTTCAGCATGTAGCGCATCGCGGACTTGAAGGCTTTGCGGGGTACGACCGTGGAGGGCAGGCCGGCATCCACGAAGTCGAGAATGGCGTCGGCGCCGGCATCGCCGAAGGTCAGCACATCCCGGTAGCGGGCCGCACCGGTAAATTTTGCGCCGACGATCCGCAGACCGCTTTTCTTCAGCTCGTGAATGATGAACCGCCCGGTCGTGGTCTTGCCTGCCGACATGGATGTGCCCACCAGCAAAATCACCGGCACATCGAGGGGCTGGTCCGGTGCCTCCGGCACAAAGTCGGCCATGCGCAAGTGTTGTTCACCGCGCATCACGTGGCCCCTGTAGCTCAGGTTCATCAACCCGGGCACGAGGGCCGATGTGGAGGTGGCACGGCCCATCAGGCCGGCCGTAGTCAGCGCCTGCAATTTGCCGTCTGGCCCGATGGCCTGCCAACTGCCCACGCCTTCAAGCGTGGCCGCCCGGTCACCCAGGGCCCCGACGATGAGGTCACCCTCCAGGACTCCGGTCATGCGGCCGTTGGCAAGCTCCACTTGATAAAGCGCAGTCGGCCGATCCGTCACACAGCCGACAATGTAGTCGCCGGTGGCCCAGTCGGCCCGCGGCAGCGCGCGCGTTTCGAACCCGCCGGTTTCCAGGTCGCTGATGCGGGTCACGGACGACAGGAAGTAGCGCGGGCTGTTGGCCTCATGCGTGCTCATGGATCACCTTAAGCGGCGGGGCCATGATCAGCATGGCGAGGAGGGCCGTGCGTTCGATCGTGCGGTCGATCAGCAGGTGTTCGTGCCGGGCGTGGGCGCCGTCGCCCACGGGCCCGAGGCCATCCAGGGTCGCGGTGTACTGGCTGGCGGTGCTGCCGTCGGAGCCCCCGCCTGCCAGGCCCTCTTCCAGCGTGAGCTCCAATTCGGTGCCCAATTCGCGGGCCAGTTGCCACAGGGCCTGGTTGGCGGGCGTGGGCTCCAGCGGCGGGCGGCCGATGAAGCCGTCGATATCCAGCTCGACGCCGGGCGTTTCCGGGCGAATTCCGGCAATGGCCGCAGTGACTCTTTCGGCGTCTGCCTGGTTCTTGACCCGCACGTCGATTACGGCCGTGCTCTCCGGCGCGATCACGTTCGGCCGGATCCCGCCGTCGACGGTGCCGACGTTCACGGACACACCTTGCTCTGGGTCGTTCAGCCCGAACAGTTTCTGAATGACATGAGACAGTTCGAGTATCGCACTCGCACCGCTTTCGGGATCCAGCCCGGCGTGGGCGGCTTTGCCGCGCGCGCGCACGGTGAAGCGGCCCACGCCCTTGCGGGTGGTCTTGATCGTGCCTTCCGGGCCCATGGAGGGTTCCATCACCAGCGCGCGGTTGGCAATGCTCGCCAGCCGGCGGATGTGGCGCGTGGATTCCCGGCTGCCGATCTCCTCGTCGGAGTTCAACAGGATGACAGGTGTGACCGTCGTTTCAGCTCCGAGGGCGGTGACGGCCTGGAGTGCAAATACAATTTGCACGATGCCGCCTTTCATGTCGAAGACCCCGGGGCCGCGAACGATGTTGCCGTCTACCTCGAAAGGCATGTCCCGCAGCGTGCCGACGGGCCAGACCGTGTCGTAGTGGCCGAGCAGCAGTTGCACGGGTTGCCCGCGGGAACGTTTCGCAGGGCTGGCGAACAGCGCGCCGCCGGTGCTGCGGCCTGGCAGTGGCCGGACGCGAAAGCCCAGCGCCTCCAACTGGTCGCTGATCAGGCGCTGCACCGGCAACTGGGTGCCGGCATCCGACGACGGTGATTCAATCAGGGCCAGGCGCTCGAGCAACTGCAGCATGGAGTCGCGCTGTCGCTCCAGCGTAGCCAGCAGCTGCTGCGCAAAGCCGGCCATGGGCTAGCGCTTCATGCCCGCCGGCATTGGGAATGCGTTCGTATCGGCGATGCTCGCAAAGCGACCCGGATACAGGTACGCGAACAGCGGCGCCTTGCGCAGCAGGTCCTGATCGTCGGCATCGGAAATGCGCAGCGCGTCGCGATGCACGTGGGCAGCCACGACCCGGCCGGTGATCAGGCTGTTCACGTCAAAGCCGTCGACGATCTTGAACAACTCGCATTCCAGGTACACGTAGCCGCCCGCGACGAATACGCCGTCCACCTGTTTGGCCGGTATCGTGTCGAAAGCGTTCAGCACCGGCTTATCGCCGCCGTCGCCGCAGCGCGGAGACGCGGCAAGGCTCGTATAGAGCACCTGCTCCGGGCGCGGATAGGTCACCGTGAATACGCCGGTCCGCTGGACATTCGTGTAGGTTGCGTGCCGGGGCGTGCAGACAAAACCAAAATAATTGTCCCAGCTCATCGGAATCGCCAGGTGCTTGGGTGCGATATCCGGTTTGCCGTCGGGTTCCTGCGTGCCGACCAGCACGATGGGTGCGAGAGTGAAAAAACGCTCCCAGATCGGTTCGCTGATGTCGAGGCTGGTGAGTTGGCCGTCGGTGTCCTGGGTCATGCATTCCTCCGCGCCCATCCGGGCCTGGGCCATGTCTCAATCATTGTTCAGGCAGCCGTATTGCCACCCGAGCGGCGCAGCTGTTCCCGCAGGTGCTCGGCGAAGGCCTGGCACGCATCCGTCACGGTGAAGACACCGGCGAGCCTGCCCTTGCGTGTCACGATGGCCGACCCCAGCTGCCGGTCGGCCATATGCTCCAGCACCTGGTCCAGCCGCGCATCGAGATCGACGACATAGGCATCGCGCACCATCGCATCGCGTACCCGCAGTTCATCACCCTTGGGGTAGGCAAAGTCCGGGCCCAGCATCAGCTTGATGTCCCGGTCAGAAATCATGCCGGCGAGACTGCCATCGTGCGTCACCGGCAGATGGCGAATCTGATGCTCGCGCATGAATTCAAGAGCCACATCCACTGTGGCACCTTCGTCCACCGAATAGGGGAACGGCGTCATGACGGTCTTGATAGCGGGTATGCGTTTCACGGCCTGTTCCAGTGTCAGAGTTGATTCTTCCGGGTCGGGCCGGCGGAACAATCCGCAGTATTACCTATACCGGTGTTGTTGGCGAGGCGCCTTGGGTTTAACGTTCGCTTGTCGCCACGCTCCCGCCGCCCTATGAGCCAGCTGCCTGATCTCAGCGCCTACTGGATGCCGTTCACGGCCAACCGGTACTTCAAGTCGCACCCGGTCCTGATGGAGAGCGCTGCGGGCATGCACTACCGCACCGTTGACGGGCGCGAGGTCCTGGACGCCATTGCCGGGCTCTGGTGCTGCAACGCCGGCCACTGTCACCCGCGCATCACGGCGGCGGTGCAGGCGCAGGCTGAACGGCTGGACTATGCGACCGCCTTCCAGCTTGGCCACCCCGATGCGTTCCGCGTCGCCGACCGCCTGGCAGCGCTGGCGCCCGCCGGCCTGAATCGGGTCTTCTTCACCAATTCCGGCTCCGAGGCCGTGGACACGGCGCTGAAGATCGCCCTGGCCTGGCACCAGGTGAATGGCGAGCCCGGGCGCACCCGCCTGATCGGCCGCGAGCGTGGTTACCACGGCGCGGGCTTCGGCGGCATCTCGGTGGGTGGTATCGAAGCCAATCGCCGCCAGTTCGGCGCGCTGTTGCCCGGGGTAGACCATCTACCCCATACGCATGCTCCAGAGCACAACGCGTTCAGCCGTGGTCAGCCCGGGTGGGGCGCACACCTGGCTGACGAACTGGAAGGGCTGGTCGCGCGCCACGATCCGGCCGCCATCGCTGCAGTGATTGTCGAGCCGGTGGCCGGTTCAGCCGGGGTGCTGGTGCCGCCGGTCGGTTATCTCGAGAAACTCCGCGAGATCTGCAACCGGCACGGCATCTTGCTGATCTTCGATGAGGTGATTACCGCTCTAGGTCGGCTCGGCGCGCCGTCGGCCGCCGAGTTTTTTGGTGTGCGCCCCGACCTGATGACGGTAGCCAAGGCCCTGACGAACGGGGCCGTACCGATGGGTGCGGTGCTGGTGGACCAGCGCATTCACGATGGCTTTATGCACGGGCCCGAGCGCACTATCGAATTGTTCCACGGCTATACCTACTCCGGGCATCCGCTGGCGGCGGCCGCCGCGCTGGCGGCCCTGGACATCTATGCCGACGAAGGGCTGTTCGTCCGGGCCGCCGAACTGGCCCCGGTATTCGAGGCAGCGCTGCACGAGCTGGCCGATGCGCCCCATGTGGTTGATGTGCGCAACCTGGGCCTGATGGGCGCCGTGGAGCTCGAACCGCGTCCCGGGGCGCCGACGCAGCGAGCGCTGGACGTGTTCCGCGCTGCCCTGGATGCCGGCGTGCTGGTGCGAACCACCGGCGATTCCATCGCGTTGACGCCGTCACTCATTATCAGTGAAGCGCAGATTCAGGAGATTACCCACGCATTGCGCTACGCGCTGGAACGCGTGGACTGAGGTTGCTGCCATGCCGGAGATAGCGGCTGAAAATGTTGCCATGAAACGCATTGGTCACTGGCTCGAAGGACGCGAGCAACCGGGCTCGGGTTCGCGCTCGGGGCCGGTCTGCAACCCGGCAACGGGCGCGGTCAGCGCGCGGGTGCAGTTGGCCGATGTTGCTACCGTGGATGCGGCGTTGACGGCGGCTGCGGCTGCCTTACCCGCCTGGCGCGCCACACCGGTCGTGAAGCGCGCGCGAGTCATGTTTCGTTTCAAGGCGCTGATCGAGGCCCACCGCACGGAGCTCGCTGCGCTGATCACCGCGGAACACGGCAAGCTGCTGAGCGATGCCGACGGTTCCCTGCAGCGTGGGCTGGAAGTGGTGGAGTTCGCCTGCGGGATTCCACAAATGCTGAAAGGCGAGCACAGCGCAGCCGTGGGTGCCGGCGTGGATGCGTATTCCGTGCGCGAGCCATTGGGGATCTGCGTCGGCATCACCCCCTTCAATTTCCCGGCCATGGTGCCGCTATGGATGTTCCCGCTGGCCATTGCCTGCGGCAACACCTTCATTCTGAAACCATCGGAAAAGGTGCCATCCTGCGCGCTGCGCCTGGCGGCGTTGCTGCAAGAGGCCGGGTTGCCGGACGGGGTCTTCAACGTGCTGCAGGGTGACCGCGAATGCGTGGCGGCCTTGCTTGGGGATTCGCGAGTGAGTGCCGTGAGTTTCGTCGGCTCCACACCGGTAGCGAGGCAGGTGTATCGTGCCGCCGCCGAGACCGGCATGCGCGCCCAGGCCCTCGGCGGTGCGAAGAATCATATGGTCGTATTGCCGGATGCCGATATCGACGACGCGGCCGACGCGCTGATCGGCGCGGCCTATGGTTCAGCCGGTGAGCGTTGCATGGCGGTGTCAGTCGCCGTTGCTGTTGGTGATGCGGGCGACCGGCTGCGCGAGGCATTGTTGCCAAGAATCCGGGCATTGCGGGTTGGCCCCGGCACCGCGGCGGAAGTCGACATGGGCCCGCTGATCACCGCCGAGCACCGGGACCGGGTCGCGGCATACATAGATAAGGGCGAGCAGGAAGGCGCGGAGCTGGTCGTCGACGGCCGAAATCTGTGCGTGCCGGGCCACGAGCAAGGCTTTTTTCTCGGGCCGAGCCTGTTCGACCACGCCGGGCCGCAGATGCAGATCTATCGCGAGGAAATTTTCGGTCCGGTACTGACAATGCTGCGCGCGGACTCCCTCGACGCAGCCCTGGACCTGGTAAACGGCCATGAGTACGGTAACGGCGCCGCGCTCTTCACCCGCAGCGGCCGGGCCGCGCGTGATTTTCGTGAGCGGGTTGAAACCGGCATGGTGGGTATCAACGTGCCAATTCCGGTGCCGATGGCTTTCTACAGTTTCGGCGGCTGCAAGCGTTCTTTGTTCGGCGATAGCCACGTGCACGGGGCGGAAGGCGTACGCTTCTACACGCAGCTGAAGAACGTAACGGCTCGATGGCCGGCAGACGATGGCGGTGGCAACCATGGCTTCGACATGCCAACACTGGGTGAATGAGGAACGACAATGCTGATCGGCGTACCGAAGGAAATCAAAAGCGACGAATACCGGGTGGGGCTAACGCCGTCCAGCGTCCGTGAACTGGTGGCCCATGGCTGTAAAGTCGTCGTCGAGTCGGGTGCTGGGGAGGGTATCGGTATGCCCGATAACGCTTACCAGGACGCTGGCGCAGCCATTGCCGCCGACGCTGCTTCAGTTTTTGCCGATGCGCAGCTGGTCGTTAAGGTCAAAGAGCCGCAGCCTGTGGAGTGCGCGATGCTGAGGGACGGGCAGGTGCTGTTCACTTACCTGCACCTGGCACCCGATCCTGCTCAGGCGCAGGCCCTGGTGGATTCTGGCTGTATCGCCATTGCCTACGAAACGGTGAGCGATAGCCAGGGCGGTTTGCCCTTGCTGGCGCCGATGAGCGAGGTGGCGGGGCGCATGGCCGTGCAGGCCGGTGCGCATTCGCTGGAACGCGAGTCTGGCGGCGCCGGGATCCTGCTGGGCGGGGTAGCCGGCGTGCCGGCCGCAAATGTGGTTGTGATCGGCGGTGGCACGGTGGGTACGAATGCGTTGCGCGTCGCGCTCGGCATGGAGGCCCGCGTCACCGTAATCGACAAGTCCCTGCCCAGGCTGAACCAACTCGACCTGCTGTTTGGTGGCGGGCTGAACACGATCTTTGCCACGGCCGAAGCGGTGGACCATTACGTGGCCGATGCCGACCTGGTCGTAGGCGCGGTGCTGGTGCCGGGCGCCGAAGCGCCAAAGCTGGTGTCCCGCAACCTGCTGGCGCGCATGCGGCCCGGTTCCGTGCTGGTGGATGTGGCCATCGACCAGGGCGGGTGCTTCGAGACCAGTCGCGCGACGACCCATTCCAATCCCACCTACATTGAAGAACACGTGGTGCACTACTGCGTGGCGAATATGCCCGGCGCCGTGCCGCGCACGTCGACTTATGCACTGAACAACGCCACCTTGCCGTACGTGCTGGCGCTGGCCCGACGCGGCTACCCGCGCGCGCTGCTGGAGCATTCGGGCCTGCGTGACGGCCTGAACGTGCACTGCGGTCAGATTACGCACCCGGCCGTGGCCGAAGCGCTGGGTTACCCCTACGTGCCGCCCGTCGACGCGATGCGGGTTTGACGGTTCTCGCTGGCAGGCGCTCGGTGTGGTGCAAGCGCTGGGCTTGCGCGTTGGTGGTCGCCCTCGGCGTGTCCGGCTGTGCCATTGCACCCCAGGCGCAGGACGGGGCACCGGCGCCGGATATTGCCGCCGATACGGCGCTGGTAGCGGACACCGCAGCTGCGCCGATGGCAGCCAACGCGGTGGTGAACCAGGGCCGTGGCGGCTATCAGCGCACTACCGTGCCGCCGGGGTTCCTGGTCCTGATGATTAGCGTACCGGTGCTGCTCCTGCTGCTCTGACTCCGCGCCAGGTTTTTGACCCGCGGTTTGCGCCACAGACTGGGTGCTGCACGGGCCCAGGTCACATAATCCTGGACGCGATTCGCCTTCCGTGAATGGGTTAACGGCACCCGGCGGCAGCAGGGGCTAGCCTGTATTTCAGCCAAAAGACAGCGAGAACCATCATGAGACTGCCACGGCTCAATGCCCTCAAGTTACCCAGTTTCGGTAGAAGCAAGTCCCGGACGAAAACCGCGCAGGCCGCAAAGAACAGGCCGCAGGGTTTTCATGCCGTTTCTATTGCCACCGGCTGGCCTTCATGTGCAGCTGCCCGCGAGCTGGAAGGGCAGTCCTTCCTGTCGGGCGAAGCCCCGTTACTGCCGTTGCCTGAATGCGACCAGGCCGCCTGTGACTGTGCGTATCAACATCTTGGCGACCGCCGCGACGGGCCTCGCCGCGATGCTGAACTGGGGCTTCCCGGGCTCGGATTCAGGCCCACCACTGAAGAGCGGCGCGAACGTGTCGAGCGGCGCGCCAGCAAACGACCCCGTGGCGGGGAGCCGGCGATAGATTACTTCGAGCACGCGACGGGCGCATACAAGCTGCCGTAGCCGAAGGCATGCGGCGAGCGCGGTTGCCCTGTGAGCCTGGAGCGTTGCGTGCGCGCCGATGCGAACACCGACACCTTCCTGATCAGCGAGGACGATTCGGACGGCAGCAGCTCCGAGGATGTGTCCCGGGCGGTTGGCTGTTACCAGCGATAAAAAGGCGCGGCGAAGCCGGCCGGGAATTCAGCCTGGCCGCGCGCCAGTTCCACCACCCCGTCGCTGCCGGCGAGACCCACGAAGTCGCCTGAGGTGTTAGTGGGTTGTGCCACTGCCAGCTGTTCACCTTCGTTTGTGTGCTGCAGTACCACGGGCAGGAAGCAGGTGAGATCCGGTTCGAAACGGAAGGGCGCTGCCAGCTTCACGCACGGCGGCTCGAATGGCCGGGCGCCAAGTGACTCAAGCAGTGCCGGGCACGCGTAGCGGATGAAGCACACCAGGCTCGACACCGGGTTGCCGGGCAACGCGAACACCGGCTTGTTCGCTGCGCTGACGCCAAACCACATCGGCAGGCCGGGTCGCTGCAGCACCTTGTGGAACACCAGTTCGACGCCCAGCTCCGTCATGATTTGCGGCACATAGTCGTACTTGCCCATGGATACGCCGCCGCTGAGCACCAGCACGTCGTTTTCGTCATGGAGGGCCTTCACGGCCGTGCGCATGGCTGCGAGGTCGTCGGGCAGCCTGGCTCGCGTGATGCGGTCGTAACCGCGCCGGTGCAGCGCCGCCGCAATGGCCCAGTCGTTCGACGAGCGAATCTGAAAATCTGCCATCGGCACGCCGATGTCCACCAGTTCATCGCCGGTAGACACCACCGCCACCCGTGGCCACTGCGCCACGCGGACCGTGGTCTTGCCCGCCACGGTCAGCACGGGCATTTCCGGCACGCCGATGCGCACGCCGCTTTCGAGAATCACAGCGCCGCCTGAATGATCGGAACCTCGGCGGTGAATGAACTGGCCGGCCTCCGGCACATAGCCGGCTTCCAGCGTCGCGCAACTGTCGCTCACATCGATGCGCTCCACGGGAACAATCGTATCGGCGTCATCGGGCAACACCGCACCGGTCATTATTTCTACACACGCATCATCAGCGCCGAGGGCCAGGGCCGCCGCGCCGGCGGCCTGCGTGCCGCCAATGCGAAAGCGCCGGTGCCCGGCGGCCAGGCCGGCCTGCCGGATGGCAATGCCATCCATCGTGACCCGGTGGAACGGCGGCTGGTCCCGTTCCGCGTGCAGGTCTTCGCGCAGGATGCAGCCCTGGGCGTCGGCCAGGGCGATTTCCACCGCCGGGTAGTCCGGCAGCCGTGATGCCACCAGCGCCGCCGCTTCGGCGACGTCGATTCTGCGTCTTGCGGTCATTGCCGGGAGTCTAGCGGACTGGCTGCGGTGGCGAAGTAAGCCTGGATCTCCGCCGCCACGGCCAGGGCGATGGTTTCGGGAGAATCTGCACCGATGTCCAGACCCACCGGACCGTGCAGCCGCGGCTGCAGTGCAATGCCGGCATCGCCCAGGTCATCGAGCAAGCGATCGCGGCGCGCGCGTGGCCCCAGCAGACCGACGTAGGCGGGGCCGGTGGTCGCGAGTTCACGCAGGTGTTCGCGGTCGGAGTCCAGGTGGTGAGTCATGACCACGCTGGCGTGAAACTCGTCGGGTGTCAGCTGCCCGGCGAGGGACCCCGGGCGCGCGTGGATGCGCGCATCGGCCACGTTCAGGCCGGGCGCGTCGAGATAGGCGGGCCGGTGATCGGTGACGGTGACGCGCCAGCCCAGTTCGGCGGCCAGGCGGACCAGGGGTAC
>CAZTIB010000077.1:0-31348 GCA_964613615.1 uncultured Chromatiaceae bacterium
CTGCCGCCGCGGTGGGCCGGTATCTCTTCCGGGCTAAACCTCGGTCGCACATCCCTGTGCTCCCTCGGATCGGCCCTCCGTCGCTCCCGCCATCCATGGCTCCGCTCCTCCGGGACGACGCCCGGAAGAGATACCGGCCCACCGCGACGGCGTGATTACTGAGCGGGGCACTCCAACGCGCCGGACGCACCCATCAGGGCCTGGAAGTCGCCGAGAAGGCTTGCTGGCCGCGCATGGATGCGTGGCTCCGGGATCCGGGGCCAGGGATGGCCCCGTGTCCCGGACCCCGACGTGAGTGAGCAGCGCGGGCCCCCCGAAGGGAAAGCCGGCGTGACGGGCAGACATACCGGCCCGTACGCTATGGAGAGACGCAAAGCACGGGCGCAGCGGGTTGCGGCGTTTGGCCTCAGGCGATCAGGAGTTTCTTCAGCGCGTCGTGCACTTTGGCGTTGCCGGCGCAGACGTTGCCGGTTTCCAGGAAATCGCCGTCGTCGTGGAGCTCGCTGATGATGCCGCCGGCCTCGCGGACCAACAGGGTGCCGGCGGCCAGGTCCCAGGGCTGCAGTCCGAATTCCCAGAATCCGTCCAGCCGGCCTGCCGCCAGGTAGGCGAGGTCCAGTGCGGCGGCGCCTGGGCGGCGGATGCCGGCGGTCTGTTCCAGCACGCGGCGTAACATCTCGAGGTAAGTGTCCATCCACTTTGCATTGGCGCGGTAAGGGAAGCCGGTGCCTATCAGTGCACCTTCCAGCGAAGTGCGGCTGGCGACCCGGATGCGTCGGCCTTCGAGTTGCGCGCCGGCGCCGCGTATCGCGGTGAAGAGCTCCTGGCGCATCGGGTCGTAAACGACGCCGACCTCGAGCTGATCGCGGACCTTGAGGGCGATGGAGACGGCAAATACGGGAAAGCCGTGCACGAAATTCGTCGTGCCGTCGAGGGGGTCGATGACCCAGACGTAGTCGCCGCGGCCCTGGGCGCCGCGTTCTTCCCCAAGGAAGGCGTGGTCGGGATAGCGTTTGCGGATTGTGTCAATGATCAGGTCTTCGGCAGCCTCGTCGACCTGGGTCACAAATTCATTCCGCGCCTTCGCCCGAATGTCGAGCCGCTCCGAGCGGTTGAAGTATCCAGCCGCGGCATCGCCGGCGCGTCGTGCAGCTTGCACGGCTGTGTTCAGTAAGGCCTGCATGGAGACAGTCGATTGCCAGAGGGTCGAAACGGGCCGCCATTGTACGGCCTCAGTCGTGGCCGGGCACGCTTGGTTACAATGAGCGTTTAGCGTGTGAACCAGCCGCCGTGATCTCAAGATCAGTGCGTTTCGTCCTTTGTGAGCCCAGTCACCCCGGCAATGTCGGGGCAGTCGCGCGGGCCATGAAGACCATGGGGTTCAAGGAACTCGTACTGGTAAATCCTGCCTGTGAGATAGACGGTCAGGCCAGGGCGCGTTCCGCCGGCGCACTGGACGTGCTGGCCGGAGCGGAGGTTTGCGGGACGCTTGGCGAGGCCGTGGCCGACTGTGGCTATGTCCTGGGTGCCAGTGCCCGGCGCCGGCGTTTGAACTGGCCGGAGCTGGATCCGCGGGAATGTGCGACCAGCGTGGCGAGCCGCCCGGAAACTGAGACGGCGGCGGTGGTGTTCGGTCCGGAACGGACCGGCCTGAAGAACGAAGACCTCGATCTGTGCAACGCGCTCGTTTATATCCCGAGCAATCCTGCCTACAGCTCACTAAACCTTGCGGCTGCCGTGCAGTTGATTGCCTACGAGTTGCGACTGGCGCTGGTGCGTGAAGACCCGGCGCCGTTGCCTGACTATCCGCCGGCCACCGCCCGCGACATGGCGCTGTTTTACGAGCACCTGGAGCGCGCCCTTTTGGCGACGGAATTCCTGGACGCTGGCAATCCTCGCCACCTGATGCGCCGGCTGCGGCGTCTGTTCAACCGTTCGCAGCTGGATGAGAACGAGCTGAACATCCTGCGCGGCATGCTCAGCGCGCTGGCACCCGGCTCGGGCGATCGTCGCCCGGATGATGCTGATTGCGAATGACGGCACCCATCTACATGGACTTTGCTGCGAGCACCCCGGTGGACCCGACCGTGGCGGATGCAATAGCTGCAGCGCTGACAGGCGAGGCTGGCATGGCGAACCCGGCCGCCACGCACGCGGCCGGACGGGCGGCAGCGTTGCTGGTTGCAGGGGCCCGGGCGCGGGTTGCGAAGCTCATCGGCGCGACGGCTGATGAAATCGTGTTTACGTCCGGCGCCACCGAGTCGGACAATCTTGCAGTCATCGGCGCCGGTCGTTTCCGGCGCCAGCTGGGCCGGCATGTCGTGACCACACTGATCGAGCACCCGGCCGTGCTGGACAGTTGCCGAGCGCTGGTTGCCGAAGGTTTCGAGCTCACCTACCTCAAACCGGATCAGTACGGCATCGTCGCCCCCGAGTCCGTGGCCGCCGCGCTGCGGCCCGATACGATCCTGGTGTCGGTGGCGCATGTGAATAATGAACTGGGCGTGGTGCAGTCGGTGGCGGCCATCGGTGAAATTTGCCGGCGCCACGGCACCTTGCTGCATGTAGATGCAGCGCAGAGCGCCGGGCGGTTGCCGATTGACGTCCGGGAGAGCTGTATCGACCTGCTGTCGCTGTCGGCACACAAGATGTACGGCCCGAAAGGTGTCGGTGCCCTGTTTCTTGACGCGGATCGCAGCCGCCGCGTGGAGCCGCTCTTCCATGGTGGCGGCCAGGAGCGTGGACTGCGGCCTGGCACATTGCCGACGCATCAGCTGGCCGGCTTCGGCATTGCGGCGGAGCTTGCCCTGCAGCGACTGAATTCTGACCCACCGGCTATCCGGGCGCTGTGCAAACGGCTTGAAGATGGGCTCCTGGCCGTGCCTGGTGTACAACTGAATGGCCATGCCACGCAGCGCAGCTGCCACATAGTTAATGTCAGCGTCGCCGGCGTGGAAGGGGAGAGTCTGCGTTGCGGGCTGCGCGGCCTCGCCGTGTCCAGTGGTTCGGCCTGCGCGGCGGAAAGCGGCGAGCCTTCACCGGTGCTCAGGACGCTCGGCCGGCCGGATGACGTGGCGCAGGCCTCCCTGCGGTTCAGCCTCGGACGAACCAGCACCGGGGTGGAAGTTGACGCGGCCATCGCCGCCTTCACGGCCACCGTCACGCGCCTGCGGGAACTGGCCCCGGCCTGACATGGAATACCCCGAAAGCGTGCTCGCGCGGTTCGATGCGCCGCCTCATGCGGGGCCGCTGGCGCCCGGGTCCGGCACCGTGGTGGCGGGCCGGGCCGGCGGTGTGGCGGAGGGGATCGAGGCGGTCTTTCAGGTCCGGGTGGCAGACGGGCGCATTGTTGCGGCGGCCTTTTACGCTTATGGCTGCCCCTACAGCATTGCGGCCTGCAGTCTGACCGCCGAGCGGCTCGTGGGCCTGGAAGTCAATGCGCTCCGGGACTTCGGCCTGCTGAGCCTGGCGCCGGAGCTGGAATTACCGGTGGAAAAGCGGGGCCGCCTGCTGCTGATCGAGGACGCCTTGCGGAGTTGCTGGCGGGCTTGGGACAATAGGGGGTTAGCCGCGTCTAAAGAGTCAAGGAGCGACCCATGATCACACTGACAGAGCGCGCCGCTCGTCATGTCCAGGATTACCTCGGGGCCACGGATAATGCCGTGGGGCTGCGGCTGGGCGTGAAGCGCACCGGCTGCTCCGGGCTGGCCTATGTGGTGAACGTGGCTGAGCAGATTGCTGCGGACGATACAGTATTCGATTCCGCCGGCATCAAGGTAGTGGTAGACCCGGAGAGTTTGCAGTACATCGATGGCACTGAAGTGGACTACGTGCAGCAGGGTCTCAACGAGGCGTTTCAGTTCCGCAATCCCCAGGCAGCCGGCGAATGCGGCTGCGGCGAGAGTTTTAATATCTGACCTTTTATTGCCGAGGAGTATTCATGGCCACAGAACGCACGCTGTCCATCATCAAGCCCGATGGAGTGGAGAAGAACCTGATCGGCGAAGTGTATCGCCGCTTCGAGCAGGCGGGGCTGCAGATTATTGCAGCACGCATGTTGCACCTGTCGCGAGAACAGGCCGAGGGGTTCTATGCAGTTCACAAGGAGCGGCCGTTTTATAACGACCTGGTGAGCTACATGATGTCTGGACCGGTGGTCGTGCAGGCGCTCGAAGGTGAAGACGCCATCAACAAGAACCGCGAGATCATGGGGGCTACGAATCCGTCCGAGGCGGACCCCGGCACGATTCGCGCCGACTTTGCTGCCAGTATCGAAGAGAACGTGGTGCATGGTTCAGACGGGCCAGACACGGCGCGGGCTGAAATTGCGTTCTTCTTTGGCGATGACCAGATCTGCCCCCGTACCCGCTGACACTGCATGACCGAAGCTGCCGTCAACCTGGTTGGTAAGTCCCGGACGGAACTCGAGCGCCTGTTCGTGGCGATGGGCGAGCAGCCCTTCCGTGCCCGACAGGTCATGCGCTGGTTATACACGCGCCGTGTTCTGGATCCGCAGGCCATGACGGATCTGAGCCTTGCGTTGCGCGAGCGGCTCACGGCAGCGGCGGATTTCCGGCTGCCGGAGATCCTCGCGTGCGAGCGTGCCGCAGACGGTGTGATCAAGTGGCAGCTTGCCGCAGGGCTTGGCCAGGCGATAGAGACCGTGTTTATCCCGGAAGACAGCCGCGGCACGCTGTGCGTGTCGTCCCAGGTTGGCTGCGCGCTGAACTGCAGTTTCTGCGCAACGGGCCACCAGGGCTTCAACCGGAATCTGGATGCCGGCGAGATCGTTGGGCAAGTGGTTCTCGCAGGCCGTGAACTGGCGGCAGAAGGCCACGAGAGGACGGTAACCAACGTCGTCTTCATGGGGATGGGCGAGCCGCTGGCAAACCTGCGGCCGCTGCTGGAAGCGGTAGACGTATTGACCGACGATCTTGCCTTTGGACTGTCCCGGCGGCGGGTGACGGTGAGTACTTCGGGCCTCGTTCCGCAGATCCGGCGGCTGGCAGAATCGGCCCGGGTCGCGCTGGCGGTGTCGCTGCATGCCCCGAACGACGAGTTGCGCAATGAACTCGTGCCCATTAATCGCCGCCACCCGATTGCTGAACTACTGCCGGCCTGCTGGGAGTACGCGGAAAAAACCAATACCAGGGATGTGACCTTCGAGTATGTCATGCTCAAGGGCGTGAACGATGACCTGTCGCATGCCCGCGAACTTGCCCGGCTGTTGCGCAATCGGCCGGCCAAGGTGAACCTGATTCCCTTCAATCCGTTCCCCGGCAGCGACTACCAGCGATCATCAACGGTGCAGGTAGATGCCTTTCGCGACATACTGATGCGTGCCGGCATCATGACCATCACCCGCCGGACCAGGGGTGACGACATTGCCGCCGCCTGCGGCCAGTTGGCCGGGCGGGTGAACAACCGGGTTAGCACGCCACTGGGCAGCAAGATGTTAGGGGAAAGACTGTCATGAACTTGCGGGCACTGATGGTCCTGGCCGCGGCCCTCGGGGTGGCCAGCTGTGTAACTACGGTGTCGGGCCGACAACCAATGGAGGCCGATCCGGAAGCTGCCGCCGAAAGCAATCTGGAGCTGGGGAAGGGCTATCTGCGGCAGGGTAACTACCAGGCGGCGCAGGACAGGCTGGAACGGGCGGCCAAGCTGAACCCGAAACTCTGGGAGCCTCACGCTGAGCTGGGAAATCTCTACCTGCGTCTGAACGATCTCGGAGAAGCAGAGAAAAGCTACCAGCGGGCGGTGCAGATTGCTCCGGACGATCCGGATGCACTTAACGTGTACGCAGCGTTTCTGTGCCGAGATGGTGGCGATCGTCAAGAGGCTCTGAAATATTTCGATCGTGCCGCCGAGATCCCGCTGTCCAAGAAGTTTGTCAACAGGGCGAAGATTTACACGAACGCCGGCATGTGTATCAAGCCGGTTGACCTGGAGAAGTCGGAAGAGTATCTGCGTCGCGCATTGAGTGTTGATTCGCGCTACAGCGAGGCGTTACTGCAGATGGCCGACGTCGCGCACCAGCGTAACAACAATTTGCAGGCGCGCGCGTTTCTCGAGCGCTATCTGGCGGTTCGCCGGCCGAGCGCAGCCGTGCTGTGGCTGGGCGTGCAGATCGAGGAAGGCAACGGTGATCTCGGCGCGGCGGCAGACTATTCGGAGCGACTAAAAAAGGACTTCCCGGCATCCGTGGAGACCCGGTTAGTGCTTGAGAAAGAACGGAATGCCGGCTGACGTTGGCAGCGAGGCGTCTGCGGCGGCGGAATTGCCGCAGACCGGCCCCGGCGAGCTGCTGCGCAATGTTCGCAACGAGCGCGGATTGTCTGTAGAGCAGGTGGCCGACGATCTGCACCTCGACCGGCGCATGATCGAGGCCCTGGAGGCAGAGCAGTTTGCCGAAATTGGCGCCCCTGTCTTTGTGCGCGGTCATCTGAAAGCCTATGCGCGGGCCCTGCGCATGGACGAGGGTGCGGTGCTCGACGCCTACCGGGCAGTGCAGCCCGATGCGTCGCTGGAACCGGCGCTTGCGCCCAGGGCGCCAGGAGGCCAGCGGAACATAAGCCCCGTACCCTGGGTCATGGGCGCGGTTGCCGCGGTCCTCGCTGTCGCGCTAGCCGTCTACGTGCTGCGCGATGAATCCCCGCAGCAGGCCAGCGCTGACCAGAAGCCCGCGGCCCCGCCTGCAGCCGTGCCAGAATTGTTGCCGCCGCCAGAGCCCGCCGAACCGGCTGCCGCGGCCCCCGCTGCCTCGACGACAACGACATCAGCCACCGCCGCACCAAGTCGCGACTCAGTGGCGGTACCGACCGCGCCGGTGGTAGAGCCGGAGCCGGCTCAGCCGGTCGCTGTGGTGGAGCCGCCGCCAGCTGAACCTGAGCCGGTCGCCGAAGCGCCTGCGGCAGCTGAAGGCATTGAGCTGGAGTTCTATTTTCGGGAAGAGTCGTGGGTAGAGATCTCCAACCTCGAGCGCCGCATCCTGTTCGGTCTGCAGCGGGAGGGGATGCGCCGGCAACTCACCGGGGAGCCACCCATTCAAATTCTGCTGGGTAATGCACCCGGTGTAGACGTCTACCTCAACAAGGAGCCGTATGCGATACCCGCGCGCAACGTCAACGGCAAGGTGGCTCGGTTCGTCATTGATCCATCTGGGCAAGGCAATCCGTGAGCGAGGCATTTCAGCCGATACGCGGCATGGCCGACGTGCTGCCCGCCGACAGCAGTACCTGGCAGTTGCTGGAAGCGGCTCTGCGGGAGATTGCGGAGGCCTACGGCTACCGTGAACTGCGAATCCCGGTGGTGGAGCGGACGGAGCTGTTCAAGCGCTCCATCGGTGAAGTCACCGACATCGTCGAAAAAGAAATGTACACCTTCGAGGACCGCAACGGTGCGAGCCTCACCCTGCGTCCGGAAGCCACTGCCGGGATCGTCCGTGCCGGCATCAGTAACGGCCTTCTGCACAACCAGCGCCAGAAGGTCTGGTTTACCGGGCCGATGTTTCGCTATGAACGTCCGCAACGGGGCCGCTACCGGCAATTTCATCAGTTCGATGTAGAGGCTCTCGGCTTCGACGGTCCCGATGTCGATGCCGAAATGATCCTGATGACAGCCCGCCTTTGGCGGCAGCTGGGCATCGATGCGGTGACCCTGGAATTGAATTCCCTCGGAACCGCAGAGTCCCGGCAACGCTATCGCGACGTGCTGGTGGAATACTTCACGGCGCACGAGTCGACACTGGATGACGACAGCCGCAAGCGCCTGCACCGCAACCCGATGCGTATTCTCGACAGCAAGAATCCGGATATGCGAACCGTGGTTGCGGATGCCCCGGTGCTGACGGAGTTCCTCGATGCAGAATCTGCCGAGCATTTCGCCCAGTTGCGGGAGATCCTGGATGATGCTGGCGTTGGCTATCGGCTGAATCCGCGGCTGGGGCGTGGCCTGGACTATTACTGCCGCACCGTCTTCGAGTGGGTCACTGATCGCCTCGGCGCCCAGGGCACCGTCTGCGCCGGGGGACGTTACGACGGGCTGGTGGAGCAGCTGGGCGGGCGGCCAACACCTGCCATCGGTTGGGCTCTCGGCCTGGAGCGGCTGCTGGAGCTGTACCGTGTGTGCGGGGGCGCCGAGGTCCCGCAGGCGCCGGACCTCTATCTCGTGGCCGCCGGACAGGGTACCCTCGCTCCCGCCTTCCGGCTGGCAGAGCAGCTGAGGCAAGAGCGGCCGCAATTCAAGGTCGAGATCAACCTGGGCGGCGGCAGTTTCAAGGTTCAGCTGAAACGCGCTGACAAGAGTGGCGCGCGGTTCGCGCTGGTCCTCGGCGAGGCCGAGCTTGCAGATGGCACCATTGGCGTGAAGCCGTTGCGCGAATCCGGCGAGCAGCGCGCTGTGCCTTGGACGGAATTGACCGCAGCCCTTGATGGGCTGCTCACTGGGCACAAATAAGCAAGAAGGATGGACGGAAGGAATCGTGGATGAACTGCTGACAGATCAACAACAGGCCGACGTGGTCCGCAACTGGCTGCGCGAGAATGGCTGGGTCATTCTGGCCGGTCTCGTGCTCGGCCTGGGCGGCTTGTTTGGGGTGAACGAGTGGCGCGACTATCAGGCCAACCGCGCTGGCCTGGCATCCCAGGTCTACGACGAGCTGGTGGCCGCCGTGCTTGACTCGCGGCCCGTGCGCGCGGCGGAACTGGAATCGCAGCTCGTTGCAGAGTTCTCGGGATCGCCCTACGTAGACCAGGGGCGCCTGGCAATGGCCAGGCTGCACATGGATCGTAGTGAAGCGGAAGAAGCGGCGGGTTACCTGCAACGCCTGGTTGCCGACACCGATGACGACGGTATGAGGCGTATTGGTAGCTTGCGCCTGGCGCGCGTTCGCGTTCAGCAGCAGAAATACGACGAGGCCATCGTGGTCCTGGAAGGCATCGACGAGAATTCTGCCTTCGCCGGGCGTTATCATGAAGTCCGCGGCGACGCCTACTACGCGAAAGGTGAGACTGAAAACGCGCGACGTGAGTATGAGGCAGCGCTCGGCCGGGTGCAGTCGGAAACCCTGAACCGCGCGCTGGTGCAGGTCAAGCTCGACAGCCTCGGTGCACCACCGGCGACGGTGCCTCTCGAATCCGACGAGGCTGGCGACGCGGCCACCGCCGAATAGCACCGGACCCTCCTAATCATGCGTGCCCTGTTTCGTCTTTGCAGCCTGTTGCTGGCTACGGTCGCCCTGTCGAGTTGCGGCCTGTTTGGCGGCGATGAAGAGGCCAATCCGCCCGCGGAATTGGTGAAATTCAAAACGACGCTGAAAGTCAGGAAAGCCTGGAGCGCCGGCGTTGGCAAGAAAACCGAGTACCTCCGCCTGGCCCTGGTGCCGGCCAGTGACGGCAGTCGGGTATTCGCCGCGGGTCACGACGGGCGGGTCTCGGCCTTTGAAGCGGAGCGGGGCAAACGCCTGTGGACCAGGAAAACGAAGCTGGCCCTGTCCGCGGGCCCGGCCGTAAGCGGTGACCTCGTTGTAGCCGGCACCAGCAATGGCGAGGTGATTGCGCTGGATGCCGACGACGGCGGCGAACGCTGGCAGGTCTCGGTATCCAGCGAGGTGTTGGCCGCGCCGGCAATCGCCCGGGCGCGCGACCTGGTGATGGTCAGAACCGTCGACGGAAAACTCATCGCCCTGGACGCGCTCACGGGCAACGAGATCTGGTTTGTGCAACAGTCAGTGCCACGCCTGTCCGTGCGCGGGACCGGCTCGCCGGTCATAGCCGGTGACACCGTGATCTGCGGCTTCGACAACGGCAAGATTGCTGCCTACGCGCTTGCCGACGGGTCAGTGCTCTGGGAAGCGCTGATCAATCCGCCCACCGGACGCACCGAGGTAGAACGGCTGGACGACCTCAACGCAACCGTGCGTATCGCCGGCCAGACCGCCTATGTCACCGGTTACCAGGGGACGGTGGCGAGCATTGATCTGGAGTCTGGGCAAGTGATCTGGGCCCGAGAAATTTCTAGCTATGACTCGCCGGCCGTTGATCTCACCCAGCTATACGTGGCGGACGCCGCCGGCGAACTGCACGGGCTGGCGCGGGAGACCGGACAGGAACTGTGGCGTGACGGCACGCTGCTGAACCGCGCCCTCACCGGACCGGCTGCCGTCGGCAACTCTGTGGTAGTCGGTGATTTCGAGGGCTACCTGCACTGGTTCGACGCGGCCACGGGCGACTTGCGGGCCCGCACCCGCGCCGGGTCCCAGGGTATCGTCTCCGCGCCGGTGGTCGTGAACGATTTGCTACTGGTGTTGAACGACGGCGGCAAGCTGTACGCTTTCCGGGAGTCTGCAAGCAAGTAGGAGTCCTGGCCATGCTGCCCGTGGTCGCACTGGTGGGTCGCCCGAACGTCGGGAAGTCCACCCTGTTCAATAAGCTCACCGGGACGCGCGATGCCCTCGTCGCCGACTACCCGGGGCTTACGCGTGACCGGCTGTACGGCTATGCGAAGCTGGACGACAGTGGGGCGCTGGTTATCGACACGGGCGGGCTGACCGGCGAACGCGACGAGCTCGATGCCAGCATGGCACGCCAGGTGGACCTCGCCGTGGCCGAAGCCGATGTCGTGGTGCTGATCGTTGAAGGACCGGCCGGGCTGACCGCTGGCGACGACGCTATTGCCAGGCAGCTGCGCCGCGCCGGCAAGCGTGCGGTCGTGGCGGTGAACAAGACCGAGGGGCAGGTGCCCGACGTGGCCGCAGCAGACTTCCATGCGCTCGGTCTTGGTGATCCGGTTGCGATCGCAGCCGTATCCGGCCAGCGGATTGCAGCTCTCGTCGAGCGTGTGACAGAGTTGTTTCCCGTTGGGGAGTCTGTCACGGCGCCCGCCTATGACGGTATGCGGATCGCAGTGGTGGGTCGCCCGAACGTCGGCAAGTCGACACTGATCAACCGCTATCTCGGCGAAGACCGGTTGGTTACCCATAACAAAGCTGGCACGACACGTGACAGTATTGCGATCCCGTTTCAGGTAGACAATCACGATTACGTGCTGGTGGACACCGCTGGTATCCGCCGCAAGGCGAAGGTGACCGGCACCATTGAGAAGTTCAGCGTGGTCAAGTCGCTGCAGGCGGTGGAAGAGTCGGATGCAGTCATCGTGTTGCTCGACGCCCGCGAAGGGATCACCGAACAGGATGTGTCGCTGATCGGGCTCATTCTCGAGCGCGGGCGTGCCCTCGCACTGGGCGTTAACAAGTGGGATGGGTTGCCGGAATCCAGCCGCGCCGAGATTCGCCGTGAGCTCGACCGGCGGCTACCCTTCCTCGATTTTGCCGAACAGCATTTCATCAGTGCGAAGCATGGCAGCCACATCCACGATCTGCTGCGCGGGGTGGCGAGGGCCGCCCACTCCGCCGTGCGCGACTTGCCAACGCCGCGCCTCAACGATGTTCTGCGGGCGGCGGTGCAGGCGCATCCGCCGCCCATCGTGCGACGTTCACGCGTCAAGCTCAGCTACGCCCACCAGGGCGGCAAACGGCCGCCCGTGGTCGTCGTCCACGGCAACCAGACGCAGCGTCTGCCAGACGCGTACCGGCGCTACCTGGTGAACTGTTTCCGCAAGGCCTTCAAGCTGCGCGGCACGCCGCTCCGCCTGGAATTGCGGACCTCAGAGAATCCTTTTGCAGGGCGGCGTAATCGCCTCACGCCCCGCCAGGAAAGGCGCCGCGAGCGGGTGCGCCGGCAGCGCCGGCACTGACAGCGCGGGGGCGAATATGGGTATAACATTTTCGTCGCCCCGAGGCCCCTGGTCGGGCGATAATTGGCAACTGTCATCATCGCAGCTGTAACCATGAGCGAAGCACGGCAACTGCTGACCCTGTCCGGCCCGTTTGAGATGCGCCATGACGGCATTCTCGAAGCGCCGACGATTGCCTACGAGACCTGGGGCGAACTGAATGCCAACCGCGACAACGCGGTGCTGGTTTTCACCGGCATGTCGCCGTCCGCCCACGCATCATCTTCGCGGCTGGATCCTGCGCCCGGCTGGTGGGAGGAAATGATCGGCCCGGGCCGGCCGCTGGACACCCGCCGCTACTACGTCATCTGCGTGAATTCCCTGGGAAGTTGCTTCGGCTCCACGGGCCCGGCGTCGGCCAACCCGGCAACGGGCGAGCCGTACCGGCTTGATTTCCCGGTGCTGACCCTGGAAGACATCGCTGCCGCTGGCAAGGCACTGCTGGATCACCTGGGTATCACGTCGCTTTACAGCCTGGTAGGCCCGTCGATGGGCGGGATGACAAGCCTGGCCTTCACGGCAATGTACCCGGATGTGGCGCGCAGCCTTGTGCTGATTTCCTGCGGCGCACGCTCGTTACCCTTCGCCACTGCGCTGCGTTCTTTGCAGCGGGAAATGATCCGCAAAGATCCGGCGTGGCAGGATGGCCAGTACCCGCCTGACGCCCCGCCGCTGACCGGCATGCGCCTGGCCCGCAAGCTCGGCATGATCACCTATCGCTCGGCGCAGGAGTGGAAGCAGCGCTTCGGGCGTGAGCGCACCGCCCAGGAACACGAAGTCGGCGACATGTTCGGCCCGGATTTCTCCGTGGAATCCTACCTTGAGCATCATGCACAGAAATTCACCGGTCAGTTCGACGCCAACTGCTATTTGTATCTGTCGCGCGCATCGGATCTTTTTGACCTTACCGACCACGGTGGGTCGATCGCTGCCGCACTAAAGTCGACCCGGGCCGAACGCGTATTGGTAATCGGGGTGGAGACGGACTTTCTGTTTCCTATCGAGCAGCAGCGCGAGCTGGCCAAGGCCTTTGAGGCGGTCGGCCGGCGAGTGAACCTGGTGGAGCTATCTTCACTGATGGGGCACGATTCTTTCCTGGTCGACATGGATGCGTTTCGGCCGGTGCTGTGCAGCTTCTTCAATGGCGACTGGCAGGCAATCAGTAATATCTGTACGGCGCTGTAAGAGAAATCGAAGGCGCCGATGTAGGAGCGGCTTCAACCGCGATTGCTTAATGTTGTTGCCTGCGCTTCCGCAGCCGCTTCCGTCGACATTCCCTTCGATGCAAAAAAGTCGCTCAGGAAAAAATCGCCTGCGCGTCTGCTTTTGTGTATGGGTTGGTTAAAGCAACGAACAGCCAAACGTAATTTTCCGTTGATGTCGTCGGGTGGGTGAATATACAGCACGGCCCTTCGCGGCACGGATCTTTTCTCGCATCTTGATCGGCGGATCAGCCGTTGTTGTCAGACGTCTTGGTGACCTTGGCGGTAAATTGCCCGTGTGCGAGTCGGGTATCGACACTCTGGCCAATTTTCAGTTCGCGGGTGCCCGTAACGGCGGCTCCGGTCTGCGGGTCGGTGACGATCGCGTAGCCGCGTTCCAGTGTGGCCAGCGGGCTGGCGACCTGGAGGCCGGCGGCCAGGGCGCCAAGCCTGGCGCGGGCGTTGCCCGTTCGGGTGCGGATGGCGGCAACCATTCTGATGCGCTGGCTGTCGAGGCGGTGGCGGGTATCGCGGCAGCGGGCGGCGGGCGACGCGCCGACCAGCCTGGCCCGGGCCTGCAGAAGTGCCGAGCGTTCCAGGTTGACTTGCGTGAGTGCGCCGCGACGCAGGCGGACGATCAGTTCATCGATGCGTTGTGCGTATTGCCTCAGCACGTACCGGGGATTACGACGGCGCAGCCGGCCCGCGAGGTTCTGATGGGCGTGTGTCCGGTTGCGCAGTTCCCGCCGGATAGCGGCCATGCCACGACGGGTGGTGGAGGCCACCTGGCGTCGCCATGCCGCGGCATCGGGCACGGCCAGTTCGGCTGCCGCGGAAGGCGTCGGGGCGCGCAGGTCCGCAACAAGATCGGCGAGGGTCACATCGGACTCATGGCCAACCGCCGAGATCACCGGCAGCGGGCACTCGAATATCGCTCGCACCACCTGCTCTTCGTTGAAACTCCAGAGGTCCTCCAGGGACCCGCCGCCGCGCCCGCAGATCAGCACGTCACACTCATTACGGCGGGCGGCCGTTGCCAGCGCGGCCGCGATCTCGCCTTTCGCGCGTTCACCCTGCACCTGGGCCGGATAGATGATCACGGGGACCGCCGGAAAGCGTCGTCGCAGCACCTTCAGGACGTCGCGAATTGCCGCACCGGTCGGTGAGGTAATCACGCCTACGCAGCTGGGCAGGGTAGGCAGGGGCTGCTTGTGCTCGGCCGCGAACAGGCCCTCGGCCTGCAGCCTGGCCTTCAGCGCTTCGAGCCGGCGCCGCAGCAGGCCTTCGCCGGCGGGCTCCATCTGCTCAACTACAATCTGGTAGCTGCCCCGGGCTTCGTAGATCGTGACCTTGCCTTGCAGCAAAACCTGCAGGCCATTCTCCGGCCGGAAACCCAGGTGCCGGTTGGCTCCGCGGAACATTGCGCAGCGCACCTCCGCCCGGTCGTCTTTCAGGGTGAAGTACATGTGGCCGGAGCCGTGGTGGATGAATCCCGAGATTTCACCCTCCACCCAGAGCCCGGGCAGGCCCGATTCCAGCAGCTCCCGGGCCTCCCGGTTCAGGTCCGAGACAGTGAGAATGGGTTCATCGGGGCGCGGTTGCATGCTGGGCGTAGTTTACGCGTATCCGCCCGGGGCGTAACATTGTGCGTTTTACCCAAGCACGCGCCCGGAGGACTGATGCGGATCATTCATGAAGCCCTGACCTTCGACGACGTTCTGCTGCAGCCCGACTACTCCGACGTGCTGCCTCGCGAGGTAGAACTGCGAACCCGCGTGGCCCGCGACATCACGCTGAACATTCCGCTGCTGTCGGCCGCGATGGACACGGTGACAGAAGGTCGCCTCGCTATCGTGCTCGCCCAGGAAGGCGGCATGGGCATCATCCACAAAAACATGAGTCCTACCGAGCAGGCCCGGCAGGTGACCATGGTGAAAAAATACGAGAGCGGCATTGTCAGTCGCCCGATCACCGTGAACCCGGAGATGACGATCCGGGAAGTGCTGGACCTGACGCGCGCCAACGATATCTCCGGCGTACCCGTGGTAGATCATGGCGAGACCGTCGGGATCGTGACCAACCGGGATCTGCGCTTCGAGACTCAGCTGGATGCGCCGGTGGCTACGGTGATGACGCCGAAAGAGAAGCTGGTCACGGTGCACGAGGGGGCCAGCGAAGACGAGGTGCTGACATTGCTGCATCGTCACCGTATCGAAAAGGTGCTGGTGGTAAACGACAGGTTTGAATTGAAGGGCCTGATTACGGCCAAAGATTTCCAGAAGGCGTCGGATTTTCCGTTGGCCTGCAAAGACAGCCGCGGCGCGCTGCGCGTGGGTGCCGCGGTTGGCACCGGGGGCGACACCGACGAACGGGTAGAGGCGCTGATCGCGGCCGGCGTGGACATGCTGGTGGTGGATACGGCGCACGGACACTCGCGGGGCGTGCTGGACCGTGTGCGGGCCATCAAGACCGAGCACCCGGATCTGGCGCTCGTGGGCGGTAACATCGTCAGCGCCGACGGGGCGCGGGCACTGGTCGATGCGGGTGCTGACGGTGTGAAGGTTGGCGTCGGTCCAGGTTCCATCTGCACGACACGGGTCGTGGCCGGAGTGGGCGTGCCGCAGATTTCCGCGGTGGCCAACGTGGCGGCGGAACTCAGGAAAGATGACGTGCCGCTGATCGCCGACGGCGGTATTCGCTATTCCGGAGACATTGCCAAGGCCCTCGTGGCCGGCGCCCACAGCGTCATGATTGGCAGCCTGTTTGCCGGCACGGAGGAGTCGCCCGGCGAGGTAGAGCTATACCAGGGCCGGTCCTACAAGAGCTATCGCGGGATGGGCTCGGTTGGCGCTATGGCACAGGCCCACGGTTCGTCGGACCGCTATTTCCAGGACTCGACGGAACAGCTCGAAAAGCTGGTGCCCGAAGGTATCGAAGGCCGGGTGCCGTACAAGGGCAGCCTGACGGCCATCGTCCATCAGCTCATGGGCGGCGTGCGCGGGGCCATGGGCTACACCGGCTGCGCCAACATCGACGAGATGCGCACCAAACCGGGATTCGTGCGGATCACCGGGGCCGGCATGCGGGAGAGTCACGTGCATGACGTGACGATCACGAAGGAGCCGCCGAATTACCGTACCGAGGTCTGAGCCTGATGAGTGCCCGGCCCGCAGAGACCGTCGCCACTGACGCACTGGCTGCTCACCGCATCCTGATACTCGATTTTGGTTCGCAATACACGCAGCTCATTGCGCGGCGCGTGCGCGAGGCCGGAGTCTACAGCGAGATCCTGCCCTGGGATACGGACGAACAGCGAATTCGCGACCTGCAGCCGCTGGGTATCGTGCTGTCCGGTGGCCCGGAAAGCGTGGTTGTTGACGAACCGCCGCGGGCACCCTCTGTGGTCTTCGAGCTTGGCGTGCCGGTGCTCGGCATCTGCTACGGCATGCAGACCATGGCGGCCCAGCTGGGCGGTCGCGTCGCGTCGTCTCAGCACCGCGAGTTCGGTTATGCAATGGTGCGCCCGTCCCCGGATAACGAATTGCTCGACGGGCTGGTGGACACGCATGCGGGCGACGGCTCGCCGGTGCTGCACGTGTGGATGAGCCATGGCGACCGCGTGGATGAGCTGCCCCCGGGTTTTGTCCCCATCGCCAGCACCGACAACGCACCGCTGGCCGGCATGGCGGACCCGGCGCGGCGCTTCTACGGATTGCAGTTTCATCCCGAGGTCACCCACACCGACCAGGGCCAGCACATCATCGAGCGTTTCGTGCGGGACATCTGCGCTTGCCAGGCAGACTGGAACCCCGGGAATATCGTGGCCCGCGACATCGTCCAGGTCCGCAAGCAGGTGGGCCGCGACAACGTGTTGCTGGGCCTGTCCGGTGGCGTGGACTCCTCGGTGGTGGCCGCACTGTTGCACGAGGCCCTGGGCGACCAGCTGGTATGCGTGTTCGTCGACCACGGGCTGCTGCGCCTGGACGAAGGTGACCAGGTCATGCAGGTGTTTGCCGAGCACCTCGGCGTGCGCGTGATACGCGTGAACGCCGAAGAACGCTTCCTGTCAGCCCTGGCCGGCGTGGCGGACCCGGAAGAGAAGCGCAAGATCATCGGCCGGCTGTTTGTTGAAGTCTTCGACGAAGAAGCCGCGAAGCTGGAAGACATTCGCTGGCTGGCCCAGGGCACCATTTATCCCGACGTTATCGAGTCGGCGGGTGCCGCCAGCGGCAAGGCCCACGTGATCAAGTCGCACCACAATGTGGGTGGCCTGCCTGAAGAGATGAACCTGAAGCTTATCGAACCGCTGCGGGATCTGTTCAAGGATGAAGTGCGGCGCATCGGGCTGGAACTCGGCCTGCCCCGGGAAATGGTCTACCGGCATCCGTTCCCGGGGCCCGGGCTCGGCGTGCGAATTCTCGGTGAGGTGCGCAAGGGCTACGCTGACCTGTTACGCCGCGCCGATGCTATTTTCATCGACGAGCTGCGCATGGCCGATCTGTATGACCAGACCAGCCAGGCCTTCGCGGTGTTCCTGCCGGTGCGCTCGGTCGGTGTCATGGGTGATGCGCGGCGCTACGACTACGTGGTGGCCCTGCGCGCGGTGGAAACCGTGGACTTCATGACGGCCCGCTGGGCGCACCTGCCCTACGACTTCCTGGATCACGTATCGCGCCGGATCATCAACGAGGTGCCCGGCATCTCGCGGGTGACCTACGACATTTCCGGCAAACCGCCCGCGACCATCGAGTGGGAGTGAGCGCCGACGATCGGCGCTTCATGGCCCAGGCGCTGGAGCTGGCACGGAAGGCGGCAGCCGCCGGCGAAGTGCCCGTAGGCGCGGTGCTGGTGAAGGATGGGCAAGTCATCGCAGCGGCGCACAACAGTCCCATCGGTCAGCACGACCCGAGCGCTCACGCCGAAATCCGGGTATTGCGGCAGGCTGGGCAGCGGCTCGGCAACTATCGCTTACCCGACACCACCCTGTATGTGACCCTGGAGCCGTGTCCGATGTGCGCCGGCGCGCTGGTGCACGCAGGGGGGGAGCGGCTGGTCTACGGCGCACCCGATCTGCGCGCCGGCGCAGCGGGGACGGTGTTCGACATAGCCCGGTCGCCGGCGTTGAATCACCGGCTGGAAGTTGAAGGCGGGGTGGGTGGCGACGCAGCCGCGGCGCTGCTGCAGGAATTCTTCCGGGCGCGGCGGACCTAGCCCGTTTCGTTGATGGTTGCAGACCGGGCGGCGGCCACGGTCAGCGGTTCGTCGCCGTCCTCAGGTTCGGGTTCTGACTCACCGGATTCCTTCAAAGTGAGCCATACCAAGATGTCGTAGTAATTGCGCACGTTCTCGACGTAGCGCACCGGCTCCCAACCCGGCGCGTAGCCATGGCGGGTCTGCCGGTACCAGCGGGCCTGGCTGAGCTTCTCGAAATGTTCTCGCACGTGCACCCACGCATCGGCATTCAGGCCCTGGTCACGAGTCAGCGCGCGGGCATCCTGCACATGGGCGTAGCCGATGTTGTAGGCGGCCAGGGCGAACCAGGTGCGGTCCGGCTCACGAATCTCGGCGAAGCGGGCCTTCATGCGGCTGATATAGTCGGCGCCGCCGGCGATACTCTGGGCCGGGTCTACACGGTCTTCCACGCCGATATAGTCGGCGGTCTTCTCGGTCAGCATCATGATGCCGCGCACCCCGGTGGGTGACACGGCATCCGGATCCCACAGGGATTCCTGGTAACCAATGGCAGCGAGCAGGCGCCAGTCCATGCCAATTGCAGCGGCCGCGTCCTCGAACATCGGTCGGTAGTCCGGCAGCTTGGCGCCATAGTCGCGGATCAGCCGGCGCGTGCCGACATAGTCGAACTGCCCGGTATGCCCGTAGTACCGGTCAAGAATGCGCTTCAGTTCGCCGCTCTTGTTGATGAATTCGATGTAGCGCTCGGCCTCGCGGATCAGGCTGTTGTCGCGGCGGGGGAAGGCCCAGGCCAGGTCGTCGCGTTCGGCGAGCATCAGCCCGGGCCGGATTTCCGGCGCCAGGTTGCGGTAAATCTCGAACTGGTTGGAATCGGCTACCGTGTAGTCGATGTGCCGCTCGTTGACGGCCACCAGCAGTTCGGCCACGTCAGCGGCCGGGTTCTCGGTGAACACCAGGTCGGGGGCCTCCTGCTGCAGGCCCCGCAGCCGCTCGGCGAAGCTGCTGGCAGCAATGACTTCGACCTTCTTGCCCACCAGGTCTTGCACGGACCGCGGGCGCCGCGTGCCGCGACGGTAGACCACATGCTGGGTCACGGTCTGGTAGGCCGGGCCAAAGGTGACCCGAAGACTGCGCTGGTTCGTCACCGTGAGACCGGCAGCGGCCATATGCGCCCGGCCGATCTCGACGCGTGGCAGCAGTTCGTGAAACTGTTCTACGCTGTCCATCTGCAGGGCAACGCCGAGGAACTGGGCGAAGCCCCGGGCAAGTTCGAATTCAGGACCCATGGGCCCGCGAGGGCCTTGGTAGAAAGTGGTAGGGCTTTCGCTGGTGAGCACCCGCAGCTCGCCCAGCAGTCGCACCTCCTCGAGCAGCGTCGGTGCCTGGCTGCAGGTGGCCAGCGCGGCGCACAGGGTCATGACCGGCAGGAACCTGGTCACGACAGGCTCCGGCACCGGGGGCCCCCGTGCATTATGTAGACGCTGGACAGCATGGAATTACGCTAGCATGCGGGCGCGGCGCATGCCATGTTGACAGCGCCTAACCATCGGCCAGTTCGGGCCTTTTGTAAACACAAAATCAATAGCTTAAGTAAACTTGCTCAAGTATTTGTGGAGATAATGCGCGGATGCGCCCGCTGGCGCAGGGCGATACCATTGCCAGCAGTTTTCGTTCCGGGAGTCCCGGCAGATGCCCGCAACCCACTCAACCAACTGGCTGGACCTGGCCCGGGCGCACCGCATCAATCCCGACGAGGTTCGCCTGGTGTTCGCGCGCTACGACGCGCAGCGCCAGTTTCATGCTCACGGGCGCGGCGAGCCGATTGCGCTGGGGCAGTGGTTCCAATTTTACCGCATGGAGAAGTCGACGGAAGGGCGCCAGGCCGGGCCGGCGGCCAGCGGGTGCTCGGTGGACAGTGACGCGGTGAACGACGCGTGCATCGAGCGGCCGGCTGAATTCCTGCGGGTGCTCGAGGCCTATGCGGCGGCTGAGGCCGCCTGAGAAGCTATTCGGCCGTCGACTCCTGGATCACGACAATTTCTACCCGCCGGTTCTTGGCCCGGTCGGCCGAGGTGTCGTTGGATGCGATGGGCCGGGTATCGCCGTGGCCCACGGCCTGTAGCCGGTTGGCCTCGATGTCGCTGACTTCCAGCATCCGCTGCACCACCGACACAGCACGGTCCGTGGACAGCTCCCAGTTCGATCTGAACTGTGCCGATTTGATGGGCACGGTATCGGTGTGGCCCAGCACCATGATGGTGCCCGGTGCGTCCGCGAGCTTGTTGCTCAAGCGTTTGATGATCGAGTCGATCTCGCCGGTCAGGCTGTCGCTCCCGGCTGGAAACGCGATTTCCTGGGGAAAGCGGATCACGACCTGGTTGCCGGAGGTCTCCATCGAGATTACGCCTTCCATCAGCTCACTCTCCAGGACTTCCTCGAGATCTTCCATCAGCGCCTGACTCGCCTTTGCGCCCCCCATGTTCGGGGCCATGCTCGGCTGGGGCGACCGGCTCATCGGCGTCGGCATCATGGAGGTCGGACCGATGCTGACTGTCCGGGGTGAATTCGGGGTCGAAAGGACTGCGCCAAAGCCGTCGGCCATGGATTGCACGATCATCTTGTACTTGGTTTCGTCAATACTCGAAAACGAATAGAGCAGGACGAAGAAGGTCATCATCAACGCCATCAGGTCGGCGAAGGTGGTCATCCACGCGGGTACGCCCGCTGCTGCTGGTTTGGCCACGGCCGCTTACCGGGTCACGCGGCGCCTTCGGCCGCGACGGGCGCGCCTGGCGCGTCAGCCGGGGCTCCCTGCAGGTAGGTGCCCAGCATTTCCTCGATCACGTGCGGGCTCTCGCCCTGGGCAATGCCGATGACGCCCTCGATGATCAGCTGCTTCGTCTTGCGGTCGTACAGGTAGCGGATGCCGAGCTTGTCGGCAATGGGGTTGGCCAGCAGGTTGGCAAATAGCGCGCCGTACAGGGTGGTAAGCAGGGCCACGGCCATGGCCGGGCCGATCGAGCTGGGGTCGGACATGTTGGCCAGCATCTGCACCAGGCCCACCAGCGTGCCGATCATGCCGAAGGCCGGGGCGGCTTCGCCGATGCCCCGGAAGATGCGCTCGCCGAGTTCCATCCGCTCGATGGAATATTCCATTTCGCTGTCGAGCACCTTCTTCACGAACTCCGGCGCCTGGCCGTCCACGCAGAGCTGGATGCCTTTCTGGAAGAACTCGTTGCTGACCGGCTCGTCTTCGAGGGCCAGCAGGCCGTCCTTCCGTGCCTTGTTCGCCAGGTCCTTGATCTTGTTGACCAGCTCGCGGGGGTTGGCCGATTCGTCCACGAAGGCCTGCTTGGAGCCCAGCTTGATCGCGTACAGGCAGTCCGCCAGCGAGAACTTGATCAGCGTGGCCGCGATAGTGCCGCCGAGCACCACCAGCAGGCCCGGAATATTGAAAAAGATGCCGAGGTCGCCGCCGACCAGGATCGCCATCAGGATGACGATAATGCCGAATACCAAGCCGCCGAGGGTTGCCAGATCCATCTGTTGAGCCCATTTTCCTTGCGCAATCTGCCGCCTGCGACCTGCCCGTGGTCGCAGCCATCCCGAGGCCACTTTAGAGCGATTGGACCGCCGGCGCTGCGACCTGCATCACAAGCATTTACATAAGAGTGTGTCTGCAAAGCCCCGTTTTATCAGGACTTATCTTATTTATCGGCCGGAAGCCTGGGCGCTTGATAGCAGATACCCACCCAGCCCCAGCTGGCCGCGCCGGCCGCCGGCTCGCGGATCAGCTCCCGCATATTGGCCTCGAGCACTCGGTAGCCCACGTTGCCGAACAGGACCTGGCGGCCCTCGTTCAGCACGAAGCCTGGGCTGGCTTCCACTAAGAGGGTGTGCGTTACGAGCCGAGAGTGCCTAGAATCCGCGGCTCATTTTTTTCGAAACTCCTCTTGCCTGCGACCTGTATTCGTGGCTCCCAGGCCCGTGTTGCCGAAACCGTGGGGCACGAATCCGCTCGACCAATCAGCTTAGAAAGGATTTCTCAATGACCAAGCTCAACTGCTGGAAGGCCACTGGCCTCGGCCTGCTTTGTATTTTCGCCGCCCTGGCAGTCTCGACGGTTTCGGCGGGCGTTCTGGTGATGAAGAACGGCGATCGAATCACCGGGACGGTGAGTCAGATTTTCGACTCGAAGGTGACCATCGAGCCGGCCTATGCGGACAAGTTCTCGGTGAACGCGGCCGATATCGATTACATCGAGTCGGAGCGGGACTACAAGCTTAAATTATCCTTGAGAGACGACGCGAGCCTCAGGTTTCTCGGCAGAGGCGAGGGTGACACGCAGCTGGTCAAGATCGATGGTGAGGTCAAGACCGTTTCGCTCACGGACCTGGAGGAAGTCTCCCAACCGGAGTCCTTCTACGACTGGGATGCCAATCTGGATATCAGCCTGAATATCACTCGGGGTAATACGGATACGGATAACAACAAGCTGGCCGGTGGCGGTCGCTTCAAGCACGGCAACAACCGCCACCTGCTGCTCGCCGAGTTCGTCCGCGAGCGCACGGATGGCGACAGCACCAAGCGGCAGGACTTGATCGCCTATGACTACAACTGGCTGTTCAACAGGCCCTGGTTCATGAGTCTCAACGGCACCTATGAGCGGGATCCCATCAAGGACCTGGACTACCGGTACATCGTTGGCTGGAACGTCGGCCGGGACATCTGGAACTCGGTCGCACGCTTCTGGTCGATCCAGGCCGGCCCCGGTGCGCAGTTCGAAGACCGGGAGGGCAATAGCGAAACGCAGGCCGTGGCCCAGATACGTAACCGGATGAGAGCTAAGATTCCTGGCACGAGCATGGATGTCTTCTTTAACCAGGCCTTCACGTCTAACCTCTCGGGCGAGGACAATAACGTGCTCAAGACCCGCTCCGGGGTGAGCATGGATTTCCTCAAAGACTGGTATGTGAAGCTTTCCTACGACTGGGACTGGGAGTCGGATCCGGCGGACGATGCCGAGAAGGTGGACTCGACGCTGCGCTTCGGCGTGGGACGATCGTTCTAACGGGTGGCAGACTCTCGCAGTGGAGCGTGCTCCCCGGAGAGCTTGGACCTATAATCGCTCGCTTGCTTCAGGAGAGGTGCCAGAGTGGTCGAATGGGCTTGACTCGAAATCAAGTGTACGCGCGAGCGTACCGTGGGTTCGAATCCCACCCTCTCCGCCATATTCAGACGAAGGCGGTTTGCTCAACACAACGCTGTCCTTTCGGTATCCGCAATTCGAACCCACGGTATAGACAATCGGGGTTCGACGTCGCTCCCGGCCATCCCTGGCCTCCGCGACACTTATGCATCCCTGCATGTCGCCGGGTCCAGCAGGCGGAGCGCTTGTGTGGACGAATGCACCGGTTCGACAAATCGTCAGGACTGACGATTTGGACGCTACATGGCGTTTGCGGCTTTCTCATATCGTCCGACGTACCACAACACCAGCACAGCCGTAACCGCCAGGCCGCCCAGGGTAATCGCGAGGGGCATCGACGTCTCGTCGTGCAGCACTGTGATCACCCCGGCAGCGATGCCGCCAACGGACAGTTCTGCGCACCCGACAACTCCTGCCGCGTAGCCCACTCGATCCTGTGTGGCATCCATTGCCCGGGCAGGGCCGATCGCGAATACGGGCCCGGCGCCGAAAAAGATCAGGCACATGCCTATCGTCAGTGTCAGGGGTGTTTCGAACCCGGTCTGCACCAGCCAGATCACGAGACCGGCGCCTAGCACGGCAACCGCTACGCCGAACCGCAGGAAGATCCGGGAGTCCACGGCATAAGCCGTGCGGTTGGTGGCGAAGCTGCCGAGCATATAGCTGGCTACGATGAACAGGTAGTAGAGACCAAAATCCTCCGTCGCGACGCCGAAATTATTGATGAAAATGAAAGGGCCCGCGGTCAGGAACGCGAAAACGGCGCCGAGACTGGTGCCCGTCAGTATCGCGTAGCCGATGAAGACCGGATTCCGGATCAAACCGAGATAGCTCCGGCTTACCTCGCTCAGTCTTATGGCGTGATGGTCCGGCTCGGACGACTCGGGCAGGAATCGAACGACCAGCAACAGTGCGATGAGTGCCAAAGCGGTCAGCAGGAAAAAATTGGCCCGCCAGCCAATAGCCACATGAATGTAGCCGCCGAGCAGTGGTGCCACTGCCGGAGACGCGCCGAACACAAAGCCAAAAATGGACATGGCCCTGACGCGGTCCGCGCCTGCGAACAGGTCGCGGATGATGGCGTATACCAGCACGGCCTCGGCTGCACCGGCGACCCCCTGGAATACCCTGGCCCATATGAGCTGCTCAATGGATTGGGCCAGGGCACAAGCCAGCCCGGCCGCCGTGAATGCCACCATTCCGGTGATCAGGATGGGCCGCCGCCCAAAGCGGTCGGACAACGGGCCGTAAACCAGTTGGCAAAGGCCGTAGGCCAGCACGTTCAGGGTCATGGTGAGCTTCACCATTTCCGCGCTGGTGTCGAAGTAGGCCGGCAGAGAGGCGAGGCTGGGTGCGTACAGATCCGTAGACAGGACGCTGGCCGCCGAGGCAAAGATGAGTATCGCCAGGCTAAAGTTGCGGCTGGTGTTCGAGTGGGAGGCCATGGCGCGAGCAGAATGACAGAAGGCAACTCTCGCAGCCAGCTGCGGTGCTTCTGATCAGTTCAAAACTCAAATCCGATTGAGGTTTTCACCCCATAGTCCGAGTTAGATGCGTCTTCATCCTCGACGTCACTGTCGTACTGGTGATAGAAACTCAAATCCCAGAACAGGTCCTTGATGAATTCCTGGCGCAGGGTGATATCGAAGGCGGACCGATATTCACCGGCTTGAGTGATACCGGGAAACAGGGCCAGCGTTGTATCCAGGGTTCGCTTTGGGCTGTCATAAATGTAGATCTGCCAGTTGGCGCGCAGCAATGCTTCCAGCTCGGTATCTGAACTGCCATCGTCATTCTCCGTGTAATTGACAATCGGGGCGGCCTCGGCTGCAAGCTGCCACCTGGTCGTCTGCCGGAGGCGGCGTCCCAGGCCGGCGCCGGCGATCACCCGGAGATCGATGCCCAGTTCGTCGTTCTGTTCAGCGCCCCCGGTTGCCAGCCAGTAGTTCCGATTCTCACGCCAGCGTCGCAAATCGGTATAGGCGAGCCATTGGGTCGTGGTGTCCTCACTGTCTTCGGTGCTTCGTCCGTTCGCGCCGAAGTCGAGCCGGTATCGATCGGTAATCAGTGTGCCGTCGTAGCCGAGGGTGATTTCTTTGATATCGCTGGCCTTGGCGTACCGATAGCCCACGGCGATATCGCTGTCGATCTTGTCGCGCCAGCCAGTCTTGATCTTGGTGATCCGGAAGACGTCCGCAACCTCGAGTTGCGTTGTCTCACCGTTCGCGACGACGACCATGCTCCCGTCGTCTGTTCCAGGTGTGATCGAGCCGAAATGAATGCGGCCGTCCGTGGTCTCGACACGGTAGCGGGCTTTGCCCGTGAGGTGAATAACTTCGCCCCACTCGATATAGACGGTGCCCATCGAGTCTGTGCTGTATTTGAGCCGGCCCTGGCGCAGCTCCTTGATTTCGCCGGTCACCAGGTTGCCGTTTTCGAGCTCCACCGTGTCCACCTTCGCGGCGAAGACGTTGGCCGGAATGAACAATGCCAGCATCAGGATTGTCGCAAGGCTTTGGGCTCGATCAACGGCTGAGCAATACTGGTGTTGGACTTTGGTGGTCATGATTAAGCTCAGAAAGGAAAAAGACGGGCATTTTACCCGCCTGTCCTTCGGTTGCAGGGAAATTTGGCAGCTGGATTCCGGGCTGACCATGCGGGCTCTCGGGAGGCTGGTCGTCGCCCTGGCAACTTTGTGACAGCGCGATGCCTGAGTTAGGCTCCTGCCAAGGTTCCCGGAGATGCTCTCATGAATTTCAAGCGACGCCGCGCAGCCAATCGACGGGCCGGCTGCAAATTGTGCAAGCCTTGGAAGATCAACGGCTTTCGCACGGGCCGGCGAGATGGCGAGGGCTTCGGCAATCATCGCCGCCGGGCAGTCGCCGACGAGGCCATCAAGCAGCGGGGAAGCCAGGCAAGCGCATCGCAAGCCTTCGGCGATAGCGCATCGGACTGACGCTGCTCAGAGTCACGTTCTGCCTAACGCGGGCGCAGCCGCAGCAGGCGCCCGCCCTTGCGATCTTCCAGCAGCCAGAGCGCGTCATCGGGCCCCTGGACCACGGCGCGGATGCGCTTTTTCATCGGGTAGCGTTCGGCTTCTCGTGCGGTGTCGCCGTCAACTTCCACGCGAACCAATGCCTCCGCCGACAGGCCGGCGATGAAGGCACTGTCGCGCCACGCCGGGAAGAGTTCGCCCGAATAGAACATCAGGTCACCCGGCGAGATCACGGGCGTCCACCAGGCCTTTGGTGCTTCGAACTCCGGGCGCGTGTCGTGATCGGGAATATCGTTGCCGTTGTAATGGTCGCCGTTCGATACGAGGGGGTAACCGTAGTTACCGCCCCGCATCGCCAGGTTCAGTTCGTCGCCGCCTTTCGGGCCCATCTCCACGTTCCAGAGCCGGCCCCGGGCGTCGAAGGCAATGCCGAGAGGATTGCGGTGGCCCACGGACCAGATTTGCGCCGCGACACCGCCGCGATCGGCGAAGGGGTTGTCATCAGGCGCCGAGCCGTCGTCGCGCAGCCGCAGGATCTTGCCGAGATTGCTCTGCATGTCCTGGGCCGGGTCGAACTTCTGCCGCTCGCCTGAAGAAAT
The DNA here is from genome assembly GCA_964613615.1 of uncultured Chromatiaceae bacterium. GTDB lineage: Bacteria > Pseudomonadota > Gammaproteobacteria > Steroidobacterales > J054. The sequence goes on from CAZTIB010000077.1 coordinate 26,992, forward strand.
AAAGAGATAGCCATCGTCGTCGAACAGCAGCCGGTGACCGAAATGCCCGCGGCCCGACACTTTCGGTACCTGCCGCCAGATCACCGTGACGTCCGCCAGCGTGCCGCCGTCGGCGGTCAGTGTCAGCTTGCCCCGAGCGACGGCGGCGCCGCGGGTTTTGTTCTCGCCGGCCTCCGCGTAGCTCAGGTAGATCAGCCCGTTATCGGCGAAACCGGGATGCAATGCCACATCGCCGAGGCCGCCCTGGCCGCCGTGATCGACCGCCGGGACCCCGCTGACGGGCGCCGGCTGGCGGCCGTCCTGTGTGACGACCAGGAGCTGGCCCGGCTTTTCCGTGACCAGCAACCGCCCGTCAGGCAGGAAGGCCATGGCCCATGGCGAATTGAAGCTGGCGATTTCCTCGATGGCAAACCGCTCATCGCGCGCGTCCGCACAGGCCGTGGCGAAGAACGCAAGGACGCTGATCAGCAAGACTTTGATATGCACTATTGACCTCGTGTCTGTCGACGGCGCGGAGGAGCAGAGCTGACTCCCAACATCCCGTCAGGGGGGATTCGTTTCCAGCACCCGGCCGGGATTCAGAATGTTCTGAGGATCCAGGCTCCGCTTCATTAGCTGCATGACCTGGATCTCTTCGGGGCTCCGGCTGTGGGGCAGCCACCGGAGTTTCTCGGTGCCGATGCCGTGCTCGGCCGACACCGAGCCGCCGATACCACGCAACGGGTCGTAGACCAGCTTGTCACTGGCATCGTGCAGGTCGTCCTGCACGTTGGGTTGCACGAACAGGTGCAGGTTGCCGTCGGCCATGTGGCCGAGCACGTAGCACTGGCCGTTCGGCCACCGCTGCCGGACAGCGCGCTTCACCGTGTCGACATATTCAGCCATCGTCGAGATGGGCAGGCTCACGTCGTACAGGTAGACGGGCTGCGGCTCCAGGATTGCGTCGAAATTCTCGCGTATATCCCAGATCGCAGCGGTCTCGCGGTCGGATTTTGGAATGACGGCGTCTGCGATCAATTTCTGGTCCAGCGCCTGCGACAGCACGGCCTCGAAGCGCCGCGCATCCGCGTCGGGCTCCGCGCCTTCGCTTTGCAGCACCACATATAGAGGGTGATCGCGCCCCAGTGGCGCCCGATGCCCGCCGTCGCCGGTGACCGCTTGGTAGTAGTCGCCCCACATCACTTCGAAGGCGCTCAATGAACCCGCCAGCTGCTGGTGCAGCGAGCGCAGCAAGCCGCACACGGAAGCAAAGTTCGGCGCTGCCACCAGCGCATTCTGCCGCGCGGCCGGTTGCGGGAACAGCCGCACGACCACCCGGGTCACGACGCCCAGCGTGCCTTCGCTGCCGATGAACAGTTGTTTCAGGTCATAACCCGCATTGTTCTTCAACATGCGGTTCATGGACGACACGATGGTGCCATCGGCAAGCACCGCTTCCAGGCCGAGGACCAGGTTTCTCGTCATGCCATAGCGCAATACGTTGATGCCGCCCGCGTTCGTTGCAACGTTGCCACCGATGGTGCAGCTGCCGCGGGCGCCCAGGTCCAGCGGAAAATACAGGCCCGCATCCGCCACGGCCTCCTGAAAGGTCTGTAGCACGGCGCCGGCCTCGACCACGGCCGTGCCGCCGGCCGGGTCAATTTCCACGACGCCGTGCATTTTTTCCAGCGACAGCACGATGTCGTCCAGGCTTGACTCCGCGCCAGCTACGCAGCCGGTGCGCCCGCCGTGCGTAATCACGCTCTGGCCGGTCGTGTGGCAGCACCGCAGGATCTCTGCGACTTCGGCGGTGGATCGCGGCAGCAGCATGGCTTTCGCCTGCATCGGGGCGCTGTTCCAGTAGCTCGTGGCGCGCTGGCTCACTGCAGCACCGGGCAGAAAGCGGTCAGGTTCGAGTTCGGTCTGCAGTTTCGATAGTGCGTCGGTCATCTGAGTTCCGGGGACAGTTTACCCATTTGCCGCAACAGGCAGCCGGGTTGCTATCCATCCTCCTGGGCCAGCAAATAGGTAAACTGTCCCCCGAATTGCGACGATCAGATCCGGGCCGGCAGGTTGTCAGCCAAAAAGTCCACGAATGTCGTGATCTTTGCCGGCACGAAACGCCGCGACGCGTACACGGCGTAGACATTGTGCGTGACGGCATAGTCGTCGGTGAACAGGCGCACCAGCTTGCCGTTGGCAACACTGTCCTGGGTGCAAAAGTCCGGCAGCATCGCGATGCCCTGGTCCTGCTCAGCCAGATCCCGGCACAGCGTGATGGAATCCGACGAATACCGATAATTCATCTGCACGGTGGTGACTGAGTCGCCGTCGCGGAACTGCCAAGGCCTGGGTGATCTCGCATGGTCGATTTCGACGATGCAATCGTGTTGCGTCAGCTCAGCGGGTGAGGCGGGTTCGCCGTGGCGGGCGAGGTAGGCCGGGCTCGCGTAGCAGTTGGTGGTGGCCGTGGTGATGCGTCGCGCGATTGACGAGGAGTCGGCCGGTTCGTCAACGTGCACGACCACGTCAATGTTGTCTTCGAGCAGGTGCGGTTTCACGGCGCCTGACAGGAACTCCACCCGCAACAGCGGGTAGCGCTCGGTGAACTTCTCCGTGAGCGCGTTCACGAAGTAACAGAACAGTTCTGCCGGCGCGTACACGCGGATGTGACCTTCCGGCGAGTCGCGCTGGTCACGAATCTGCCCGGTCACCGACTCCAGTTGCCCGAGCGTTGCCTGGCACTGCTGGTAGAAGAGCTCGCCGGCGGACGTGATCTGCTGGCTGCGCGTGGTGCGGTCCAGGAGCCGCACGCCGAGGCATTCCTCGATTTTCTTCAGGCGCCGGCTCACCGTGGACGACGTGGTTGCCAGGTGCTCGGCGGCTTCCGCGATGCTGGGTGACTCCACCACGGCGAGAAACAGCTGCAGGTCTTCGACTTTCAGTGACGACAGGGGCATTCGCCGACATTATCATGAAAACTGCAAGAATCAATTTCCCCGGCCGGCCTTTATCCGGGTGGGGTGCCCTGCTAATTTGGGTCTCCACGAACCTGCTGGCGCATTCGCCCTTGCTATGGTTGACGTGCAGCCACAGCAGGGGTAACGCGCCGGCCACCTAGCCACTCAGGAGCCATAGTGATGGGCCAGATTGTTGTATTTTCCAAAAGTCAGTGTCCCCACTGCGTCGAGGCCAAGGGCCTGCTGGCCGAACTGGAAATCCCGTTCACAGAAATCGACATCGGCACCGACGTGCAGAGCAGCATGTTGATGTCCGTGGCGAGCCACCGCCACACCGTGCCACAGATCTTTTTCAACGATGAGCACATTGGTGGCGCCGACGACCTGAAGCGGCTGGATCACGACACCATCCGGCAGCGGGCTCAGCAAGCCCTGAGTGCTGCCAGCGCCCCGGCGTTCCTGTCCGCCGCTTATTCGCAGGAAGAGCTGCAGGCTGCCATCGTGCCCATCAAGGACATACTGGATCCGCATCTGCCCGCAGACCCCACCGCGCTTCCGGAGTACAACGCGGTCCAAATCTGGTACCGCAGCATGTTCGGCTTCCTGTGCAACCTTTACGACCAGATGTCGCTGGCGCCGGAACCCATGGCGCTGTTTATCGGTGCGTTGAGTTCGATGATGTCGCTGGTCGACAAACAGATCGGCCAGTACTTCGGCATGAGCTGCCTGTCGACGGCCTTTGCCGCGAACTGTTCCTACTGTTCGGCCCACGGTGCCGACCTGTCTATGAAATACGGCGGCCAGGCGCCGGACAATATCCAGGCGCTGTTCGACTTTCTGCAGGGCCGCAAGTCCCTGGATGAATTGCCCTTCGAGCCGCGGCTGAAAACCATTGCGAACCTGTCGTCCAAGATGACCACGCAGGCCATTGGCCCGGCGGACATTCAGCAAGCGCGTGATGCGATGGGCGTGGACCAACTGCAGGACATGATCCACAGCGTTGGCAGCATGGGCTGCATCATGGGTTTCCTGAACCGTTTCAACGACCTGGTGGGCGTAGAGATCGAGGCCTCCATCAAGGAGACCATCGACAATTCCCCGCTGGCCGCCGACTGGGACTGGGGCACCCACGACACGCCCGACCACGCCAATCGCCACGACTATCGCGACCAGCAGCCGCAACCGGAAGGCCCGCCGAGCCCGGCGCAGTTCAAGGAAATCGTCCACCGGGTGCTGGGTGAAGTCTTCGAAGAACTGGAGCCCCTGCACGCGAAATACGGTGCCTTCGATCAGCACCTGCTGCCGGCGTGGATCAGCAGCTACCCGGAAGCCCATGCAATACAGAGCGTGGGTGCGCTGTACCAGGCCGCGTTCAACGCCGGTACGCTGGCGCCGGAAACCAAGCACCTGGCGGCCTA
>CAZTIB010000078.1:0-5979 GCA_964613615.1 uncultured Chromatiaceae bacterium
CCGATCACCTCCGGCTGGCCCTCGGAGACCTGGTAGATGATGTCGTCGGCCAGGTAGCTCGCGAGTATGTCGATATCCCTGGTCGCGTAGTCGCGGACAAAGTTATTGACCAGCGTCTCGTTGGCGGCCTCCAACTCTAGCTGTTGCTCGGGCGTAAGGAGGACGCGCTCACCACCGGTGTGTCCACCCGCAACGGCCTGCGACATGCCCATGGCGGCAAGAACACCGGCCCCGCCGAGCAACTCCCGGCGATTCAACAACTGGTTCAGTAAGTCGGCGTGCATTATTTGAGGCTCCGCTGTTATTAAAGTGTGATCTATCGGGTCAATGTCGCACGGCCCTGCGTAACGGCCGGCATATCCACCGCATCCAGGTAAGCCTGCGCGCGCCGGTTGCCCTTGGTCACCGCGTCCAGGAAAGCGGTGGACGTGGCGTTGAAGATCGCCAGGCCCTCGTGATCCGGTTCGCCTTTCTTCGGGTCTTTCTGGATCAACCCACCGAAGTAGTGGTCGCCGCCGTCGAGCAACAACTCATAACGGAGCACGTCCATGCCACTGACTGCGGACAGAATCTCTGTCTGGCCTTCCGTCGGCGCACCGCGTCTGCCCATCAGGCCAAAATCGTCGGTGCCGGTAGCCATGAACGTCGGCACCGGGCTGGCCAGCCAGGTGTCCGGCGGCATCAGGCGCATCTTGCCCGGATCGCTGACCAGCACCAGTGCGCTGTATCGATCCTCCGGTGAGTCCATGACTTCGCCGTTGAACTCGGTGCGAAAACGCGCGCCGGTGACCAGCATCGCCACCTGTGTGCCAATGGAATGCCCGGCTGCGACATAGCCTTCGCGCGCGATCTTGCCGGCCACGGCCGGCACCGCTAATTCGATCGCGTCGAGTTCATCCAGCACCAGGGACATATCGGCCACGCGGGTGCGAATCACGTTCTGCATGACCTCGTAACTCGATGGCTTCACGCCGTACTCCGCATCCATGTGCTGGGGCAGCATGACTACATAGCCCTGCCCGGCCCAGTACTCGGCCACGAGGTCATAGCGGTGGATCGAGGAAAAGGTGCCGTGGGACAACACGATCAGCGGGTACGGCCCGCCGTCAGCCGGGTAGAAGATTTTCAACGGCACCGGGCGATCGCTGGCGCCTGTTAATGCCACCGAGTCGTCAGCGACAACCGTCAGTGCCGGCGCGCGGGCCTGGTAGGCATCGTCGCCAGGCGCACACGCGCCGAGCGCTGCGGCAGCAAAGCTCAGCAGGCAGAAGACCAGCCACTGGCCGGCGCGAGGTGCGCATTCCATGATGAATCCAGTCTAGCCCACAGCCATGCCCATCGACCGCCTCAGCCCGGGATCTCGCAGCTGTGCTCCGACAACGCCTGGGCCGAAAACCGTCCCCGTTCGTCCTGCTGGACCGTCGCCAGCCCACACTCCGGATCATGCGGGAAGCAAATGCGCAGATCCTCCTCGATTGCCACCTGGAAAATCCGCCGCTTCTCGTCTACCAGCACTTCCGGGTAGCGGTCGTAACCCATCGTGACCGGCAAATGCACCCACGGCCGGCCCGGCGCGAGGTCCGACACGAACAGCACGCCACCCGTACCGCCAACCTGCGACAGCATCAGCCCCGGCGTGTGGCCATGACTGTAGTGAAAGTGCACGGTGTCGCCGAGAGTCGGTGACAGTTCCCCGTCCACCAGTTCCAATCGACCGGTGGCCTCCAGCAAGCCGGGCAGCGCCGGGATAAACGACGCCCGGTCTCGCGGGTGTGGCTCGCAGGCCCGTTGCCACGCGTCTGCACCGACCAGGAAGCGCGCGTTCGGGAACAGCAGAGTCTGCTCGGCGCCGGCCGCATAAGGGGCCAGCAAGCCGCCGGCATGATCAAAATGCAGGTGACTGAGCACGACGACGTCGATGTCTTCGTGCCCAACCCCTAATGCTTGCAGCGATGCCAGCAGCACGTGCTGTGCTTCGAACACCCCGTAGCGGTCGCGCAGCTTCGGCTCGAAAAACGCGCCGATACCGGCTTCGAACAGTACCGACTTGCCATCCAGGTCCGGCACGTACAGCGCGCGTGTCGCCAGCTCGACGCGATTCTCCGCATCCGGCGGCATCCAGCGCGCCCAGAGTGCGTGTGGCACGTTACCGAACATCGCCCCACCATCGAGGCGCTGACGGTTCCCTTCGACGCAGAAAACTTCCATGGCTCAACCAGCGTTGCGAAACCGTAATTTTACCTAGCTAATGGAAAATGGGTATCAGACATCGTCTAATTGTGCTCGCGAGGATGCGCGATAAGTGCGGCGACGAAGATCAGCCACGATACGCCCTCGTCCCGCAGTTCAGACAGCTGCAGTTCAGTAACCCCGTCCACAGCCATGCCGAACAGGCGCACGGCCACTACACAGGCATCGAACAGCACGATCACCCACAGGCTGGTGACCAGGTGCCGGGGCTGCGCCAGCCCGAAGGCCGCGGTGATGGCCAGGCCCGAAAACAGCGCACCCGGCCCGGCCCGCAGGAAGTTGATGGACTCGGGCACTCCCGACGCGCTGATGCCAAACCGGGCGATGTGCTCCAGCGGTTCGATCACGTACAGGTACGCCAGGAACGTGAAGATCAGCAGCGCGTAGAGCGTGACCAGGCGTGCAAACCAGAGGCGAGCGGTGGTCATGAGTTCGGTCTCCCTGGCGCCAGTGCCAGGCACCCTTTCTAGCACGTTCCCGGGACGCGGTAGAATCAGGATTATTGCTTCGCCGGCCTCACCCATGGAAAAGCGCCTGTATTTCATCATCGGGGATCTCGTTGCCAACGCATTCGTTGCCACCGCGGCGGTGGCGCTGACCGCCTGGCTGATTGGCGGTTCCTGGGGAATGCTGCCCGGCATGCTGGCAGGCATGTTGCTAGGCATGGCCATCGCGCTGCCCCTGACGCTGGCCCTGCTGTTCCCGATCCTTGGTGTGATGGAAGTGATGGCCCCGTGCATGGTCAGCGGCATGCTCGGTGGCATGTGGGGCGGCATGTGGCCACTGGCCGGCGCCGCGATTTTGCAGTGGGGCATCGGCACGGGAGTCGCCGTGGTCGTCATCATCTACGCGATCAATGCGGCGATGAGCGGCCCGCAGAAAGTCGGGGGCTGACCATGGATACTGCGACACAGGAAAAATGGGACCGCGCGTCACGCACCTTCGACCTGATGTCGGCCTACGGGCCGGAGTGGCGGTGGCGGCCTGCCAAACTGCGGCTGTTCGAGCGCATGAAACCCGACGCGAAGATCCTGTTCCTGGCGCTGGGCACCGGGCTCGACATCTCGTGCTTCCCGCCGGGGCATGACATCACGGCCATTGATATCAGCCCGAAGATGGTCGAACGCGCCAAAGAGCGCGTCGCCGCCTACGACGGCAACATGACCGCGCAGGTCATGGACGTGCACGCGATGGACTTCCCCGACGACAGCTTCGACCAGGTGTTCACGTCATGCACTTTCTGTTCGGTGCCGAACCCGGTGGCAGGACTCCTTGCACTGCGCCAGGTCCTGCAGCCCGGCGGTGAACTGCACATGTTCGAGCACACGGGCAGCCGGCTGTTCCCGTTCAGCGCGATGATGAAGCTGATGAGCCCGCTGGCCAGCAAATTCGGCCCGGAACTCGACCGGGACACGGTGGCCAACGTCCGCGCCGCGGGCTTTCACCTCGTCGAGGTTAATAACATCTTCCTCGACACCGTGAAGACGATTCACGCGGTCAAGTAATTGCTATCAGGCGAGCTTGCGGATCGGCAGGTCACGCACGCGCACACCCACCGCCGCGTAGATCGCATTCGCAATCGCGGGCGCGACCACGATCAGCGGCGGTTCACCGAGGCCGGTGGGAAACTCGTCGCTGGCCACGAACTCGATGTCCACGGCGGGCACGTCGGCCATCCGCAACGGTGTGTAAGTGTTCAGGTTCCGGTCACTCACCTGGCCATCGGCGATGGCGGTGCCCTCGTGCAAGGCGAGACTCAGGCCCCACAGCGCGGCGCCCTGCGCCTGCGCGAGCGCCCCGTCAGGATGTACGACGGTGCCGCAGTCGATCACCATCGTCAGCCGCTTCACGTCCACCTTGTCCGCGGCGGTGTCCGCAGCCACATGCGCCACGCAGGCGACCCAGGTGGGCATGGTTCGTTCCTGCCCGGCACAAATCGCCACGCCGCGGCCATCGCCGTCCGGCAAGGGCTCGCCCCAGCCTGACAGCGCCTGCACCCGCCGCAACACGTTGGCCAGGCGTGCGGCCCCGCCTACGCTCTCCGGAGCTTTACCCGCGTTCTTGCCCGACGCATCGAGCATGGCCAGGCGAAACTCGATGGGATCCTGGCCGGCCGTCACGGCCAGTTCGTCCATAAAACACTCTACGGCCCAGCCCGTCCAGCCGGGACCCACCGCTCGCAACCAGCCCGGCATGAAGGTGCGCTGTGCGACATCGTTGTTGATGGCCCGCACGCGGTGGTTCGGCAGCGTGTACCAGTGATCGGCACCGCTGATGGAGAAAGTGTCGATCTTGCCGCTGTCATTCAGGCCGTCGATCATGAAGCCCGGTGCGTTGGCCAGCGTCGGCCAGCCGGCCGCGGCCGCGTGTTCGATGCCCGTGACCTTGCCGGCCTCGTCCATGGAAGCCTGCAGGCGCTGCACCGACGGTGAGCGGACGCAGTCGAAGCGGCTGTCGTCTTCACGGGTGAAGACCATCTTCACCGGCTTGCCCACCGCCTTGGCCGTAAGCGCCGCCGGCACCATGTAATCGCCCACCAGCCGCCGGCCAAAGCCGCCGCCGAGGTAGTGCTGGTGAATCACGACGTTGGCCTCCGGCACCTCCAGCGCCTTCGCCAGCACCGGCAGGATCAGCGACTGCCACTGGTTGCCTGCATGCAGGTGCCAGGTGTCACCGTCGAACTCGGCCACCGCGTTGACGGGTTCCAGCGCGAAGTGCAGTGCAGTGCCGGTCGTATACGTCGCCTCATGGGTACGTGCCGCGCTGGCAGCCGCCGCGGCGACGTCGCCGTCGTCCACCAGCAACGCGCCGGTGTCGATGGTACTCGCAAGCCGCACGCCCTCGGCGATGATGTCCGCTTCGCTCACACCGGCCGTGGGGCCGGGTGTCCAGTCCACCACCAGCGCGTCGGCTGCGCGCGAAGCGCTGACGTGATTGTCGGCCAGCGCCACCACCCAGCCCTGGCAGGTGTCGCTGGGGTCGTCTAACACTTCGTAGCCGAGGTAGCCGGGTATCTGTTTCGCTGCTGCCGGGTCGACGGAATTGACGGTGGAGCCATAGCGCGTCGGTGGGAGCAGCGGCCGTGCATAGACCATTCCCGGGCGCTCTACGTCCAGGCCGTAAATCGCCTGACCAACACTCTTTGCGGGAATATCCAGGGCCGGCACGGGTTTGCCCACCAGGTCGCGCTCTGCCGGTGTCTTGACGGGCAGCGCCTCCAGCTCTTCGGCCGTAAAGCTTCGGTCGAGGGAACCCCGCTGCACTACCTCGGCAAAGGCAATGCGCTGATTGCCCGCGATCACGTGGCCATCTTTCGCGGTGCAGTCGTCCGGCGATACGCCCAGCAGGCCCGCGCCGGCTTCGATCAATGCAATGCGTCCGGCCGCGCCGGCCTGCGACAGCTGCTTGAAGGTGGTGAACACCGACCAGGAGCCACCGGTGACCATGTAGCCCCACTTCGGATCACTGTCCACGTAATCGACGGTCACGTCGCTCCACGCGGCGCCCAGCTCATCGGCTACCACGCGTGCGAGGGCCGTGCCCACGTGCTGACCCATCTCTGCTTTCGCGATGTTGATCAACACCGCGCCGTCGCTCGACAACTCGAACCAGACCGTCGGCGCGTAGCGTTTCGCCTGCAGTTCCTCGCGGGCGCAGCCGGCGGGCAACAGCGCGCCGAAACCCATCAGCACGCTGGTGCCTATGGAGCCCACCAGGAAGCTGCGGCGG
>CAZTIB010000079.1:0-66044 GCA_964613615.1 uncultured Chromatiaceae bacterium
TGAAACTTGGTGCGCAATACATTGGCGACGGCGGCATCGATCATGCCAATCGCGATTCGACCCGATTCGACCAATGCGGCAATGTGATTGGCGTACACGTCGCCGGCCATTTCCATGTCGACACCGGCAGTCACGGCTTCGAAAGCTGACTCCCAGTCGTTTTCGGTCAACCCGTGGATTTGCAGCTGGTGAATGGAATCCCAGTCGCTGACGACGAGACCCGGAAAAACCCATTCGCTTCGAAGTATCTGCCGCAGCAGAAACGTGTTGGCCGTGCCGGGCACCCCGTCGATATCGCTGAATGAAGTCATCAGCGTCGCGACGCCGGCCTCCACCGCTGCTTTGAACGGCGGCAAATAGACGTTGCGCAGCTCGTTCTCCGGAATATTGGTGGTTGCATAATCACGCCCGCTTTCCACGGCCCCGTAACCGGCAAAATGCTTGGCGCAGGCGGCGATACTGCCGGGCGACGCAAGGTCATCACCCTGCAAACCCTCCACCATTGCGACCGCGAGCGCGGCGGTCAGGAAGACGTCCTCACCAAAGCTTTCCGCAATCCGGCCCCAGCGCGGGTCGCGCGAAATATCGATCATCGGCGCGAATGTCCAGTTGATGCCCGCTGCCGCCGCCTCGAGCGCCGCGACCCGCGCGCCCTGGCGCACCAACTCCGGGTTCCAGGTGGCCGCCTGTCCAAGCGGTATCGGGAAAATTGTCCTGAACCCATGAATGACATCACGGCCGACCAGCAGCGGAATCCCCAGCCGGCTTTCCTCGACAGCGAGCCGCTGCAGCTCGTTGATGATGTGCACATCAGCTTGATTAATCACCGCACCGACGGACCCGGCCCTGATCGATACCGCAAGATAATCAGGTGGATAGCCTTCGCTGGCATCGAGCTGGCGCATTTGCCCGACCTTCTCGGTCAGCGTCATTCGAGCCAACAAATCCGCGACCCGTTGCTCGACCGCGACCGGCTCATTCAATGGAACTGCTGTAGTCTTAGTCATCGCTCACGTCCGCAGGCTTTGTAGCAACGTTTGACAGCGCTGTCAATTTGTTGGACGATGGTAAACCAAGCGCTCAAGACCCAGGACCACAACCGGGCACAACAGAATGAGCCAAGTCACCCACCACGCGACCGCGCCCGAAGATCGCATTCCGTTTTACCAGAAGCTGGTCTACGGGAGTGGGGCATTCGTCAACAATCTCCTGGCCGCCGCGATCGGCGGCATGGTCATCGTTCTCAACCTCGGCCTGGGAATGAATCCGGCGCTCGTCGGTCTCCTCGGCGCCCTGCCCCGCCTGACCGATGCGATCACCGATCCGTTGATGGGCTACATCTCCGACAATACCAAAACCCGTTGGGGACGGCGGCGGCCCTATATCTTCTGTGGTGCTATTGCCGCTGCCGTCATCTTTGCGCTGCTCTGGCAGTTGCCCGATGGCAGGAGCGAGTCCTTCTATTTCTGGTATTTCCTGGCGGGATCCTTCTTTTTCTACCTGGCGTACACCATGTTTGCCACGCCGTGGGTGGCTTTTGGCTATGAATTGACCCCGGACTACCACGAGCGGACCCGACTGATGGGCGTGCAGAACTTCATCGGCCAACTCGCCTACGTCATTGCACCGTGGTTCCTGCTCATCATGCAGAACGAGCGCTGGTTCGACGACATGGTTGACGGCGCGGCTGGGCTGTCGATCGTCATTGCCGCCACCGTCATCGTGATTGGTATCCTGCCGGCGATCTTCCTGCGCGAGCGCTTCAAATTCATCGCCGAGACGGAAAGCCAGGCACACGAGCGCCGGCAGGAAGCAATGATGACTCGCGTCCTGGCAAACATCAACGGGTTCCTGCAGGGATTCCTGACGACCCTCAAGTTCAAGCCGTTCCTGAAACTGTGTGCCGCAACTTTCCTCGTTTTCAATGGCTTCATGCTGATCGCGTCGTTCCAGTTCTACGTCATCATCTATTACGTCTTTGGTGGCGATACCGTCAAAGGCGCGGAATATGCCGGTTATTCGGGCACGCTGGGTGCGGTTTCGACATTCTGCGTCGTCGTCTTCGTCACCTGGCTGGGCACGAAACTCGGCAAGCAGCGGACATTTTATGTGGCGATCGGCATTTCGATGGTCGGCTACGCGCTGAAATGGGTCTGCTACAACCCCGACATACCCTGGCTGTTGCTGGTGCCGGCACCACTGATGGCCTTCGGCCTCGGCGCGCTGTTCACCTTGATGCCTTCGATGATCGCCGACGTTGTCGACCTGGACGAACTGCAGACCCATGAGCGGCGCGAAGGTATGTACGGGTCGATCTTCTGGTGGGTAGTGAAACTCGGCATGGCTGCCGCGCTCGCCGCCGGTGGCTTCCTGCTGAATGCGACCGGATTCGACGTCGCGCTGCAGGGCGACCAGACGGAGCGCACGATATTCCTCATGCGGTTCTTCGACGCATTTGTACCGTGCGCAACGTCGGGGATCGCGATTTGGGCCATCGCGACCTATTCGATGACGGAAGAAAAGGCATACGAAGTCAGATTAGAACTCGAGCAGCGGCGCGGCGCGCCGGCCACTGCTTGAACAACCTGAGTTCCGTAGGACCCGTGAAGGGCTCGGCGGATCAATTTAACTTAACGCGCACAGCCATGTTTGTCCTTAGAGTTTCCTATCCTTTGACAATCGCCGTTCAACTGCCCGGACTGGCCGATCGTTGACCCTGCCCTCCCAATCGGCAGGCTTCACGACACACCGGTCCCAAACCACACCATGGCTGCCGCTCACAGCACGTTGTCCATCCATCATGCCGCTACGTAGCGATAGAATTTCTTATCCTTTGCCTTTTCAGTGCTTTACATAATGCGCGCGCAACACATTGCGCCGAAGAAAGCCTCCGGGATCCTTGTTGACAGCGTTGTCAATTAGGTACTATCGTTACAGTTAGAAGTTCAGCAACTCGCCCACTCACATTGCGGGTGACTGGCTGATATAAAAAAAAGCCAGCTAACGCGTCAGGGTGTTGGCGACACACAAACGACAACAAGACGAAAAAACAAAGGGGATATATCAATGAAACTGACAAGTAACTGCTCGCGCGTCGCCATTGCAATGGCAGCGAGCTTCCTACTGGTGGCGAACGCGTCAGCCAATCTACTAGCCAATCCGAGTTTCGAGGACACGCCGTTTGGCGGAGCCGAGGAACCTGGCGCAGGAGCTGGGTGGGAAGCTTTCGGCAACGCGTTCCGCATTCAAGGCAGCCCCGAACCCATCGGTTCGGCTGGTGCGTTTGACGGTACCGTCGTGCTTAAAGGGTTTTTCGTCGCCGGTGCGTTTCAGGACATTGACGTGAATCCCGGAGATACGGTTAATGCCGGGGTCTGGATCATGAGCCCCACCGGTGGGGATGAGGTGACTGGCTTTGCCGCGGTTAATCTCGAGTTCCGCAACGCAGGCGGCGACCTTCTCGGCGACATACTCACCAACAACACATTCGATAGCTCAGCCCCGGAGGATGAGTGGCTCGAAAAGACCATTAGCGGCGTCGCTCCTGAAGGAGCCGCGTCTGTGCGTTTCGCGCTGTTCGCTAACGACGGTGGCGCCCCACGCTTCGACGCAGCTTCCCTGGACATTATCCCGATCCCGGTTCCTGCTGCCGTGTGGCTGTTCGGCTCCGCGTTAGGTCTGCTGGCTGTGGCAAGACGCCGCATCAGCAAGTGACTGGGGCTTAGTCTGATACGAAGATCATGGGGCCGGTTTTCCACCGGCCCCAATTTTCTTGCATCTCGGTAAGCGGCAAAGCTGCCATTCCTTGTAAGCAGTCATAACAACAAAAAAAGTAAAGGGGATAGTCTGATGAAAGCTGTCGCAACGTTTCTGATGACCGTGACGCTGGCGCTTGCCAGCTCGGCGGCCTCCGCTACGACGATGCTTGGCGAAAATTTGCTGGGCAACTCCGGTTTTGAATCCTTCATAGCCTTCGAGGGACCGCCTCCTGAAGGCGACTGGTTTGCATTCGGCGGTGAAGGAGAAGGGGGGGTCAATTTTGGCGCTTTTTCCAGCCCCAACAATCCACGCACCGGCGAGGCATCGGCGGAAATCTTCATTTTCGATTTTTCCGGCACCTTCGTCGGCATATTCCAGGAAGTTACCGGGCTGCATGCCGGCCTGGACGCCACGTTCAGCGGCTGGTTAACAGGTCTTTCCGAAGGCGGCTCCGTTAATTCCGGCGTCGAGATCCGCATTGAATGGTTCGACTCGGCCAGCGGTAACGAGATCGCCCGGACGGACAACCTCACGCCGATGCTCACCGATACCTGGGAGATGTTCTCGGTGATGGATATCGTGCCGGCCGGCGCCGACGCCGCAAGAGTGGTATTCGATCTCCAGAGCGTGCTCGGCCCCGCCGGCCTCAATGTGGCATTTCTCGACGATGCTTCGTTCACAGTCGTCCCGGTCCCGGCTGCTCTGATCCTGATGCTTAGCGCACTCGCACCGCTGTCACTGTTCAGAAAACGTGTCGCCTGAGTCACGCACCGCACAAATCAAAAGAGGCCCCGCATCAGCGGGGCTTTTTTTTGCGCCGCATCCGGAATCCAGGCGATCGTGAGAAGCTTTATGGCCGACGTAACGGATCAGCGATCGGCGCCGATCTACACTGTCACTGAAGAAAGACAACGCCACGGGCAGCAGGCTGATTAGTAAGAGCTAAAAGAAGGTGCTAGTGTTTCTCCAGGCGCCCTAATACCTTCCGATTGTAGAACCCCCGGGACCCCGCAGATAGGCGGGTGCAGTTCAACGATCCTGGCAGGGTGCAGCCCAGGACAGGGCACGGTTCGGCTTCAACTGTTGACCGAGGAATCATGGAAAAGTATCCGCAATTGACTGAAATGGGCGTCAGACATCCTGACGAAATCCAGAAATTCACGGTCAGTGGGCTCGAAACAGTCGACTACCTGAGAATCGTCTATCGTCGGCGTCCCGGATCGCTGTTGCCGATGAGCCGAAAATACAAGTTCCCGCGGGTGCAGAAGACGCGGGCTATTGAACCCGACACGGACAAGACTGCGACAGTGCTGGAAACCGAACCCGCGCTGCGTGCCGCGATTGCTGAACTGGAGGAACTACTCGACACTAACCTGCAGAAGCAGGATGTGGCGAAATCGATTCTCGGGGAGTTGCAGGCACTGGAAGAGGATATTGCCCAGCGTGCGGAGTGCATCCGGCGACTGGCGAAACGAATCTAGTCTCTCGCCGGCCCGGGGCCCATCTCTCGGGTCAGCGATTGCGCATGACGATCGCTCGCAGATCGCCATCGAGTGTCTCCACCGCCTGAGCTCCCGTAAGTTCCCCGTTAAGGACGCGATGGAAAGCGCTCGCGATTTGCGCGGACATGTCGGAGTAGAAGGGTGTCATCGGGCGGGCGCGGATTTGTGAAGCTATCTCTTTGGCGAGCGCTGCGACCGGGACCCCGCCCAGGACGTCCGGGTCGTCGTACAGCGATTCGACGACGGGCAGCAGCCCGGCTTCCAGTGCCTGTCGCTTCTGCTGGTCCGGCGAGGTCAGGTAGCGGATGAACCCCCAAGCCGCCTCCGCCTCTTTGTCGCTGGCGCGCGCGTTCACCATCAGGTTCCAACCGCCGAGGCAGCTGTATCCCAAATGTGCCGGGGACGCGGCGGGCAGCGCGCTTACCTGGACCTGCGCCTCCGAGAGCGGGGACGTCTGCAGCATGCCCTGGACATACGGCCAGCTGCGCAGAAACACGGCGTCACCCGCCAGGAAGGCGTCGAGCGCTTCCTGCTCGCGGTAAGTCACGACCTCCGCAGGCGCGACGCCCTCGGCGATCAGGCGACGCGCCGCGTCGAGCCCGGCGGCGGCATTTGCGCTATTGATGGTGACCGCGTCGGTCTCGGCCAGGGTGCCGCGCAATGGGCTGGTAAGCAGCAGCTCGCCCCTCATCACCTCGCCGCCGGCGCCCCAGATATACTCCACGGCATTTGCGGTGCCGCCCTCGTATTCGGCGCCCTGGAAGACGAACCCGTGGCGGAGCCCGGCGTCCTTCATGACTTTACGCGACATCTGGATGAGCTCGTCCCATGTGCGCGGCGGTGCGTCGAAACCGCTGTCGGCGAGGAGATCCTTGCGGTAGAAGAGTACGCTGGTGTCGGTGTACCAGGGCACGCCCCAGATCCGAAGCCGGTAGGTCGCCGACTCGAGCGCTGGTCCCAGAAACGCGGCGCGTTCGTAGTCGCGGTAGAACCGCTTCGTCACGTCCTCTACCCAACCATTCTTCGCGAACTCCGCGGTCCAGATCACGTCACTGGCGATGACGTGGGGGCCGTCCGCCTGCGCCTCGAAGTCGGTTACAAGTTGGTCGTGGTGGGTGTTGTTGTCCCGATTCATCTCCCGCCACGTCACCTGATCCGGCCGGTGTGCTCGGCATTGAAATCGTCGACGATGCGTTTCACGGTACCGGTGTCATCGGGTCCCGAGGCAAAGACAATCCGCGTCGGCTGGTCCTCTGCAGAAGCGGGCGACACGCCCACCCATAGCACGGCACCCAACGCGAGTAAGATGAGAGTCTTCGTTAACGACCTGAAGACAGAGCGCAATTGCTGGTGTTTCATGGTGCGTCGCCTTGTCGGAGATTCTATGTCTGGCACGCCCCGGGAACCGCCAGTTCGTGCCGGCGCTCCAAAGCCACCCTGAAATCTCACGATATCTCCGGCAGATAAGCGGGTCAATGGACCACCATCGCGCATCCGGAATCCCTCCGCCCAATTGCGGCGATAACAGGCCGCCAGCCCGTGGCAGGAGGTGTCGGTTCACCCCTGTTGCCTTGCCTGCCGCTTGAGTTCACAACTGTTGCGGTCGAACAGTCGCGGGCCCAGCCAGCTTCGAGGATGGCCATCGGCCTGTCCGGCAAGGCGCCACGCCATCGATGGTGAACGAAACAAGCACGGACTAGAATCATGAAACCGCGGGGACGACCCGAGATCTGACGGCGCCTGACCAGGCCGCGACATGTATAGGTCCAGGACCCGGAGCCTGTCTTACCCGGTGTGCACGCACACTTCAGACCAGAAGAGGAGATATTTTTCCATGGCAACGAGGAAGCCCCGCGGGATCTTTACCCTGTCGGGAGCTGTGCTCTGCGCGCTCGCATCCTGCACCAGTTCGGAGCCCGAAAGGCCGGCGGCGACTGTAACGTCGATGGCGGAAGAGTGGGAAGTCGACTTCTTTGACGACTTCGACCGCTTCGATCCTGAGAACTGGCAGGACCAGCTTCTCTGGGTCAACGACGAGGATCAGTGCTACGTCCGGGACAATCTGCACGACACGCGGGCAGTCAGCAACGGAACGCTGAAGCTCCGCGTGGTCGACCTCGGCGAGGCCGTCGAGTGCGACAACTTTAACAAGGTCCGAGACCAGCACCCGCCCACGCGGTACGCAGCGGGACGGATCGCCTCGAAGAACCGCCAGGAGTTCGTGAAGGGGCGTTGGACCGCACGCCTTCGTGTACGCGACAGCGGTCAGTCCGGCATGTTCCCGGCGTGGTGGCTGCTTGGAGCGCGCAACAATGAGCCGCCGGTCGAGGAGGAGGACGAGGACGTCTGCTGGCCGATGACCGGTTCGGGAGAGATCGACATCTTCGAACACCATAGCGACGGCGGACCGGACCACTACGCCGCCCGGGCCATTAAGAATCTCGGATACTGTGGTGGAGGCGACTGGCAGCAGCTAATGCACGTTCAGGAAGCCACGCTGGCCGACTATCACGAATACGCGGTCGAGTGGGACGGGAGCGATCTGCTATTCCTCCTCGACGGTGAAGTGATCCACCGCAGCGAGGGGCAACGCGACCAGTTCCCGGAGCCCCTCTTCGCGGTATTGAACTTCGCCAAGATCAACCCGTCTCCCATGACGGTGGAGAGTTGGACTATGGAGGTCGACTGGGTAAAGCACGAGCGGCGGGTAGAGGAATAAGCCGCTTTCACTCGGGCCATCGCCAGTGGCGCGAGAGCCGCCAGCCGTGCTTCTGTTGTCCGGTATTAGGGCATATGTCCTAAACCCTTGGCAGAGCGGCATTTGCCCAATTTTAAACGGCAAGTCAGCACCCTATTCTCCATGTCATCAACCAGTGGCCCCGCGCCCGCGAGTCGGAGACAGTCATGGAAAAGGAAAACTACAGCTATCCGCTTTACGCCAAAATCATGCACCTCGGTATGGCCGGGTTCGGCATCGCGGCATTTGCGACTGCAGAGTTGGCCGAAAACGGCAGCAACTCGCTAGGCTACTTGCTCCATGCGTATTTGGGATTGTCGCTCGCAAGCTTCGTCTTGTTGCGCGTCATTCGCGGGGTCGTCGGATCGGGGCCGCTGCGATTCTCCGGATGGTCGCCTTTTTCACGCCGCCAATGGACTCTCGCTTCGCAGGACCTGCGCAGCCTCCTGCAGTTCAAGGTTCCGGACCGTGGTATGCATGAGGGCCTGGCCGGGCTTACCCAGGCATTCGGGTTGCTGATATTCGGCTGGATGGCGCTGACGGGAACCGGTCTGTTTTTTCTGGTCGATGGCCCGGAAAATGCATTGTTGGAGGTCGTTGAGGAAGTCCACGAAATAGGCGAAGCTCTTATTCCTTTGTACCTGACTCTCCACGTAGGATCGGTAATCCTGCATTCGATGGCCGGTAACCCGATATGGAAAAGAATGTGGAAGTTTCGAGGAAGCCTTGGCCAGGCGCCGACGAGGAACCCGGTGGAGGGCCGTCACAATCTAGTGTAAGCCTCAAGCACTATCTCCCGGCAATTGTGCTGGTGGCGGCAACGCTCTTTTTTGCCTACGACATCATTGCCGATCTCCTCGACGACAGTGAAAGCCCCTTTCATATTGCTGTAGAGTCGATCGTGTTCCTTTCGATCACGTCGATTCTATTTGTCGAGTTGCGTCGCGTGAGCCATCTCAGCCGGGACATATCGCGGGAGCAGATCAAGACGGCACGGCTTTCCGGGGAGCTGTTGGCCGTCATGAAAAACCAGTTTTCTCTCTGGGAATTGTCGCCTTCAGAAAGCGAGATAGCCCTGTTGTTGATCAAGGGCTTGTCCATGAGAGAGATTTCCGAGGCGCGCCAGGTCAAGGAGAAAACGATACGCCAGCAAGCGACCAGCATCTACTCGAAATCAGGACACGCTGGTCGTCACGAGCTGGCCGCGCACTTTATTGAGGACCTGATGAACGATGGTCTGCAAGACACTCAAAAGCACTGATTTTTGCCAGCTTATTCGATGAGCCATGACAGCGACTGCACGCTGCGCGCCCGGGGCCTCACCAAGGTGTACGGTAGCGGCGACGTTGCGGTGCACGCGCTGCGGGGGGTTGATCTGGAGCTGTGGACAGGCGAGCTGACCGTCTTGCTGGGGCCGTCCGGTTGCGGCAAATCGACCCTGCTGAATATTCTCGGCGGCCTCGACACGGCCAGCTCCGGGCAGGCGTGGTTTCGCGATCACGAACTGACCGCCCTCAGTCACCCGGCACTGACGCGCTACCGGCGCGACCACGTCGGCTTCGTGTTCCAGTTCTATAACCTGATCCCCAGCCTCACGGCGCT
Organism: uncultured Chromatiaceae bacterium; assembly: GCA_964613615.1. Classification (GTDB taxonomy): domain Bacteria; phylum Pseudomonadota; class Gammaproteobacteria; order Steroidobacterales; genus J054. The sequence continues at coordinate 9,601 of CAZTIB010000079.1, forward strand.
GGAAAACGTGGCCCTGGTCACCGAGATCGCAGCCGAACCAATGAGCCCGGATGATGCCCTGCGCCTCGTTGGCCTCGGCGAGCGGCTCGAACACTTCCCCGCGCAGCTGTCCGGCGGCGAACAGCAGCGCGTGGCGATTGCCCGCGCCATCGCCAAGCGCCCCGAGCTGCTGCTGTGCGACGAGCCCACCGGGGCGCTGGACAGCAAAACGGGCATCCTGGTGCTGGAGGCCATCGAGCGCATTCACGCAGAGCTGGGCACTACGACCGTACTGATCACCCACAACGCGATCATCGCGGAGATGACGGATCGGGTCCTGGTGATGGGTGACGGCCGGATTGTCGAAGAGCGCCACAATGAGCGGCGCCGGCCGGCTCGGGAATTGCACTGGTAAAACCGGCATGCTGTCTCTGAATCGAAAACTGCTACGCGACGTATGGCACGTGCGCGCCCAGGTTCTGGCCCTGGCACTGGTGATCGCCTCAGGCGTGGCCGTGTTGGTCATGTCGCTCAGCACCATCGAGGCCCTCAGCGAAACGGCGCGAGCCTACTACGAGCGTTACCGTTTCGCCCACGTGTTCGTTCAGCTCGAACGCGCGCCCGAGCTGCTGCGCGAGCGGGTCCGGCTGCTGCCCGGCGTGCAGTCGGTGTCCACGCGCGTCATCAAGACCGCGTCGCTGGAGATCGAGGGTTTCAGGGAGCCTGTCATCGGCCAGCTCGTCTCGCTGCCCGAACAGGGGCTGCCGGAACTCAACCGCCTGGCTCTGCGGGCCGGCCGCCCGCCCGCGATGCGCGCGGTGGATGAGGTCGTGCTGTCCGAGCCCTTCGCCGACGCGCACGGACTGCAACTCGGCAGCCGGCTGCGGGCGATCATCAATGGCCGCTGGCGCGAACTGACGGTGGTCGGCATCGCCCTGTCACCGGAGTACGTGTACACCATTGGCCCCGGTTCGCTAATACCGGACAACAAGCGCTTCGGCATCATCTGGATGGGCGAGGAGGCTTTGCAGGCCGCCTTCGATCTGGAGGGCGCTTTCAACGACATGAGCGTCGGCCTGATGCGCGGCACGCCACCCGAAGCGGTGATCGAGCGGCTGGACGAGATGCTGGAACGCTACGGCGGGCACGGTGCGTATGCGCGCGCGGACCAGCAATCGAACTGGTTCCTGATGAACGAGATCAGCCAGCTGAAAACCCTGTCCCTGATACTGCCAATCACTTTTCTCGCCGTGGCCGCATTCCTGACCAACGTCCTGCTGGGCCGGATGATCACCGTGGAGCGCGGCGAAATCGGCTTGCTGAAGGCCTTCGGCTACCACAATGCAACAATCGCCTGGCACTATCTGAAATTCGCGACGGTCATCGCCGCGGTCGGCATCACGCTGGGCTGGGCGGCAGGTTACGGCTTTGGCAAGACCAGCACCGAAGTCTATGCCGATTTCTTCCGCTTTCCGTTTCTGCTTTATCAGCCCGGCCCGCGCGTTTTCCTGATCGCCGCACTGGCCAGCGTGGCCGCCGCCCTCGCCGGCACACTGGGTGCGGTGCGCAAGGCCGTACGGCTGCCGCCGGCAGAGGCCATGCGGCCGCCGGCGCCACCGCTGTTCCGCCGCAGCAGGTTGAGCCGCCTGCCACTGACACGCTGGCTGGATCAGCCTACCCGCATCCTGTTACGACAGATTGGCCGTTGGCCCGGTCGCTCCTTCATCACCAGCTTCGGTATCGGTATGGCCGTGGCCGTCCTGGTGAGTTCCATCCAGTGGCTGGACGCCGTGGACCAGCTGGCCGATGTCTACTTCGAGCAGGCCCAGCGACAGGACCTGACCGTGGGCTTCGGCGAGGCACAGGACAGCGCCGTCGAGCGCAGTCTTGCCGCGCTGCCAGGTGTCATTACCACTGAGGCGATGCGCACTGTGCCAACCAAGATGCGCTTCGGCCCGCGGGAAGAGCGACGCACCCTGATGGGCGTACCGGCCCGGCAGGAACTGCTGCGTGTCTACGATGCACAGACCGGCGCAATGGACTTGCCACCCGACGGAATGGTGCTGTCCACCCAGCTCGCCGGGATGCTGGCAGCGGGTATCGGCGATGTGATCGCCGTTGAGATTCTGGAGGGCCGCCGGCCTACGCTGCAGCTACCGGTCGTCGGCTTGTTCGAAACCTATATCGGTGCGCCTGCCTACATGGAAATAGGCGCTCTGAACCGCGCGCTCGGTGACGGCGACGCCCTGAACAGCGTACATCTCCGGGTCGATCCACTGATGGCGCCGACGCTGTATGCAGCGCTCACGGAAACGCCGCGGATCAGCTCCGTCACTCTCAAGGAGACGGCCTTGCGCGGATTCCATGAAACGTTGGCGGATACCATACTGATCTTCATTTCCTTTTTCGTTGTGTTTGCCTGCGCGTTGGCCATGGGCGTCACCTACAACGCAGCGCGCATTGCACTTGCCGAACGCGGTCGGGAACTGGCCACCTTGGAGGTGCTGGGATACACGCACGCGGAGATTTCTTACCTTCTGCTCGGGGAGATCGCTGTACTGACCCTGTTCGCATTCCCCTTGGGCTCCGCGGCCGGCTACCTGCTCACGCTGGTATGGCACGGCGCCTTCGTGACCGAACTGTTCAGGGTACCGTTTGCGATTCTGCCCAAGACCTATGGGCTCTCGATTCTGATCACGGTGGCTGCGACGGTGCTGTCTGCCCTTTTGGTGCGACGCCGGCTTGATCACCTGGACCTGATCGCCGTATTAAAGACCCGGGAGTAAGTCATGCCGTCCAACGTTATTCGCCGCCTGTTGTTCTGGGTGCCAGCGCTGATCCTGGGCACTGCCGCGCTGGCATTGCTGTTTCGCCCGCAACCCGTGTCGGTGGATCTGATCACCGTGGGGCTTGGCGACATTACGGTGTCCGTCGCGGAGGAAGGCAAGACGCGGGTCAAGGAGGTGTTTGTCGTCTCCGCACCAATCCCGGGGCTGATGCGGCGCATTGAAATTCATGCCGGTGACCCGGTCACCGCGGGCGAGACAGTGGTCGCCCAGATCGAACCGAGCGATCCGTCCCTCCTAGACGTTCGTTCGGTGGCAGAAGCGGAAGCCGGGGTTCGCGCGGCAGAAGCCAACCAGCGCTTTGCCGCCGCTGCGGTTCAGCGCGCCGAGGCCGAAGGAGATTTCGCGCGCGCGGAACTCGCGCGCTACGAACGTCTGGCGGAGCGGCAGTCCATATCGGCCAACGATCTGGAAGCGGCACAACGGCGAGCCCGCATCGCCGCCGCGGCGCTCGAGGAATCGCGGGCCGGCCTGAAGGCGAGGTCATCGGAGCTGGAACAGGTCCAGGCGCGACTGATGGAGCCCGCCACCACCCGCGGGCAGCGGGATGCCGATTGTGAATGCGTCGACGTGCATTCACCCGTCAACGGTTTCGTGCTGCAGGTGGTCAACGAAAGCGAGAGCGTGGTGACGGCAGGTACACCGCTGATCGAGGTGGGCGATCCCCGCCAGTTGGAGGTCGTCGTGGATCTGCTGTCCACGGATGCGGTCCGCGTCGAGCCCGGGCAACTCGTGCTGGTGGAGGCCTGGGGTGGGTCGGACCCGTTGCAAGGTGTGGTGCGGCGCATCGAACCGTTCGGGTTCACCAAGATTTCGGCACTGGGAATCGAGGAACAGCGGGTCAAAGTCCTGATCGAACTGACGGATCCACAGCAGCAGTGGGAACGGCTGGGACACGGCTACCGGGTCCAGGCCCGCATCATCCTCGACAAAACAATGGACGTACTCAGGGTGCCGCAGGCCGCCCTGTTCCGTGACGGCGAACGCTGGGCGGTATTTGTGATGGAGGCGGACACGGCCCAGCTTCGCCACGTGGAACTCGGCCTGCAGAATGGCCTGGACGCCGAGATCGTCGCCGGGCTTCAGGGCGGCGAGCGGGTGGTGCTGCAGCCGGGCGACCGGGTCACTGATGGCACGCCGCTCGAAGAGCGGGGTTGAAGTTACGGGCGGTCAGGCTAGGTAGTACTGCGGATTGCCAACCACCGATTTTTCAGAAAGTATTTGACTTGTCCGGAGAGGCTTGGCCAATTCAAAGGGGGTGCACGATGACTGACCAGCTTCCACAGGAAGGCAGACGCCAGTTTCTCATCAATTCGTCGTTGCTCGCGGTGGCGGGGGCGCCGGCGATGGCGAGTGCTGCAGCCGACTCAAGCGAGCATCTGCATCACGGAGGCGAGCACGCTGCGTTGATTCGTGAGTCTTTGCACTGCATCGAGACGGGCAATGCATGCGCGGCGCATTGCATCGACGACATGCGCGGCGGCAATACCGAGTTACTGGAGTGCCTGGTCCAGGTACAGGAATTGGTCATCGCCTGCGAAGCGCTGGCGAAACTGGCGGCTAATGATTCCGAGCACCTGAAAACCTATGCAAACGCGACTATCGAGGTCTGCGAAACCTGCGAGGCGGAATGCCGCAAGTTTGAAGACAAGCACGTCCAGTGCAAGGACTGTGCGGATGCCTGCGTTGCCTGCATGAAAGAGTGCGAACGGGTCATCACCTGACGCCGGGAAGTCCTGGCTCATGCAGCACCGAAGAGCGGTGCTGCATGAGCCAGAGTCTGCCGTTGGAATCCTGGCACCTGCGGCGGCCAACGGTTGATTGCCAACCGGTCTCGTGAAATTGACAACCCGTGCTTGGCTATATGCGTTGATCTGCGCAGCGGTGACCAGCGTTGCGGTTTCGGCACAGCCGACTGATGCAAACACGCCGCTTGCGGCGAACGTGATCCCGGCCAATGATCGCGTCCTGATCGTTGGCGCCACCCGCGGTACGGGACTTGAAACTGCACAATTGCTGCTCGACAAAGCTATCCCGGTCGTGGCCTTCGCGCGGCCCACGTCGGACCTCAGCCAGCTCCAGAAACTGAACATCGACATGATCACGGGCGACGCAATGGTGCCCGCGGATCTTGACGCGGCTATCCAACAGGGTCCGTGGCGAGCGGTGGTCACCACGCTGAGTTGCTACAAGTGCGAAAACCCGCCCGACTACGAGGGGAATCGGAATCTGTTCGACGCGATGACGGAGTCCACAAGCCAGCGAGTGATACTGATCTCGACGATTGGCGCTGGCGAGAGCGCAGCGGCGACGCCCTGGATCGTCGAGTGGATACTCAAGGATCCGATTGCGCTCAAGGAACAGGCCGAGGCACATTTGCAGGCCAGTGACCTCGACTACACCATCATCCGGCCTGGCGGCCTGACGGAAGCCCAGCCCACCGGTGATGGCATTCTGACCGAAGATCCCACCCGCATGGGGATGATCTCCCGCCCCGACCTGGCGGAACTGATCGTTGCCGTCATCGAAGACGATACGACCATCGGCAAGACGTACACCGCGATCGATAAGAACAAGCACTGGCTGTGGGACATGTACGGCGACTGACAGAGGCGTGGGCGGTTCCGCAAGCGCAGCGACTCGCCGCAGCCCCGGTGGCCGAAAACCCCCGGTTAATACGGAGTAGCAACATCGGCGGCCGGTGCGCATAATCTGGCGGTTATGCAACTGCCGCCCTTCGAGTACCTGCATCCCCGCTCCCTGCGGGAAGGGCTCGACTGGCTGGCCGAACCCGGCACTGACACCGCCGTCGTCGCCGGCGGGTCCGACCTGCTGGTGAATATGAAGCTCGGGCTGGTCACGCCGAAGCGGCTGGTCAGCGTGCGCGACCTGCCTGGCATGCAGGACGTGGTCGAAGGAACAGACGGCGGGCTGCGGATCGGCGCCGGCTGCAATCTGACAGACCTGCTCCAGAACGAGGCCATTACCCGGCGCTACCCTGCGCTCGCCACCGCAATCCGGGCCGTGGGCTCCCAGCACGTGCGCAACATGGGCACGCTCGGTGGCAACCTGTGCCTGCCGACGCGCTGCTGGTACACGAACCAGAGCGAAGAGTGGCGCGAGAGCCGCCAGCCGTGCTTCAAGACCGATGGGGAACTGTGCCACGTGATCAAGAGTTCGGCGCGTTGCCACTCGCTGAACAGTTCGGATACTGCACCGGCGTTGATCGCCCTCGGTGCAACCGTCACTTTAGTCAACCGGGATGGCAGCCGCGAGCTCGCGGTTGCTGATCTTTATCTCGACGACGGCGTCGACTACACGGCCATGAAGCCCGGTGAAATCCTCACGGAGATCCACCTGCCGCCCCCCACCGGTGTTGCGGCCTTCATCAAGGTCGCCCAGCGCAACGGACTGGACTACGCGGCCGGCACGGTCGCTGGCTGGTTCGATGGTACAGCGGCGCGCCTCGTCCTGGGCGCCATCGCGTCCCACCCCGTGCTGCTGCACCAGTCGGCCGCAATCATCGCGGCCGGCGGGCTGAATGCGCAGAGCATAGAAGCTGCTGCGGATGCTGCCCGCGGGGATCTCGGCGAGGTCAGTAATCTGTTCTCGCCGCCGGGTTACAAGCGCCGGCTGGCGAGGTCCCTGGTCCGGCGTGTGTTGCAGCAACTGGCGAAAGCTCCGGGAACCACTGCATGAGCCGGCAGATCATCAACCTGACAGTGAACGGTGACCGGCACGAAATCGCCGTCGCACCGCACCAAACGCTGCTTGAAGTGCTGCGCGACGAACTTGGACTGTCCGGCACGAAGCGCGGCTGCACCAGCGGCGCCTGTGGGGTCTGCACCGTGCAACAGGAAGATGGCCGCGCCATGTTGTCGTGCCTGGCTCTCGCTGTCGAGTGGGACGGGCGGGCCGTCACCACCATCGAAGGCATCGATGAACCGGGACACCTGCACCCGGTGCAGGCGGCTTTCCTGGAACACGGCGCAGTGCAATGCGGGTTCTGCACGCCCGGGCTGATCATGACGGCCAAGGCGCTGCTGGATACCAACGCCGCGCCGGATGAAGACGCAATTAACGAGGCGATGGCCGGTGCGATCTGCCGTTGCACCGGGCACATCAAGGTAAAGATCGCGATTCGCGAGGCCGTGAAAGCGGTCCTTGAAGGCCAAGAGCAAGATGCCGCGTCGACCTGACTTCAGTGCCGTCGGGCACAACCAGCCGCGGCTGGATGGCGCCGACAAGGTGACAGGACGCTCGTTGTTTACCGATGACGTGGTGCTGCCCGGCATGCTGTGCGGCCGCGCTCTGCGTTGCCCCCTGCCGCGGGCGCGAATTCTCGCTATCGACACGAGTCGTGCGGAGGCCTTACCGGGTGTCAAAGCGGTGGTAACCGCCCAAGACGCCGCGGGGATATGGCTGGGTATCAACCAACCGCTGCTGAGCGCCGAGTACCTGAACCACGTGGGCCAGGAGGTCGCGGCCGTTGCAGCCACCGACGAAGACATCGCGCGCGAAGCGCTGAAGCTGATCCGGGTGGAATACGAACCGCTACCGGAACTGAAGGACGTCAAGGCGGCGCTGGCGCCGGACGCGCCACTGCTGCACGCAAAGGCCAAGGGCAACATTGCATGGCAACAGGCCGAAGACTACGGGGATCCCGACGCGGTCTTCGCCGCCGCCCACCATGTGCGCACCGATCACTATGTGACGAACCCGAGCCACAACTGTTACGCAGAGTTTCACGTGGCTGTTGCTGACTACACGCGGGCCGACAAACTCACGGTCTGGACCCCCACGCAATCAGCCCTGCTGTTCCAGAAGAGCCTGGCGGCAGGTTTCAAGTTGCCCGATAGCGGCGTGCGGATCATGTGCCTGAACAGTGGCGGTGGTTTTACCGGCCGAACTGCCACACGACCGCACCATTTTCTTGCCGCATTGCTGTCGCGGAAGTCGGGCCGGCCAGTAAAAATTCGCGCCACCGGCGACGAGGAGTTCATCATGTGCCGGGCGGGTGGCCGCGTGGAATATCGCTTCCGCTCAGGCGTCGATAAAGACGGCCGGCTCAAGGTCGTGGACGCGGATCTGCTCTTCGACACGGGGGCCTACGTCGAGTCGCAGATGATCGTGATCCTGCTCACGTCGAGCTACCTGGACGCGCTGTACCCGGTGGAGGCCACGCGCTATCGCGGCCGCTTGGTGCACACCAACAACCTGCCCTACTACTTCCATCACGGCGGCGGGCTGGCGCAGCTTCAGTTTGCGTTTGGCCAGCATGTGAACAGCCTCGCGCTGGACCTGGGAATGGACCCGGTGGATTTCCACCTGCTGAACGCCGTGGAAAAAGGCCACACGACCCTGCGCGGCACGCACTACGCGAGCTGCGGGCTAAAGGAGTGCATCCGCAAGACAGTCCGACAGACGAGCTGGAAGAAAAAGCGCCGGCGCAAGGACCCGCTTAAGGGCATCGGCATCGGCATCGGCGCGATGGCCTCCGGCGCGAAGGGCCTGTTCAAGCACGACACCTCGGCCGCGTTCATCAAAGTGGCGGACGATGGCAAGGCCACGCTGTTCGTCGGCCTGCCGGACATGGGCCAGAGTTCCCACACCGCGATGGCCATTATCGCGGCGGAGGTGCTCGGCATCGCGCCGACGGACATCACGGTGGCGTCGGGCGATACAGACCTGGACCCGCTGGATGTCGGCGCGTTTACGCAGCGTGGCACCTTCAATACCGGGAACGCGGTAAAAAACGCGTGCGTGGACGCGCGTAAACAGATCGCAAAGACCGCGGCGGCCGAGCTCGGCGTGAAAGCTTCACAACTGCGTTTCAGCGGTGGCCAGATCACGGTGAAAGGCCAGCCCGAGCAGGCCATGCCCTTCGCGAAAGCGGTGTTCAACACGCTGCACAGCAAAGAAGGCCGTTTTGTGATGGGGCGCGGGTTTTACAACTCCCCACTGGAAAGCGGCAGCATGGCCTACTCTTTTGGCGCGCAGATTGCCGAAGTCAGCGTCGACCCCGACACCGGTGTGGTCACGGTGGAACGCGTGACGGCAGCCCATGACGTGGGCCGGGCCATCAACCCGCGGATCGTCGAGGGTCAGATCGACGGCCAGATCTTCAGCGGCATGTCCCAGGCACTCTACGAGGAATGCGTGATGGATGACGGCCAGGTGCTGAACCCGTCGCGCCTCGATTACAAGATGCCGCGGGCCTACGAAATGCCCGAGGTCGAGCACATCATCGTCGAAAGCAACGACCCCCATGGCCCGTTTGGCGCGAAGGAAGTCGGCGAAGGGCCTATCGTCTGCACGATGCAGGCCATCGCCAACGCGGTGGCCGACGCGATCGGCGAACCGGTCAAGGAGATGCCAATTACGCCGTGGCGGGTGCTGAAGATCCTCGGGCGGCGTAAAGAGGTCGCCTGATTAAGACAGTCCGGAGGTTCCCAAGCACTGGGGGCGCAGGGTCCTCGATTGATGTCGGGCTTCGCGATAACCTGGTGGTCCACAACTTCGGTTATCCCTGATACCCCAGCCCTCGCCACCGGTTGAACATGATCCGCTATCAATAAGAACGCACGTGGGGGAGCCGGCACACGCAACCGGCTGACAACAACAGGGGTCCAAAATGCGCTTTAACCTGATCGTCCACCCGAACACCGGGCCGAAACGTACCGCCGAGCTCGCGCAACTGGCGGAAGAATGCGGCTTTGTAGGAATCTGGGTTTCCAACATGCACGACGGGCGTGACCCGTTCGTGAATTTCGTGGATGCAGCCCGCGCCACCAGCAAAATCCGTATGGGCCCCGTCGCAGTCGCTCCGTACGAACTGCACCCGATCAAAATGGGTAACGCGCTGCTCACGCTCAACGAGATTGCGGAAGGCCGCGCGCATATCGGGATTTCCGCCGGCGACGGCGGCACCGCGTTTGCGATGGGCATGGTTGCAGAGCACCGCCTGACTGCGGTGCACGAATGCGTGGAAATCATCGACCAGATGGCCACGGGCGAGATGGTCAAGTATGACGGCCGGATGTACATGTGCCGCTGGTACCACGCGAGCTGGGTCAGCCAGCCCCCGCCGCAGGTCTACGTCTGCGCCGGCGGGCCGCAAATGCTGAAGTCGAGCGCCCACTATGCGAAGGGCATCTACCTCGGCGATCACCTGCCCGAACACGTGGCCGAGGTTCGCGAGACGATCAACCCGGAACTCGAACGCAATCCAAACAAGGACAACTTCAAGCTGCTGAACTTCTGGGCGTGGCACGTAAAAGAAGACCCGGAAGAAGCCCTGGCCGAGTCGCGCACCTGGCTGGCCGCCCGGGTCACACCGTGGCCGGCTTACTACCACCGCGGCATCCTGCCCGATGAAGAAATGCAGGTGGTCTGGGACAACGTCAACGCGCTGAACCGCGCGTTCTATGCTCAGGATTCGAATATCCCGGAGATCCCCCGCGAAATCCTCGACAAGTTGTGCCGCCGTTGCACCGCGGCCTCCTCCATCGACGAACTCGATTTCGAGATCGATCGGTTGAAGCAGTTCGAAGCCGCCGGGCTCACCGACATCTGCACCCGGGTCTACGAGAATCCCGAGGCGGCCATCCGGCTGATCGGCGAACGGGTAATTCCTGCCGTCAACGGGTAACCGGCCGGCCATCCGCCGGCTGCTTGGCGGCAGCCCTGAAGTCGCGATCACCACCCGGACTATCGAGCCGGAATCCGACTAGCCCGGACCTGCTGCGACTAGAATCGGAACCCTACGTTCCTGAATCGGGTCCGGATCGCCATGAATCGACGTCAATTTATCCAGGGTGCTGCGGTCACCGTCGCTGCCGGAAGTCTTCCGGGCTGTGGCAGCAACGAAGACATTCCGCGCCCTGCGGGCGTGCCCGTCGGTCCCTTTGGCCGGGACTCCACGGCAGAGGAAGTCACTGCAGGCATGGACCTGAATGGCCAGACAGCACTGGTGACGGGCTCGAACTCCGGCATCGGCTACGAAACGGCCCGGGTGCTGGCCCTGCGCGGTGCCCACGTGATCTGTGCGGCACGGACGGAAGACAAAGCACGCGGCGCCTGCGACAGCATCGAGGGACGCACGACACCGTCGGCCTTCGACCTCGCTGACTGGCCCAGCATCGTGGCGGCGGCGGCTGAGATTCGCGGGCTGAATACGCCCATCGACATGCTGATCTGCAATGCCGGCATCATGGAGCTACCTGAACTGCAGCAGGTCTACGGCATTGAGCGGCAATTCGTCGTGAACCACCTCGGGCACTTCATCCTGGTGAACCAGCTACTCGCTCAGCTGCAGGCGGCACCACAAGGGCGCGTCGTGCATGTGAGCAGCGGCCAGGCAACCCGCAACGCGCCGGAAGACGGCATTCAATTCGATAATCTCGGCGGGGAAAAGGGTTATGACCCGTCGCAGGCTTACGGACAATCCAAGCTCGCGAACGCTCTTTTCTCCCTGGAACTGGCCCAGCGGCTCGACGCCTACCCCGCCACGTCAAACGCGATCCGTCCCGGCGTCATCCCCACCAACCTCGGCCGGCATATGCCGGCGTGGAAACCGCTGGCGCTGAAGACCATCGGCAAGGTATTCACCAAAACCATTCCGCAGGGCGCGGCCACGCAGGTTTACGTCGCCACCGCACCCGCGCTGGCCCCGACCAGCGGCTATTTCTTCGAGCACTGCAACCCGATCCATGCCGGCGGCCACACGGAGGATGCTGCCATGGCAGCGGAGTTGTGGCGCGTGAGTGAACAACTGACCGCCGGCTACCTCATGCAGGCGCCACCGCCGGAACGCCAGTCCTGAGCCCGGCGCCTGCGAACGAAAAGCTGATGGTTCGCAGGCTCACGCACTGCATCAATGTCGAGGATTCGCGTGACCGGGCCCATCAAAAGACGTCCCCTTGCCCGCACCTTTTCAACTCTATGACCAGGTTCAACTGATGGTCCGAAAGTGAACGACGACCACCGTTCTGCGCCGCCTCGCGTTGACTGATCGATTTCCGTATAGTTCCGTTATGGAACAAAAATAAACAGGCAGCTATCAAACACCAGCTGCGGTAATCAATGATGCAATACAAGGACATGCGAGAGTATCTGGCATTCCTCGAAGAGGACGGCCAACTGAAACGGCTTGATACGCCTCTGCATTGTGGTCGCGACAATCGGGACATGCAGGCACTGATGCGCTACCTGCACAATGACAACAATGTCGCGCTGATACTCGACAACCTGCAGGACTACAACACGCCAGATGTCCCACTGATTTTTAATCCATTCGGCACCAGGGAGCGCACGGGACTCACGATTGGTATTCGGGATCCTCTTGAAGCCAAAGCCTTCCATGCGCGAATCCTGACAGACCGTTCATCGTGGCACGACCCGCGGCTCATCGACCAGGCGGACGCACCTTGCCGGGATGTAATCATCCAGGAAGGCGACGTTGCCCTTGATAAGCAGATCCCGCACGTATGGTTCGGCAAGGAAGGCCCTGCATACATCACCAACGGCGTCGGTATCAGCAAAGATCCGGAAACCGGCAAGCGCAATGTCGGCTGGTATCGAACCGCCCTGTTGTGGAACGCGCACCACCCTGAGGGCGGGACGTATCCGGAAGGGTATGACAAGAATCACATGGCGGTGTATGCCTACTGGAATCCGCCAATGAACCAGATCGGCAATCATCTGTTCAAGGCCAGCCAACAGAGTAAACCGCTGGAAGTCGCTTTTGCGTGCTCCTGCGACCCATCCATTCACCTCGCTGCCGCCACCGGCCTGCCGTACGGGCAGGACGAGTTTGCGTTTGCCGGCGGACTGCGAGGCGCCCCCGTTGACCTGGTCAAGTGCGAGACGGTGGACCTGGAGGTGCCAGCAACTGCTGAATACGTGATCGAGGGCGAGCTGTTTTTTGCCGAGGAAGCCACGGTGGGCTGGCACTCAAACGTAGCCGGCTACTACGACCGCTTTCACACGATTCCGCTGATGAAGGTCAACTGCATCACCCATCGCCGGAACCCGATGTGGCACGCCACGGTCGAAATGGTGCCCCCTTTCGATCACAACTACATCGGGATGCTGCCCGTGGAAGGCGAGGTGCTGAGCGACCTGCAACAGAAGATCCCGGAAGTTAAGGACATCGTCGTCACGCCATCCATGATGTATATCGTGCAACTCAGCGTCGACGGCGCCAGGAAACCGCACCCGGAATTCGGCAAGTACGTCCTGCATGCTGTCTGGGGCGCTGCGGGTCGCTGGGCTCGCACCGCGAAGGTGGTGATTGTCGTTGGACCCGATGTCAATCCCTACGATCTGAACAGCGTGGAATGGGCCATCATGACCCGGGTGCAGCCGGTCTCTGACACATTGATGAATCCCGCCGGCCAAGCCTTCGTCGATGATCCTTCAGCGCCGATCACACCGGCAGGTTTTCCCGCAGTCTCCGAGCAGATGGGCATCGACGCCACCATCAAGGTACCGGAACGTTTCGCGGAGTATCGCGAAGTCAGCCAGGCAGATCCCGAGGACGTCGCGCGCATTGCAGCTTTGCTGAGGCCAATTCTGGGCGACTGATTCGTAGGCCTGGCCTGCTCAAGACCGGTGCGCGAGTTAGCTCAATCTCCGTCCACATGGCTGCTCTGCCGGCCAATCCTTCTGCGCGCCTACGTGGCTAATTGTCGCGGAGCTTGTTGACCGCCCGGAAAATATCTTCGAGACCCGTATCGGCTATCGGTACTTCTTCAGGCTCGATTTCGAAGGTCGCACAGATCTGTGCCACCATCGTGTAGACCCCAATCACGACCGATAATTCTATTAGTTGCGCCGTTGTTATCGTCTGTTGCAGGGCGCGAAAGCTCGCCTCGCTAGCCGCACCCTGATTGATTACATCGTCAACGAAATTGACAACGTGTTGCTCTTCCGGCGTGAGTTGGTGGTCTGCGTCATCGGATAACACCGCATTAACACGTTCCTGGTCCATGCCGATCACGCGCGCTGTGCGCTCGTGATTGATGACTTCGTACTCGCTGTTGAGCAGATAGCCCACCCGCAGGATCGCAATCTCGCGCAGCTCCGGGTCCAGTTCACCATGATTCAGGTAGGCATTGAAGACCTGCGTCAATGGCTGAAACATGCACGGACTGCCCGCCAGCAGCCGCGAAATATTCAGCTGCGGGAGACTTTCGAGAAATCGCCTGTTGTCCTCAGACAATGACGCGGGGTCGGGATACGGTATTCGGGCCAATCCAGGGTCCTCGATAAAGTCTTGAAATACTCGCCTGATCGTGGCCTGGTATCAGGCCGGTCGCTTGAAAATGCCCTTTTCGAAGACACGTTCAACTGCAGCTCGCACCACTTCATCATTCGGCGCATGCTTCATCGGCGGTTCGTTCAGGCAGAGGTTCTTCTCGTACATCGGCTGATCGTAAATCAGGCGATACTGCTCGGTGCGAAGGTCTTTCAGCCAGTTTCCCCACAGGGTCCGCGCCCGATACTGGCGCAGGCCTTCAATATCGATAATCGCACCCGCATAAGACGCTGCACCACCGGGCACGTGGTTCGCAATCAGCCGCCCCTGGTAATCCACGATCATTGACTGGCCGCCGAACATGTCCAGCGGAAAGGCACTGTCGGCGGAAGGCGCGTAGGCGGCGGGGTTTGGCCCGATGAGGTAAGCGGTATTGTCCAGCGCCCTGGCGCGATTCTGCACCTCCCACAACCCGTTCGCCACATAAGGTTCAGGGTAACTCGGCCGGTAAATGATCTCGGCACCATTCATGGCCAGGCCCCGAGCCGTTTCCGGGAAGCTGCCCTCCATGCAGATCAGGCAACCAATACGCCCGATTTCGGTGTCGGTGACCGGGAAGAACGCATCCAGGTTCTCACCATACAGTTCCACCCATTGGTCCCAGACATCATGCGGCACCGTGGAGTGCTCGCGGGCAAACACCTGCATCTTGTAATGCTTGTGGACCACCTCACCCTGGCGGTCGATCACGAAGGCGCAATTGAAGAACCGCTCGGGGATATCCGGGTGCGTGACCTTGGCCTGGGCGATGATGAACGCGTCCAGCCCGCGAGCCAGGTCGCCGAGGAACCGGGTCTCCGGCCCTGGAATGTCCAGCGCCATTCGCTTGATGTAGTCCAGGTGGTCCCAGTCGAAGATTTCATCGGTAAAGCCCTGCAGCGCACCTTCCGGCAACGCATAAAGGCGCACCGGCAACTCGATCTCGGTCACGTTCTTGGCCGCGAAGGCGAGTTCCGCGATGTGATCCAGGTTCTGCTGAATGTCGCCGCGCTCGTGAGCGCCGATCATGACCGGCTGCAAAGCCAGCGCCATGTACTGTTTGATAGCTGTGTTGTCGGTTGTCATTGGATACCACTCCTTAACGGACCCACGCTGATACCGGAACAGCGCCGAGGTCAAGTGAACACGGTGGCAGGCTGATAGTCATTGGTTCAAGATTCCGGATTGCCACATGGTCTCAGCAATCTCGTCCAGGATAGCCGGATCATCGATTGTGGCCGGCGTCGTGTACTCATCCCCGTCGGCGATATTGCGCAGCGTGCGCCGCAGTATCTTGCCCGAACGCGTTTTCGGTAGCCGCTTGACGACTAGTGCCTTGCGAAATGCAGCCACCGGCCCGATTTTCTCGCGTACCAGGCTGATGGCCTCCTGCGCCACGTCCTTTTCAACCCGGTCGGCGCCAGCTTTCAACACAAGGAAGCCCAGCGGTACCTGCCCCTTCAGCTCATCGCGGATCCCGGTCACCGCGCATTCGGCCACGTCGGCGTGAGTGGCCAGTGCCTCCTCGATCGCACCGGTGGACAATCGGTGGCCGGCCACGTTGATCACGTCATCCGTGCGGCTCATGACGTAGATGTAGCCATCGTCGTCCACGTAACCGGCATCGCCCGTCTGGTAATAACCCGGGAATCGTTCCAGGTAAGCCTGCCGGAAACGCTCCTCTGCATTCCATAGGGTAGGCAATGTGCCGGGCGGCAGTGGCAAGCGGCAGGTGATCGCGCCCGTCTGCCCCGCACCGACCGGCTCTCCCCCCTCATCCAGGATCTGAACATCCCAGCCTGGCATCACCTTACCCGCGGACCCAGGCCTGATCTCAAAGGCCCCGAGGCCCACGGGATTCCCGGCAATGGGCCAGCCGGTTTCCGTCTGCCACCAGTGATCAATGACCGGAACCTGTAGTTTGGCCCGGGCCCACGCCAGGGTTTCCGGGTCGCAGCGTTCACCTGCCACGAACAGGGTTTCGAAACGATCGAGGGAAAAAGTCTTCAGCAATTTGCCCTCGGGATCTTCCCGGCGAATCGCGCGAATTGCCGTCGGCGCGGTGAACATGGCTTTTACACCGTGTTCGGCGATTACCCGCCAGAAAGTACCAGCATCCGGCGTACCCACCGGCTTGCCCTCGAACATTAGTGTCGTGCACCCGCGCAGCAGCGGCCCATAGACAATATACGAATGACCGACGACCCAGCCGACGTCAGACGCGGCCCAGAACACGTCGCCTGCATCGACACCATAGAACGCACTCATGGTCCAGTTCAGCGCAACCGCATGCCCACCGTTATCGCGCACGATCCCCTTGGGCTGACCGGTGGTCCCGGACGTGTACAGGATATACAGCGGATCGGTGGCTGCGACGGCCACGCAACCTACCGGTTCGGCAGCGGCCACGATCGATTGCCAGTCGTGGTCGCGGCTGGTCATGTGGGCAACTGCCTGTTCCCGCTGCAGAATAATGCAGGCATCCGGCTGATGCGTTGACTGTCTGAGGGCTTCGTCGAGCAACGGTTTGTATTCCACTACCCGGCCAGGTTCCAGGCCACAACTCGCTGCCACGATCACTTTGGGCAGTGCGTCGTCGACGCGCGTCGCCAGTTCATTCGCGGCGAAGCCTCCGAACACAACGGAATGAATCGCACCGATCCGGGCGCAGGCCAGCATCGCGACGGCTGCTTCCGGCACCATCGGCATGTAGATGATGACCCGGTCGCCCTTCCCCACCCCGAACTGTGCGAGTGCCCCGGCGAAGCGTGCCACCTCACCTTGCAGCTGCCCGTAGCGCAGCACCTGCTGCCTGCCGGTCATCGCGCTGTCGTAGATTAGCGCCGGTTGCTGGCCACGGCCGGCTGCGACGTGCCGGTCGAGTGCGTTGTAGCAAGTGTTCAGAATCCCGCCGGCGAACCAGCGGTAACCCGGCGCAACGGACTCATCCAGCACCCTGTCCCAGGGCCGTTGCCAGTCGATCCCACCGGCCACCTCCGCCCAGAAGGCGTCGGGTTCCGCCAGAGACTGCTGGTAGCTATGTTCGTATGGGTTCGGCACCGTAGGTCCATGAGGAAAGGGACCCTTGCGGATCCCCCTTATTCTGCGCCTTGGAGGATCGTCTTAGCAACGCAGGTGCTATGTCAGGGACAAACGTTGCCGGTGCGCTGCAGACAGTCGAAGTCGTCGTAGACACTCTGCTCGGCGAACGGCCCGGTTCCGGGCGGCGGCGTCGGCCCAAACGGGATAGCGAAGCTGATGCGCATATGCCCACGACCGGTGGGGTCGGAGCCATCCGGGAAAATACCCAGCGCGTTAGGCGGCTGGAACTCGATGTGCGTCGGGAAAGCCTGGATGATGTCATTGCCCGGCGATATATCCCCGTTATCTGGATCTTCGTGCACGGGACACAGGATATAGCGTGGACCGTCGGCACCACCTGGCACGCCGTCGGCGCCTATACGGTAGCGGATCGACGCGAGACCGCGTTCAGTCAGCTCGAAGATCTCATCCCCTCTGTAGATCAGGGGGTAGCCCAGATTCTGGGACGACGTGCCGTTAGCCGCCGTCATGTTGTTCATGAACACGCAGTCTTCATCGACGAAATCCGTGAGGCAGTCCTCCGCCTTCTCCGTGAATTGAATAAATCCGATTTTCCACAGGCCGATCGGATCATCCTGCCAGTAGGTATTTGCAGCATTCATAATTTTGGTCTGCGTGCCAACCGCAAAGCCACCAGCAAACGGGTCGGTAAAAATTGGCGCAGGCAGGTAGGTGAAGTCCGGCGGGGACGGCCCCTCGAGCTGCTGGACTACCTCGTAGATTACGAAATGCTCCGCAATCTCGAAGGCGCGCCGCCCGGCTTCGTCGTCTGTGAACCCATCCTGGTCCATTTGTCCCGTCGTCGCGAAATAGCACGGCCTGCCGTCGTAGAAGTGGCAGCCCTCGTAACGCGTGCGGCGCTTGTGCGTGTGAAACTCGTCACAGGGAATCGGGTCGCCATCTTCGTCCAGGTCCCAGGTCCACGGCGCCGGCGTCCCGCTGTTGCCCGTCCCATCGTCCGGAGGCTCATCACCAAAAGTCGACAGGATCTTGTCCGGATCCACGCCGTTGGCACGCATGAAGTCCGGGGCAACTTCATACGGTACGCAGCGGTCCTTGAATGTGAACGGCGGCGGCCCGTCCGCAGCTGCCGACGGCGGGATTGCGATAAGTAGCACCACCATCAGAAACGCCACGACCATACCGGCGTGCGTTCCGAAATCGCAACTGAATTTCTCGACTGTCATGTAGCTCTCCGTCCGGGCACGCATCTGGCGTCAGCTACGGCCCGCCGTCATCTGATTGTTGTCTGCCCTATTCGAGAAAATTCTCGCTCCCGAGGCACGGCAGACCAACGGCCGCTCGACCGCCTGCGCCGGTGGCCTGAATGATCTCACTGCGATCCCGCGCGTTCCCGTTCCCATCGCCTAACACAACTCTCTCGTTGAACCTGTGCCCCGGCTGGATAACGATTTGCGGATGGTCGAACGGCGCCCTTTCGCACGTGACCCGCGCATCCGTGAGCGCCTCCAGGAATGCAACAACATCATCGATCTGCTGATCATCCAGGGCAAGCGCATGAATGTTTGGGGCGAGATCACCGAGGTTTTCCACAGCGAAATCCCCGCCGCGGTTATAGAACTCCATCACTTGCCTGAGTGTCAGCTGTCCACCATTGTGGAAAAACGGCGCCGTTAGCGTCACATTGCGCAGATTCGGTACCTTAAAGGCGCCGTCAATGCCCGTCGGCATCGCCAGGATCGGCTCAAGGTTTGCGACGTTCGGAAACGGCGAGGCGTCCGGATCGTAAGCCGGCACTGCGTCGTCACCCCGGCCAGGTCGCGGCGGGAAGAATTGCGGCGCGAGGCTGAACTCCGACTCTATGGACCAGAATCCACCCGCGTCCTCGCAGGCTTCCCGATCCGGGAAGGGCCCTCCCGGCAATGGCGGCGCGCCAGGTCCGCGGAGGCACTCGCCGGGTGCCGGATAGGCCGGATTCGCCTCAAGACGATGCGTCAGCCACACATAGCCAGCGAAGCCACCCGGGAAGAACACCGAGTCACCGTACCAGCTGAACGGCTCCGTGACCCGCGAGAAGTTCAGGCTCTTTATGGCAGCAGCGTCCGGCGCCGGCGTACCGAGCAGCTGGTCGATCCATTGCTGCGTAATGGAAAGCGGGTTACCCCACGGATCGTCCGCCCCGACGCCCGGGTCCTCCGCTGTCGGCCGCACACCGATGTTATAGAACGCCGTATCGTAAAGCGTCGGGATTCCCAACGTGAAGTCGCCGTCGACAGCGCCGGACGCGAGCGTGGGTCCGTATACGGGCGGGATCGGGTAACAGTTCGGACACGGCGCCGGCGCACCGGGGTCAGCGACCCAACGAATCGTGGCCGTGTCGGTGCCGACACCATTGTCGATAATCGTAATTTCGAGATCCCGCCGTCTGCGACAATTGACCCGGAAGACTGCGTCCCGGGTCGAATAATCGGCAAAATCCGAGGGCCCTGGTGGTACCGGCGGTGGCTCACGGAGTACCGGCCCCACAGGTCCCCGCGCATAAGGGGGTGGGGCCCCCGCGACCAGGTCCTGATTCATCAGGAAAGCCCGCACCTGGCATTGCCTGCCATTCACCGTGATGTCACCGCCGACCGCGGCCGGATACCTGGACGGCAATTCTCGCGCTCCAGCCATACCGGCGATATTGAAACCGCCGACTGTGCCCTGCCCGCTAATGAAATACCGGAACAGGTCCTCGGCGATATTAAAGGCGTCCCCCCTGCGCATACGTTCGACGAGCTGCTCGCGCTCGGGGAACTCACCGGATTCTGCCTCTTCGGTGAACGGGAAGGTCGCAGTCGAAAACAACGGGCCCTGGTGGCAGGTGCTGCAGTTGCCGCGCAGACCGACCTTGTCTTCCGGCGCAAGCTCGTTGGTGAAGAACAGGTTCATGCCGCGCATCTGTGCGTCGGTCAGAATGCCCTTCGCGTTGTCGACGTCCGGCGAGCGGCCGCCGGGCGCCTCGGCCCATTGATCATAGGGCGCATCGTCTGACACCAGCGTGCGCTCATAAGCCTGTACCGCGAGCCCAAAAAACAGTGCGAAATTCACCTCCATCAGGGTGTATTCGTTTGTTGTCG
The DNA here is from genome assembly GCA_964613615.1 of uncultured Chromatiaceae bacterium. Lineage (GTDB taxonomy): Bacteria > Pseudomonadota > Gammaproteobacteria > Steroidobacterales > J054. The sequence goes on from CAZTIB010000079.1 coordinate 29,907, forward strand.
CCGGCTCACCAAACCCAATCTCGTTCTGCTCCGCATCGAACAGCTTGTCGGAGTCCCAGAACCGAGTCGCGAAGGCGTCCTCGATCAGCTTCCCGTAAGTCGCCGGTTCACCGTTCGGTGCACCATTATTGGACAGGCCCGGGGATGGCCAGGCTGACATTTGCCCCAGCACACTATCGGTCTGATGAACGAGCTGTTGCTGCAGCACATCCAGGCTCAGCAACTTCTTACCGATCTTCGGGAAGGTGCGACCGTCGCAGGACATCTCCTTGTTGCTGACGGGCGGTCCAACAGCCTGCGACGCGAGGCTGGAGTTCTCGAATGCGACTTGAGTCTTGACGACGTTACCGTTATCTACCTCGAGAATTCGAGCCGCTGCATTTCGCTGCCCAAAAACGTCGACACCGTTGAAAATATTATTCGCACGACCGTCCCAGAAATTGCGATGATTAAAAGCGGCGTTGATGACGGTAGGCGCGTTACGCGGTTCGACACGCCGGGTATTCTTGGCTCTTACTTGGAAACCATCCGGATCGGGAACGACGGTGCAGTCGTCCAGGGCCTCACCCAGCACGATATCGTTGAAGACCGCGGCGAAGGTGCCTTGGGATGAAGTGACATCATCGGTGTCGTGCAGGACCATTGAAGTGCGGTCACCCGGATCGACCAACCGGTGGAACGGGAAATCTCCCTCGCGCAGCTTGTAGTTCGCGCCACCGCGACCGGTCGTGGTTCGATCGAAGGCTTGATTGCCGCCATTGAGGCCGGGACTTAGCTGATTCCTCTCGCGTGCATCAGCACCGGCATGATAGTGACAGGTCCCGCAGGCTACATCCGCACTGCCGACCTGCTGATCCCAGAACAGCGCTTTGCCGAGCAGGATTGCCGAATCCAGATCCCGAATGAATCCGTTCACGCCATCGGGGGTTGCCTCGTCAACCATTGGGAGTTTCGACAGCGTCTCAACGACCGTTGGCAGGTCAAGTTCTTTCGCTGAGGGCGGTGGTGCTGTCGCGGTTTCAACAAACTGGGCGACGGCAGGCGTTGCCAGGAACAGTAACGGCAACAACCAGGCAGGCGTACAGGGCGGCTTCATCTTTGCTCCCCCAATAAAGCCATCCCTGGCAAACGTCGGGACTTTCTTATTACATACCATTGTAATCCCAATTTGGGACCATTGTGCCGACACCAGAGCGACTCAAGGCCGATGCTTGTAATGGTGTCCACGATCCGGTCGGACACGTTTCAGACTACGCTGCGCCGGCCCGCGCCTGAGCGCGCGGGCAAACAAGCGACATTGCTGCGAGGTCCCTGCCGGCGCGGGGCCGCAGCTGGCCTACGCAGCTCATTGGCCCTGGGAGCCACTGACAGCATGCGGCGCGAATAACCGCGGTAAACATAATCCGGACCATCGACTAGCTCACGTAAACGTTGACGGCGCGCGTCGATCGATTTCGATGCACCGACGGACCCACGACACGCTGGCTTCTCGACATTGCAGACACCCGCCATTGTCATGGCTAGAATCATTGTGTCCGACGCAAAGAATGCGGCATGGATGGTGGACACTGGCAGCTCCGTTTTCGCGTTTCCGGCTCAGCGAGTGGATGGCATGAGCGATTGGGCTTGGCGCCTGGAGAGTCAATATGTGGTTTTTGCAGTGCAGATGGCGTCGGGGTGACCTTGCATTCATCGCCCTTCTGCTGTGCTCACTGAGTGTTGCGGCGAACGAGGAGACAAGCAATACAATCAAGCCGGGTAAGGTTGTCGCATTGAGCTACACGGTGTCGCTGCCGGATGGCGAAGTGGTGCACAGCAATGTGGACGGACCACCAATTCGCTATAGGCAGGGTGACGGCAAGCTATTGCCTGCTCTCGAGGCTGCACTGGACGGCCTCGCTGCCGGCGACAAGCAATCCGTGACCCTGGCCCCTGAGGATATTTACGGCCCGGTCAACACAGCTGCCTTCCGTGAGGTGCCAATCGATCAGATTCCGGAAGCTGCGCGTCATGTCGGCGCATTCTTTGTCGCACAGGGATACGGACGCAGAGCTCGGGTTGCCGAAGTTAAAGAGGACACGGTTATCCTGGATTTCAATCACCCACTGGCCGGCCAGACACTGACCTATGATGTCGCGATCTTGTCCGTGGAGTAGATCTACCGGTAGAGAAGATCCCGCGCAACGGCAGGGTTGTCTTCCTCCCCGAATGCTCAACAAAGACTACGGGCAGAAGTTGCCGGTCTCTTGCAGGCAATGGAAATTCTCGACGATCCCGATCTCCTGGAACGGTGACTCCGGCGCCCCTTGCGGCGGCGTCGGACCAAAGGCATTGAATAGGGGTACAGTTTCACTGCCGCGCGGGGGTGGCAGATTGAATACCAGGAAAGCGCTCGGCGGCTGCCACTCGATATGCGCCGGGAAGGCCTGGATGATGTCGTTGCCCGGCGATATGTCGCCATTGTCCGGCGCCTCGTGGATCGGGCACAGGATATAACGCGCAGTTTCCTGGGCGCCCCCTACGCCGCCGTTTCCGATCCGGTACCGCAGTGATGCGAGGTCTCGCTCCAGCAGCCCGAACAGCTCCTCACCGGTATAAACCAACGGATAACCGACGTTCTGCGACGCTGTGCCGTTCGCCGTAAGCATGGCATTAAAGAAAACGCAGTCAGGATCCGTACCGCTCACATCAAAGCGACAGGCTGAGGCCTTCGGGGTGAAATTTACCAGTCCCTGTTTCCAGAGACCGATCGGATTGTCCGTGAAGTAAGCACCCTTGGCATTCATAATCTTCGTCTGCGACCCGACCGCGAAGCCACCGGCAAACGGATCCACGAACAACGGCGGCGGGGAATAGCCGTCTGGCCAGAAGGGGCTCGGCGGCGATGTCTCCCCGAACTGCTGTGTGAATTCGTATAGCACAAAGTGTTCGGCGATCTCGAACGCGCGCCGCCCGGCTGCGTCATCCGTGAATCCTTGTGGGTCCATCTGGCCCGTGGTCACGAAATAACAAAACTTGCCGTCGTAGAAATGGCAACCCTCGTAGCGCGTGCGGCGTCTGTTCGTATGGAACTCATCGCACGGCACCGGGTTTCCGTCGCCGTCGAAATCCGCAGTCCACGGGGAGACCGAGCCGTCGTTGCCGGTACCGCCGTCGGCATCTCCGCTCCTGACGAACGCCGATATGACTTTGTCCGGATCGACGCCGTTGGCGCGCATGAAGTCCGCATCGACTTCATAGGGTACGCAGCGGTCATTGAATGTGAACGGCGGCGGCCCCTCCGCCGCTGCCGACACCGGAATCACGGCCAGAAACAGTGAGGACACCAACCAGGCAAGCGGACAGGGCGACTCCATCTTTGTTCCCCCAATCAATTCATTCCTGGCGAACGACGGGAATGGATTCTTATCTATAATTTTAATCCCAACTTGGGACCATACTGCCCGCACCCCGTGCGACGCAAGCCCGCACTTCGCGTACAGGCTTGTAATCCTGGGGATCAGGCAAATACCGCAGCGAGGAACCCCCTATATTTCAAGGTATTCTTCGCTCTTCGGGAGCGGATCCCTAACGGAAACGCTTCGGTGCCTGCCGATTGATCTCAATCATGCGGTGCAACAATTCCTTTGCGTTGGGCCGCTTGCTGCTCAAGCGAAAACTGTTGTCGAGCTCGCCGATTTCATCGAACAGCTCCCCCAACTGCTCTACCTGCCACGTCCACTCAGCCTTCCCTTTCGCTGTCTGCACGAGCCGACGTTGACGCCGATCGTTAGGATCGATTTTCTCCCGAGCGAGGCCATGCTTGATCTGCCACGACACATATCGGGACACAGAGGACTTCGGTAGCCCGGTGGCCGCGCAGATTTCGGTCATCGTGGGTGGCGTGCCGCGCTCGTTCAGAAAAACCATCGTCAACGCGACCAGCAACTGGCCCATCGGGTAGTTCCCGTAGCGTGCGGTTAACATGTGCAGGATGCGCCAGAACAGCGCCATCTGCCCTTCGGCGGTCAGACTTTTGTCTTGCTTGCGCATGGCCCTGGATCCCGATTCACTGCAATTGTCGCAGAACTATTCATCGGCCCGCAGAATATTCGTACCCTCGCCCGCTCTACCTGGCGATGATCCCGCGCTCGAGCCACCTGTTCCAGCGGCATTTGAAAAAGATGTGCCCGCACGAGGCGGGCACATCCGAGGTCTCCCCATAAGCTAGAGCTATGGAAGATGACTATCGCCTCTTCTTCTTTGACGCTGCGACCTTTCTCTGCGCTGCAGCAACCTTCCGCCTCGCCTGGCGCTTGGCTATATCGGCTTTCTTGATGGCGCGCTTCTTTGCCAAACTGGCTTTCTTCCTTGCCTTTGCCGCGAGCTTCTTCTTCACCGACCATGACGGACCCTTGATATCGGCTTCCTTCATGATGTGAGCAATAAGTCTCGCCGCAAAGACTTTCAGTTCCGCCTCGGCTCTCGCCTGTTCGGCCTTCTTGGTGTTCTGATGCACCTTCATCATTGCATCGCGGATCGCCGTGGTCATCACCGTGGTCTTTCGAGAAGCAGCTGGTACTTTCCTTTTCGCCTTTCTCTTGGTCTTGCGTTTTGCTTTAGCCATCGTATTTCTCCCCGTGTCGGGACTCATCAGTAAACAGTACAATCAAGAAGCCCCTGACGCAGCCAGGAGCCCCCCACGTTCACAATGTACACTATGCTCAGGATCAGGTGCTTCTCCAGACAACAAATTGAAATAATTTGATTCACATAGGCCTGTCTTCTCGGGCGCTTTCTTTGCAGGCCTCGCGACGCCGGACGCAGGTAATTTCAGAATCAGTCATGGCTAAACGCAAACCCAAGTCGAAGTCGATGGCGGCAACAGCCGATTTGCATGAGCTTTACGAAGACTCGGTACAGAACGTGACCGAGCAGTGTCAGTTTGTAGAAAATGTGTTCGAGGAGATACGCGGGCGTTCACCGTCTGGGCTTCGAGAAGATTTCTGCGGGACGGCCAGCGCCGCGGCTGAGTGGGTGGGCAGATCAAACTCGCATCATGCGTTCGGCGTCGATATCGATCTCGACGTCCTGCAGTGGGGCCGGAAAAACAGAGTTGGGGCGCTCCCCAAGTCACAACGGCGGAGGATTTCCCTGATCTGTGGTGACGTGCGACATATAGAAACACCACCCGTGGACGTGATCTGTGCCTTCAACTTCAGCTACTGGATCTTCAGGAAACGTGCGAAGCTCCGTGAATACTTCGAAGCCGTGTACCGGCGGTTAGGGCCGCAAGGCGTGTTCTTCCTCGACGCCTATGGCGGGCATGCGGCATTCCAGGAACTGGAGGAAGAGATGGACCTCGGGGATTTCACTTACGTCTGGGAACAGGCGAAATACAATCCGGTGACGGGTCACATGAAAACCCACATCCATTTCGAGTTTCCGGACGGATCCCGCATTCGCAAGGCCTTCACCTACAAGTGGCGCCTGTGGACGCTCCCGGAACTCCGGGAACTACTGCTGGAAGCGGGCTTCCGCAATCCGACGATCCATTCCGAATTCACTAACGACGACGGCGACGGGATCGGATTGTGGTTTCCTGTCACGCATCTCCCGGCATCCCGCGCCTGGATCATCAATATCACCGCCGAAAAATAGGCTACCGACAGAGTCCCCAGGCAAAGTCATTCGAGCCAAAGGCGGCGACGTGCTGATGCAACCGTCCCAGCACTATTCCCTGATCCTTAGCACGATTTTGCCGCGCGCACGCTCGGTCTGGCTGCGCTCGTGTGCATCACGCACTAGTTCAAGGGGGTAAATACTGTCGATCACCGAGTGGAGCTTTCCTTCCTCGACCCATCCGGACAGGATCATCAGGTCGGCGGCCGTAGGTACCCAGACCAGGAAATAGCCGCCGCGAGGCTTGATCTCAGTCTGCCCGGGAATGAAAAATTCTATGCCCTCCACCGGTACCAGGGTGATATAGACGCCCTCGGGAGCAAGCTGCTGGCGAGCGTCTGCGTATTTCATGTAGCCCACGGTGTCGTAAATGACATCCCAGGTCTGGCCCGACTCCAGCGGATTCTGCCGGGTATAGTCGACCACATCGTCCGCACCCAGCTCGCGAGCCAGCGCCAGGTTAAGCGTGCTGCACACACCAGTAACATGCGCTCCCATGTTCTTCGCGATCTGGACGGCATACACACCCACGCCGCCGACCGCACCGTTGATCAGCACCCGTTGCCCCGGCTGTAGCCGCCCGACGTCGCGGAGACCATTCAGCGCTGTCAACGCTGCCAGCGGCATAGCCGCAGCTTCATTGTCATTCAATGCCTCAGGCCTGGCGGCAACAGTATCGGCGTTCACCGCCGCGTATTCGGCATAGCAGCCGCCCGGGCCCACATTTGAACGGGCGAATACCCGGTCGCCAGGCTGAAAACCGGAGACGTTGGCGCCCACCTCAGCCACGGTCCCGGATGCGTCGAAGCCCAGTATCATTGGGAACTCGCTACCAAAGCGATCGCTCATCCAGCCTTCGCGGATTTTCCAGTCAATAGGATTGACTCCCGCAGCAACCACCTCCACCAGCACCTGGTCTACGTTGATCTCCGGCTTCGGCATGTCGCGAACTTCCATCACTGAAGATGGCCCAAACTTGTCCAGTACGGCTGCTTTCATATTGTTCTCCGCGTTGGCGCGATCATTCGACCTGAAGACTAACAGACCAATGGACTGCAGATGGTTGCGTGGCGCCGGAGACGCGGGTCGCCGCGGCAACAACGCCACTGCGAACTGCCATGCTTGTGCTCAACTGAATCGTTTGCGCTCGCCTGATTGCACCGCATCTCCCTGCACTCCACAATGAGCGAAACGCATAGGGGGCCTTGCAATGGATGAATTGAGTTCGTGGGCTGTGAACCGGCGCAATCTGATACGCGGAGTTGGCGCAACGGCAGTCGGCATGCTGGCACCAAGAGTCTTGCGCGCGGCCGAGTCGGCAGAAGTCATCGTGCTGGGGGCCGGTCTTGCTGGCCTGTATTCGGCCATGCTGCTCGAGGAGTTCGGTTTTCGCGTCACGCTGCTGGAAGCTTCAGACCACGTCGGTGGCAGGGTCCAGACGCGGGACTTCGGTGGCACACTGCACGAGTTGGGTGCCAGCGACATCGGCGTGATGTATGCGCGCGTGCTGGACATGATGCGCCGCCTCGAGCTGGAACGGATACCGAGTTCGATTCGCGTCCGGCCGTTCACTTACCACGTTCGCGGGCAGTTAGTGCGTGCGGATGACTGGGCTGAAGCCGCTGCGAACCAGACGACGGGTGAAGAACGCAACATCGCCCCCGCCCGTATGTCCTCGGAGTTGTTGAACAGGTACAACCCCTTGCAGGAACTGGATGACTGGCTGTCGCCGGACTTCCAGAACCTCGACGTCCCGATAGCGGACTATCTCCGGCAGCAGGGCGTATCGGCAGAAGCGATACGCCTGATGGGCCATACCTATAACGGCATCGGGATGGACCGGACCTCTGCACTGTCCCTGTTCCGCGACACCACGCGCACCAATTTCGGCATTCGGGCCTTCCGGGCCATGAAGGAAGCCGGGCAAACGGTCGCCCCGCTGAGCGAGGTAGCAGGCGGTAACCAGCGCCTGCCGGACGCAATGGCCGCCAGCCTCAAGACCGAGATCCGCTTCGGGCAAGCTGCCGCCGCCATCGCCCAGGATGCCAGCAGCATCGAAGTCACCAGTATCGACGGCACCCGGTATCGCGGTGCTTTCCTGGTTGCAGCGATTCCGTTCCCGGCCCTGCGGCAAATTGAAATCACGCCGACTTTGTCGCCACTGAAAGCTGCGGCTACCAGCCAGGTGCCCTACTACTCCGCGACCAAGTTCTACCTGCGGCCCACGAGCCGATTCTGGGAAGCCGATGGCCTGGAACCCAGCCTGTGGTCGGACGGCCAGCTGGAACGCGTATTTGCAATGTCTGACGGCAGCGATGACGTGCACACACTGGTGGTCTGGATCAACGGCCAGGGCAGCCAGCGCATCGATCAATACGACCACGAGTCGGCGACCCGCCTGGTACTGGATCTGCTCGCCGAAGTCCGGCCCGCATCGCGCGGCCAGATAGAGGTCATGGGCCATTACTCGTGGGGCACGACGCCTTTCATCGGCGGCTGTGGGCTCAGTTACTCCGCCGGCCAGATCTCGCGATTTGCCGCAGAACTGCCAAGACCGGAAGGCCGCATCCACTTTGCCGGCGAACACACCAGGCGCAGCGAGTTTGGTATGGAATCCGCCATGGCCTCCGCCGAGCGAGTGGCGACCGAGATCCTGGAGGCGGGCTGAGCCCAGACCGCACGCCAGCAACGGCCAAGGATCCGCCCCGCAGCGTCAAGAGCCTATAATGCTTCGCCATGCGCTATAGATTGCTCACCGCTGCATTGGCTATCGCCGCGGCCTCCGCCGACGCCACCGAGGTAGTGACCTACACCGGCGAGGAGAACTACGAGCGACTGTGTTCGGCATGTCACGGTGCGTCCGGGCGGGGCGACGGGCCGGTGTCCGAAGTCCTGACGATGCCGGCGCCGGACCTGACCCGAATCGCGGCACGCAACGACGGCGTGTTTCCCCGGGATGAGCTGACACGGCAGATTGACGGGCGGGACCGGATCACCGCGCACGGCTCCCAGCAGATGCCCGTCTGGGGCTACGAGTTCTGGATCGACGCAGGCGCAGGCGCATTCTCGGAACGCCTGGTGGCGGAAACCCTGGATAATCTCGTGGATTACCTGGAAAGCATCCAGGTCCCGGCGCTAGGCCCGATTTCCGGCCCGTGACTTACGCCGGCCGTCGCGACGCGCCATCGCGCGGTTGCCGCGGCGATAATATTCCTGGCATTCGGCTTCCCGACCACGCACCACGCGTTTACCCTGCAGCTTACCGCGGGTTTCTGTGACGACCGTGTTCTGGCCCGCACGATTGTCCGCGTCTTCGAAATAGATCACCACCCAGTCGCCGGTACGCTTGAGCTGATGCGCGCGCGCCGTGTTCGAGAACAACACGGTGAAATGCCACGGTTTGCGCACTGCATGCATGATGGGCAGCCACGCCTTGCCTTCCGGGTTGAAACGTTTCGGCGCGATCATTGTAAGACTGCCGGCACGGGCCCGAGATCGATAGGCACGATCCAGTGCGAGCAGTGAGTCCACGCCCGGTGCCAGCGGCGGGCGGAGGCGCGGCCGCCGACCCAGCAGGCTCGCGAGGCTCGCCCGTATTCCGGCCGCGCGACGCGGGCCCACGCCCTTCACTTTTTCCAGGCGCCCGTCGTGCGCTGCGATCTCCAGGGCTTCCAGCGAATCAACGTGCAACTGGTCGTGAATGGCTGCGGCGAGATCCGGCCCTACCCCGGGCAGGGTCTGGAACAGCTGCTCGGGCTCGAGTTCGCCGCGCAGACGGTACAGACGGCCAAGACCGCCGGTCATCGCAATTTCACGGATAGACCCGGCGATGCTGCGGCCGACACCGGGCAGCGCGATCAGCCCCTCCGTGCCCTCACGCTCGAGTATCTCGCGCAGGTCTTCATCGAGGGTGTCGACGGTCTGCGCCGCCCGCCGGTACGCATTGACCCGAAACGGACTGGCATCCTGCTGGTCCAGCACCGCCGCCGTCTCACGGAGCAGCTCCGCCACCTGTTGGTTGAATGCGCCGGCGCTCACTACCTGGCGGTCGAAGCACTACCGTCAGCTACCTCGCCGCGCCCGACGGGATTGCAATTCTTGATAGTGACCCGCCCTTCCAGCAGATTGCCCTTGGAATACTCGGCGAAAGTGCACTCGTTCGTGCGCGGGTCGTAGTTTTCGATCCACAGATTGTCATCCTTCCACGTAGCTGCGACATGCTGTTGACCGGCCGGCACACGAATCGCCATCACCCCGCCGTATCGCTTCACGAATAGCTGTTGAAAGTAGAAGAAGTAAGCAGCCCAGCCGAAGAACAACACCAGTGCCGCGCCTACCCCGGCCGCTTTCCAGCTATTCAGGCGGACACCGAACAGGAAGACCAGGCCAAAGGCCAGACCGATGAACAAAGCCCAGTACAGATAAGTAATCACGAGTTAACTCCTTGTCAATTCATCACGGCCTGTTTTGCTGGCCAGCCACTGGTATCGGCTGGGCTGTCGCCACAGGCTCACGTATCAGAGAACGAGATGGTGCGGTACCTGGCGAATCGCAGCGACTCGGACCAGTAGTCCGCCGGCAGCCCGGCCTTGCACTTCAGTTCCCGGATAAAGTCTTCGGGATGTGGCAGCTTTTCCCAGACTTTCGGCAGGAAAGTGGCCCGGCCGCTGTTGTTGTCGGTCAAGATCACGCCGTCCTCGCAGGGGACCAGCCGGCGATGCAGATCCGCTTCCGATTCAAACGGGATGGGTTCGGGAGCCGACAGCACGGCGACCTCGATGGCCGTCGCGGACAGTTCCGTGTCGGTAAGCGGCTCAAAGCGCCGGTCCTGTGACGCCGCAAGATAAGCGTTGCGCGCCACATCATTGGCCAGCGCTCGCGTCGCTGCCAGGTTGCCCACGCAGCCGCGCAGCTGCGCCCGGTGGTAAACGCTCACGAAGCTCGCCCGGTGCTCGCCAAGGCGGCCCGTCATCTGCGTGATTTCAAGTTCCAGCGGCCGATCGTTCGCCAGGCCGTGCAGGATCGACGCCCGCGCAACGCGCAGCAGCGCAACACGCTCGTGTTCGTCCAGCGCCACCAGCAGTTGCTCAGTGCAGGACATATGCGCCATATCCCACGACCCGGGTCCGGTCACCGGCGGTGTCGCCGGAATTTCGCAGATCAACCTGCTCGATGCTGAGATTGTCGGCGTGCTGCGCTGCGATCAGGCCATTGACCGCGGCGGCGCCGCAGGCTTCGTCGCCGCGCAGATCCGTAGCGCCTTCCAGGATGCGCCGGCTGGTGCACGCATCGATCCGGCGTGCCTCATCATAGGTGTGAAAGTGCGACAGATCGGAACTGATGACAATCAGCGTTTCGGGCCCACCCCACAGGGTGTCAATGACGGCTGCGACAGCTGCTGGAGCGCACTCGCCAATGACGATGGGCAGCAAACTAAAGTTGCCCAGGGCCACCTGGAGAAACGGCAGCTGGACCTCCAGGGAATGCTCCTGCGCGTGCGCCGTATCCGACACCTGCACCCCCGGCAGCCGAGCCACGGCAGCCCGGGCCGCGGTATCGATGGGGATGTCGCCGAGGGGCGTGGCAAACGCGTCGACGGAAGGCACCGCCAGGCCGTCCAGCCAGACGCGATGGGCCGGCCCCAGCAGCACTACGCGCTGAATCCGCTCGCGTACAGATGCCAGGTAGCGGTAAGCCGAGGCGGCCACGGCACCCGAGTACTGGTACCCGGCGTGGGGCACGATCAGTGCCTTGGGAGGCTCACCAGCGGGCACGGCAGCGCCGCGAAGCAGCGCCTCCACCTGTTCGCGCAGCACGGCGGCATCAGCGGTGTAGAAAAGCCCGGCCACCGCCGGATCGCGGCGAATCAGCACGTCAATTACCCTGCCTGGTCAAGACTCCGATATTCATGCTTGATATATAGGCATCCGGTACCCATTTAACAAGAGATGACTGACGCGAGAACTGCCGATCCCACGACGGTGCCGACCAAGTATTGGCACGATGTGGGCGACGGCCGCATTCAGTGCGACCTGTGCCCGCGGCATTGCCGAATGCGCGAGGGCCAGCGCGGCCTGTGCTACGTGCGCCAGCACCTGGACGGGCAGATCAAGCTGGTTAGCTACGGCCGTTCGTCAGGGTTCTGCGTGGACCCCATCGAAAAGAAGCCGCTCAATCACTTCTACCCGGGCAGTTCGGTGTTGTCCTTCGGTACCGCCGGCTGCAATCTGGCGTGCAAATTCTGTCAGAACTGGGATATGACCAAGGCCCGGGAGATGGACGTGCTCGCCGATGCGGCGAGTCCTGCGCGGCTGGCCGAAGTCGCCGGGGGACTCGGCTGCAAAAGCATCGCCTTCACGTACAACGACCCGGTGATCTTTCTCGAATACGCGGTGGACGTGGCTGCCGCGTGCCGCGAACAGGGTGTCAAGACCGTGGCCGTCACGGCTGGTTACATCGATCCTGAACCGCGCCGGGAATTCTTCGCCGCCATCGACGCGGCTAACGTGGATCTGAAGGCCTTCACGGACGAGTTCTACTACAAGACCTGCGGCGGGCACCTGGAACCGGTGCTGGAGACGCTGCAGTACATCCGTCACGAGACCGATACCTGGCTGGAACTGACGACGCTGCTGATTCCCGGGCAGAACGATTCCAGTGCTGAACTGGAGCGAATGACCGCGTGGGTGGTCGAACACCTGGGGCCCGATGTGCCGATGCACTTCACCGCTTTTCATCCGGACTGGAAGATGCGCGACGTTGGCCCCACGCCCGCTGCAACGCTGACCCGCGCGCGTCGCATCGCGATGGCCAACGGCATTCGTTACGCCTACACGGGCATCGTGCACGACGCCGATGGCGGCAGCACCTGGTGTCAGGATTGCGGGGCGCTGTTGATTGAACGCGACTGGTATCAGCTCGGCCGCTGGGGCCTGGACGCTACGGGCCGCTGCCAGGCGTGCGCGTCTGCTGTCGCGGGTTACTTCGACGCCGAGCCGGAACATTTCGGCGCCCACCGGATGCCGGTACGGATCGGCGCCAGCTAATTTATTTTTCCCACACTTCCTTGCGAAGCCAGTCTGTGAGCTGTTCGGCATCGTAGGCGGTCAGGTCCTTGTCGATCTCAGTCCCCACGCTCTGTCGCACGGCTGCCGGGAGCACCTCGCGCAGGTGCCCCAGCAAGCGCGGGGCGGCGATGATGATCAGGCTGTCGTAGTCCCCCGCCCGCCGTGTCTCCAGCAGGGTGTCGGCGATTTCCCGGGCGAGTCGGACCTCCTCTTCCTGGTGGGCGTCGGTCCGAGGCTCCATCGCATGCCGGCCCTGGCCACCACTGTCAAAGCTGCGGCCAGGTCGGTCGCTGTTGATGTCCCGCGCTGGCATGCGCCCGCTCGGCCAGTCCATGTGTTTGACCTCGCGCAATGGCGCGAACTTCTTGTCGTGCGCAAAGAGCCTGTAACCAGTGCCGTTCGCCGTCAACACCCATTCACTGTTGTTCGCCATTCATCCCTCCCACCGGCGGCCCTGCAACCAGGCACCGGATGCTACCAGCCTGCCCGGACGAATCATGATAAGCCTTCTGCGGACGGAGCGGCCGTTCGACGGTGATAAGATGGTCGTTGGGTGCAGAACCAATGAACACGAGGCCATGGCTTGCCGCAACCGCAATGCTGCTGCAGGTCAGCGCATGGGGCGCAAGCCCGCCGAATCTGCTCCTGATCGTCACGGACAACCAGGGTCCGGGCCTGCTCGGTGCCTACGGCAATCCGGACATTCGCACACCGAACATCGATCGCCTCGCGGCCGAGGGCCTGCTGTTCGAGCAGGCCTATGCGACCAGCGGTGTGTGCTCCCCGACGCGTGCGACCCTGCTGACGGGCCTGCTGCCGTCACAAACCGGCGTGCACAACGGTTTGCCGGGTCGCTTCAAGGTGCCGGACTGGTCGGCCATCGAGGAGTTTCGCAATCTGCCCCAGACCCTGGCCGATGCCGGCTACCGGACCGGGATGGTTGGCAAGTATCACCTCGGCGATCACGCCAGGGCCCAGCTCGGTTTCGATTTCTGGGCCACGTTTCGCGGTGGTCACACAGAAAGCTTTGTTGACGCCGAGCTCACAGATAACGGCGAGACCCTGAATGTCGCCGACCTGAACCTGCACGTTACCGACTACTGGACCCGCCGGGCCGTGGACTTCCTGGAACAGCAGAGCGCAGAAGAGCCGTTTTTCCTGATGTTGTCCTACAACGGCCCGTATATTCTGCCGCCGACCGTCAACGAACCGGCCACCAACCGGCATGCTGCGTACTATGCAGCGAATCCGCCGCGCATGCCCCAGTGGCCGGTACACCCCTACCTGCGTGAGTGGGCAAAGAACGTCCGCATGCCGGTGGACGTAGTCGGCGGCACGTATCCATGGGCCGCCATCGACGCGCTGAACAACCAGCAGGCGATGAACCGGATTGCATCCGAGATGACCATGCTGGATGACGGCATCGGGGAAGTGCTTGCCGCACTGGAGCGCAGCGGCCTCGATAAAGACACGCTGGTGGTATTCCTGTCCGACCAGGGCTCCGCCTATGGTCAGCTGGGGCTGTGGGGCAACAGCTCCTGGGGCGCGCCGGCCCCGGCCTACCGCGCGAACATGCAGATTCCGCTGATCTTCCGGCAACCGGGGCGGGTTCCTGCCGGCCGGCGCAACTCGATGCTGATCGACGAGTTCGACCTGTTTCCCACCCTGTTGGAATACCTCGGCCTCGGCGATCGCCAGGTTGCGAATACTCCCGGTCGAAGTTTCGCGCCGGCGCTGACAGCTAAAGACCTGGACTGGGATGACACGGTGTTCTTCGAATACATCGACACCCGTGTGATTCAGACGCGCGACTGGAAATACACCAAGCGTTTCCTCGCTGCGCCGAACGAGCTCTACGACCTCGCCCGGGACCCCGGCGAAACCCGAAACCTCGCAGACGATCCGGAACATCAAACCATACTGAATGAATTGGATGGACGCCTGATCGCGTTCTTCGATCGCTACGCCGATCCGCGTTTCGATATCTGGAACGGTGGCACGGCCAAGGCCACCTTGTTCTACGGCGGCCGCAACGACCGGTTTGCCAATCATTTCCCGGACTGGACGCCCCCGGTCACAGAGAAAGCCCTGCCGTTCCGGGACCCTTGAAACCATTGCCGCTTGATCAAACCATGACTTGCCGAGGAAGTTCCGAGCCATGAACAAGAATCGCACAATGATCGTCATCACGTGCCTGCTCTCAAGCCTGCTGTTCGCAGCCACTGCCTGGGCTGGCGGCCACCAGCAGACGGATACCGTCTCGGCAGCCAGCGCCTATACGGGTCCGGCTCCCGACAAGAGCAAGGAACTGCCCGTGCGCCTGATTCCGAACATTCCCCCGGCTGCAGAGGCCTACTACGCGCCGGATGACTATCACTTCATTGTGCAGACCCAGGATCCCGACGCCCAGAGGCCGGCGGGAGATCGCATCGGCGGCGCGTTGACCTATATCTTTACCGACGACGGCAAGAGCGCCGTGCGCATCAATGGCCGCGGGCAGGATGCGTGCTCCTATTTCTTCCCCGACCAGCAGCGCATCGTCTGGACCTCGACCCGTGACAACATGGACATGCCGCTGGGCGACTGGGCCAACGAGGACCTGTACCCGCAAGGCGCAGAGCTCTACACCTCGGATCTCGACGGCAACAACATCGTCCGGTTGACGGACAACGAGTGGTACGAGGCGGAAGTGTCTATCTCTCCCAAAGGCGACTGGATTGTCTTCACCCGGCAAATCGACGGCAACCTGAACCTGTGGCGCATGCGCCCGGACGGCAGCGACGAGCAGCAGATCACTTTCACGGAAGACTGGCAGCCGGGGGCGCCATTTTACCTGCCGGACAATGAGACCATCATGTTCCGGGCCTGGCGGTCCAGCGAGCACGGCAAGATCTGGCCGACGCCGATGACCGTGTTCACCATCAGGCATGACGGCAAGGATCTCAAGCAGCGCACTTTCGACGGCAAGATGAACTGGGCGCCCTACCCCGCCAGCGACGGCCGGCACTACGTCTTCGTGCGTGTCACTGAAGGCCGGAACTGGGAGGTATTTCTTGGTGACCTGTCGGGTGGCGAACCGCGCCGCCTGACCTACAACATCGGTTTCGACGGCCTGCCATCATTATCTAAGGACGGCAAGAAAATGCTGTTCGCGCGCAGCGCAAAAGGCCGCGACAACCTGTCCACCTTTGTGATGGATATGTCGTCGTTCGAACTTGGCCTCGACAACTTCCAGGGAATTCCGGAAACGGCGATCCCGGAGAACGCAATCCTGGTCGCCGACTTTCACGCCGGGCGTTAGCGATGGCTGCACCGCAAAGCCTGATGGCGCAAATATCGCAACGACAGCGCACAATAGGCCAGCGGCATCTCATCAGCGCCGCGATGGTCGCCAGCGCCGCGCTGCTGGTGGCCTGCGGCAGGCCACCCCAGCCGCTGGATTTTGCCGAGCTTCCATCACCGACCGGCCGGGGAAGCATGACCCCGCACCTCGCGGTCACAGCGAACGACATTGCGGTGATGAGCTGGATGGAACCCGCCGCCAACGACAGCCACGCGCTCCGCTACGCGACCCTCGAACCAGGTGGCTGGTCCGCACCCACCCCGCTTGCTGACGGCGGCAACTGGTTTATTAATAGTGCGGATTTTCCGTCCGTGGTCCCGATCAGCGTCGAACACTGGGCCGCACACTGGCTGGTGAAACGTCCGGGCGGCACCTACGCCTACGACGTTGCCCTCGCAATTTCCTCCGACCGCGGCGCGCGCTGGCGCGAACCGCTGACGCCACACCAGGATGGCACGGCCACTGAACACGGTTTCGTCAGCCTGTTTCCGTGGCGCGGCGATATCGGCGCAGTCTGGCTCGACGGGCGCAACATGCCGCCGGACAAGGGCGGCGAACCGCGCACCGAAGGGATTAACAAAGACGGCGGTATGAGCCTGCGCTTTGCGCGACTCGACTATGACGGCGAGCTCCTCGACGGGGGTGAGATCGACGACCGCGTTTGCGACTGCTGCCAGACGGACGTGGCGATTATCGGAGGTGACCCGATTGTGGCCTACCGGGATCGAAGCACGGACGAGATTCGCGACATATCGGTGTCTCGCTATACGGGCGGCCAGTGGAGCGCCCCGCTGACCGTCTCCGACGATCGTTGGCAGATCGCCGGCTGCCCTGTCAACGGGCCGGCGATCGCAGCGCGCGGCAAGCAGGTGGTGGTGGCCTGGTACGGCGCGCCCAATCGGCAGCGGCGCGTGAAGGTGGCGTGGTCCGGGAATGCCGGCGCCGCGTTCTCAGACCCCGTCGTTATCGATGAGGGCGGCGCGAGAGGCCGTGTCGATGTGGAACTGCTCGACGACGGCCACGCCGTTGTCAGCTGGGTAGCGAGAACCGGCCAAGAGACGGGTGAGCTGCGCGTGCGCGAGGTGTCTGCAAGCGGCGACATGAGCCCTGTGCAGGTGGTCGCGGCTGGCAATTACTCCCGCAGCAGCGGCTTTCCGCAAATGGTCCGGGCGGGCAATCGGCTTGTGCTGGCGTGGCCTGAAGCCGGCGAGCCATCACAAGTGCTGACCAGGTGGGCGCCGTTGACCTCCGACTGACGGGGTCGACCGGACTCCACTCAGCCGTAGCGAACGACCACGGTCTTGGTCTCGAGGTACGGATCCAGCCCGGCGGCGCCGAATTCGCGGTTCCAGCCAGATTCCTTGTAGCCCCCGAAGGGGGCGCTGACATCACCGCCGCCGTGGTGGTTGATGCCCACCACGCCGGCCTTGATGCGGTCCGCAAGGGCATGAGCCATGCGCAGGTCTCGCGTCCACACGGAAGCCACCAGGCCATAATTCGTGTCGTTCGCCAACTCGGCCATGCCCGCCGGATCCAGGGTCGAGAACGACTGCACACAGACCACCGGCCCGAAGATCTCCTCGCGAACAATCCGCATATCGCGATTCGTGTGCGCAAAGACCGTCGGCGGCATGAAGTAGCCGGTTTGCGCTGGCCGGCTGCCGCCCGTCAGCAATTCGGCGCCGTCAGCCAGACCTGACGCAATATAGGCTTCCACGCGCGCGAGCTGTGCCGCTGAAATCAACGGGCCAATGCGGGTGGCCGGGTCCCAGCCCGGCCCGACCGGCATGGCCTGCGCGGCAGCCACCAGCCGCTCGACGAGTGCGTCGTAGATGTCGGCGTGGATATACAGGCGTGACGGACACTGGCAGTTCTGCCCCTGCAGGAAAAAACCCAGTCGCGACGCTGTGGCGGCGACTTCATCGAGGTCTGCGTCGGGCAACACGATGAAGGGCGACTTGCCGCCCAGTTCCAGCGACACGCGCTTCAGATTGCCGGCGGCCGCACGCACGATACTCCTGCCCGTTTCGGTGGAACCCGTAAACGCGACCTTGTCGACACCAGCGTGCGCGGCCAACGCAGCGCCGGCGATCTCACCGGTGCCCGGCAGGATGTTCACGACACCGGGCGGGAAGCCGACTTTGCGGATCAGCTTGCCGAGGTACAGCGCACTCAGCGGCGTGTGCTCGTCCGGTTTCAGAACCACGGTGCAACCGGCGGCGAGTGCCGGCCCGAGTTTCATCGCCGCCATTCCCAGGGGATAGTTCCACGGAATAATCTGGCCGGCCACGCCAACCGGCTCTCGCCGCGTGTAGGTCAGCGGTGCCACCGCCTGGCCGGGCCGCTTGTCGACCGGGATCGTCTGGCCGGCAATCTTGTTGGGCCAGCCGGCGTAGTAACGCAGCATTTTTGCCGCACCGGGGACCGCCTGCGTCGCGGCCGGTTCCAGCGGCATGCCGTTGTCGAGAATCTCCAGCTCGGTGAGCACTGCACCGCTGGCTTCAATTTCGTCTGCCAGCTGCCAGAGCAACTGGCCCCTTGCCGACGGGTTCATCCCCGGCCACGGGCCTCGCGCAAAGGCCCGCCGCGCCGCGTCTACAGCGTGGTCGACGTCAGCCCTGCCGGCTGCCGCGCACTGCGCGATGACCTGTTCGGTGGCCGGATTGACCGAGTCGATCGAGCGCCTGTCCCGCGCCGGTGACCACTCGCCATCGATCAGCAGCCCGTGTTCCCGCTCGAGAAACGCGGTGGTTTCCGGCTTGGGCCTGAAGTCCATCGGCGTGTGGTCAATTAAGCAGCTTGCGACCCGCCCATCATAGCGGCTGCCGAGGGGGTGAGCCTATCCGGCGCTGTTAGAATGGGTGCAGGGCCGGCCGCGAATAATCCGAAGCAAGAATCGGTCAGCCGGCGCGGCCAACAGGGGGACTAAACATGGCTGTCTTCGTCGGTTTCCACACACGGAGCTCTGCGGCGTGCTGCGCCGCGCTGTCCCTGCTACTGACTCCCGGCCTGTGTGCCGTTGCCCAGGATCACGCTGAGCACCGGGACACCATCGAGACCGTGGCCCACGGTGAGCACCAGATGACGCCGGAAATGCTGGCAGTGCTGCGGGAACGTATTCCCGCTTATCGGGAAGCCTCCGAGCAGCAGATTCGCCTGGAAATGAAAATGATGGGGCCGAACAAGTCCCGCTACCTCAGTTCCGACAGCGTGCAGGGTGACACGGCCGTCGTGGTGCTGATCCACGGTTTTGGCCCTACCGGCGACCGCGTGATGACCGAGGCGGTACAGCCGATGGCAGAAATATTCCCTACGGCCATGAGTGCTGGCATGTCGATGATGGGGTCGGAGCACATACAGAAATCATTGGACGATGTGCGCGCCGCCGGTGCGAAAACGGTGGTCGTGGTCCCGATGGTGTCATCGCGACGCAATACGCTGATCTACCAGTGGGAATACATTTTTGGCCTGCGCGAACACGGCGGCTACTACGACGTGCCGCGAGTCAACACCGATGACCGGATCATCATGACCGACCCGCCGGCAGGCCACCCGCTGATCACCCGCATCGTGCTCGATCACGCTGTCGAAATGAGCAGCGACCCGCAAAGCGAGGCCGTCATTGTCGTCTCCCACGGACCCATCTACGCAGCAGACAACCAGGCGCAACTAAAAATTCTGGCTGCGCAGGCAGAGCGCATCAAGGCAATGGGTGGGTTCTGGAGTGTCGAAGGCGTCACGCTGCAGGACGACGCTGCGCCTGATGTGCGCGCTGCCAATGTCGCAAAGCTGCGCGAAAAAGTTGCCGCAGCAACCGCTGCAGGCAAGCGCGTACTGATTGTCACTGACCTGCTGGCCGCACGCAGTATCCAGTGGAAAATTGAACGCGACCTGGCCGGCCTGGACTACGAATTCAGCGTGAAAGGCATCACGATGCACCCGGACTTCACGCGCTGGTACCAGGAAACGATCATGGCTGCGATGAAGCAGTGAGTCAGCGACGGGAATACGCACCTGACCCGTCCGGCATCCGGCTCGGGCCGTTCTGGCTGACTCCGGGGATTAGCCGCGGTAACGCTGGCATCCTGCTATTCAGCGGCTTCTGCCTGATCTGCCTGTTTACGTTCAACGCCTTCGTGCAGCCTTACTTGCTGCAGGAAGTGCTGCACATTCCGGAAGAGCGCCAGGGCTCGCTGATCGGAACACTCGGCTTCGTGCAGGAAGTGATCGTTATCCTGCTGGTCAGTCTCATCGGCGCGTCTTCCGATCGGCTGGGCCGTCGCGTTGTCTACGTGGCGGGTGTCTGCCTGCTGGGGATCGGCTTCGCGGTCTACCCGATGGCCGAGACCGAAATGCAGTTGTACGGGGTGCGAATTTTTTACGCCTTCGGATTTGCCGGCGCGGCGGTCATGCTGCATGTCTGCCTGGCCGAGTACTCCCAGGAAACTTCCCGCGGCCGGTGGATGGGGACGGCTGGTGTCTGCAATGGCCTCGGCGTGGTGCTGATGGCCTTGCTGCTGTCCCGCCTGCCTTCATGGTATGTGGCCGCCGGTTTCGACAGCGTGCAGGCGATACGGTTTAGCTACTGGACCTTTGCCGCCTATTTGCTGGCCCTGGCAGCAGTGCTGCGGCTCGGATTATCGCCCGGCACCACCAACGTCAACCGCCGCGAGAGCAGCCTGCAGGTTGCCACGCGAGGCTTCGCCGCTGCGCGCCAGAATCCGCGCATACTGCTCGCCTACGGCATGGCGTTTGCGTCCCGGGGCGATCTCGCCGTGCTGACGGCGTTTTTTGCATTATGGCTGGTTCAGCGGGGCAACGAGCTGGGCTTGAGCGCAGCCGAGAGTACCGCGAAAGCCGGCATGCTCTTTGGCCTCAGCCAGCTTGCCGGACTGCTCTGGTCCTACCCCATCGGGATCATCATTGACCGGCTGCCCCGCATGACCGCCATGTGCATCGCCTTTGGCCTGGCCACGGTGGGTTACCTGGCCCTCGGCCAGATCGACGATCCGTTCGGCGGCACCGGGATGCTGGTTGCCTGCGTGCTCGTCGGCATGGGTGAGTCCAGCGCGGTGGTTTCCGGAGGCGTTCTGGTCGGCCAGGAAGCGCCCGCGCGCAGCCGGGGCGCCGTTCTCGGCACGTTCAGCCTGATGGGTGCCAGCGGTATCATGTTGCTGACTTTAGCGGGCGGTTTCGTCTTCGACCGGCTGGGGCAGACGGCGCCATTTACGATGATGGGCCTGGTTAACCTGGCTGTTCTGGTCGGGGCGCTTCTGTTGCGGCATCGGGAAATTTCGACCGCTGTCAGAGTCCCCGGTCATCAGTCGGACTCCAGCTGATACATTTTCGGGAAAAAGATCATGCTGATTAACAACTGGTACGTGCTGGCCTTGTCAGAGGAAGTCGGTGCAGAGCCGCTCGGCGTGCATGCCCTGGGCCAGGACTTCGTCCTGTTTCGCGATGAGCAAGGGCACGTGCATTGCCTGAGCGACATCTGCGTGCACAAGGGCGGCTCACTGTGCCGCGGGAAAGTCGTCAAGGACACTGTCCAATGTCCCTACCACGGCTGGCGATACAGCGGAGCCGGCGAGTGCGTGCATATTCCGTCACTCGGCGAGGACAGCAAGATCCCGAAGCGGGCCCGCGTCGACGCCTATCCAACCAATGAGCGCTGGGGCTGGATCTGGGTGTTCCTCGGCGACCTGGCGGAGGACGAGCGACCCCCTCTGCCCGACCTGTTCCCGGAATACGAGGCTGAGGAGGGAGAATGGCGCCTCAATCGGGGCAAAGCGCAGTTTCACTGCAACTGGGTCAGAGCGATCGAGAACGGTGTGGACCGCACGCACGCCGTCTTCGTGCATACGGATTTCGGCAACCCGGAACGCACCGTGGCGGCCCCCTACGAAGTCGTTGATGAAGGGCACCGGCTGTATTGCATCGGCGCCGGCAAACCGCTCAATAAGCGGGGTGCGTGGCGCGAGGCAATTCCCGACGAGCGCAAGAAGCGCGAAACGGAGGTGCAGATATATGTACCTGCGCCGAGTATTCGCATCCAGATGCACATGCAGCCGCCCAAGTCGCAGATTATTTTGACCGCGTATACCCCCATCGACGAAGGCCTGACCCAGTTGACCTTTATCCAGGCCCGCAACTTCATGACCGAAGAAAAATACGATGAAGACGCGCTAAGGCGTGTGTACCTGGTCCTCGGCGAAGACGCTGCGGTGCTCGATCACTTGCGGCCAGCCCGGGTGCCGCCGTTGCTGTCGGACGAGCTGCTGCTGGAGTCAGACAAGCACGGTGTCCTGTTCCGCAAGAAGATCAAGGCACGCGAAGCGGCGGGCGATGCCATCGACACGCGGGCGATGCAGGACGAAAATGACTTTGCTCGAGTGATTCCATCGCCGGCAAGAGGACTTGACCCCAAGAACTGGGTTCTGCGTCCGGTTCTTACACGCAGCGGCGGTGACGCTGACGCGTAGGCGCCAAAAAGGTCGACGATGCGGGATCTGCATGTATTGATCATTGGTGCCGGTATCGGTGGCCTGACCGCGGCGCTCGCGTTGCAGCGGTCAGGCTCCAGGGTTTCGGTATACGAACAAGCCGCCGAACTGGGCGAGATCGGTGCCGGGGTAACGATCACTCCGAATGCCTGCCACGTACTGAACCACCTGCTGGGCCATGAGCTGGTCGAGCATATCGCTCACGTACCGCAGTCGGGGGCCATCAAGCACTACCAAACCGGCAAGACGCTGGTCGACACCGAGCGCGGCGATCTACCCAGGCAGAAGTACGGCGCGAATTACTGCCAGGTGCACCGGGCGGACTTGCACCAGGCGCTGGCCGCTGCGGTGGTGGCAAATGACCCGGACTGTCTTCAGGTGGACCGTTCATTCACCGCGCTCGCGGAATCTGCTGTGGACGTAACGGCCAGCTTCGCCGATGGCCACCACGCCACCGGGGACATCCTGGTCGGGTGCGACGGAATCCGGTCAGCGGTTCGCCCCGCGCTGTGGGGGGCAGACGAACCGCATTTCACCGGCTACATCGCGTGGCGCGGGCTGGTGCCAACGGCCACGCTCGAGCCGGCCTACCTGGTGCCGGACTCCGCTGCATTCGCGGGTCCCGGGCGCACTTTCACCCGTTACAAGGTCCGCCAGGGTCAACTTTACAACTTCGTTGCATTCAGCCGCCGGGAGCAGTGGGAAACAGAGAGCTGGTCGGAGCGCGCGGATATCTCCGAGGTACTCGCGGAATTCGCCGACTTTGCGCCGGAAGTGCTGGCGATACTCGATGCGGTGCCGCCGGACCAGTGTTTCAAATGGGGTCTGTTCGACCGCCCCCCGCTGGCACAGTGGACCAGGGGCCGCGCCACCCTGCTCGGCGATGCCGGTCACCCGATGACGCCGTTCCTGGCCCAGGGCGCCGCGATGGCCATAGAGGATGGCATGGTGCTGGCACGGGCGGTGGCAGCGGCTGGCGACTGGGCAGAAGCGCTCATGCGCTACGAAAATGCGCGGCGCGAGCGCGGCACCTTCGTGATGCTGCAATCGCATGTGAATGCCCGTCGAATCTATGCGCGCGATCCCGATAGACTCGACCGCAACTCCCACCGCAATGCGGAATCGCTGGGGCTTTACGAATACAACCCTTTGACGGTCGAGGTATAGCTGCAGGCGAAGCCTGCCGCCGCCCCACGGTCAGCAACGGGACCTGGGCGCGTCAGGTCGCTGGTTCGGCCTGAGTTTCTCTATAATGTTCAAGCAGATAGACAAAGCAATGGCCCTCGGCCAACCCCAGGAGTCGCCCCATGTTCGTCAACAACTGGTATGCCGCCTGCATCGCTGAAGAGCTTGGCGACGAGCCGATGCGGATCCGCATGCTCGGCGCCGACCTCGTGCTGTTCCGGGACGACGCCGTTGGCATTCGTTGCCTGAGCAACCTTTGCGTGCACCGCGGCGCGTCGCTGGCCATCGGCCAGTGTAAGAACGGCGGCATCGAGTGCCCCCAGCACGGCTGGCAGTTCAACGGTAAAGGCCGCTGCACGCTGATCCCCGCGGGCAGCAAGACACCGACGGAACCGCCGAAGCGGGCGCGCGTGCCTGCCTACCCGGTGCAGGAAAAATACGGGCTGGTGTTCGTATTTCTCGGCGACCTGGGCGAAGACGAGCGGCCCGAACTGCCCGACATCATGCCGGAGTGGGAATCCGACGACTGGCACCAAGGGGTGATTTCCCGCCACAAAGACATCAACTACATGCGCATGGCGGAAAACTACAACGACCCCTGCCACGTGCATTACATTCACGAGTTTGCCAAGTGGCTGCCGAAAGGCGTCACCATTGTCGACCACGAACTTACCGACCGCTATGTCAAGGCCTGGCACGCGGCCTGGGACGCCGAGGGCAACCACGGCGACAGCTCCGGGCTGATGATGGAATACAACGTGATCAGTTGCGTGTCGCGCAACACGAACTATCAGCCCGCCTATCCGCCGCAGATCGTGACCGCGTACGTCACGCCCATCGACGAGCGCAATACCCAGATACACATGATCATCCTGATGCCCAAGCACGAAAGCGCGGCCAGGGATGGCAGCAAGGTGCGCGGCGCCTCGGCCGACGAGCACCGGATGCTCGTGGATATGACGCGTGACACAGTGATGGACGAGGACTATGCGGTCCTGAAGACGACTCGCCCCCGGCAGGCCGCATCCCCGACAGAGGAGCTGCTGGTCGATACGGACAGAACCGTGGCCCAAGTCCGCCAGATGACCGTGGACTACGGCGCACAGGCCGGCATGATCGACATTGCGGCCTGGCAGGAACTGGCCGATACGCATATTCGGGTGATCCCGTGCCCCGAGCACAAGGCAGATCCCAAGAACTGGGTGCACAAGACGGTGCCGCTGCTGCCAGGCACGGGGCGCAGCGCGCTGCAGGCGGCCGGCTGAAATCGCGGTCGCCGGGCGGCCTTAATTCCTATGTCAATCCGCGAATCGATAGCTGGTTCACGGATTTCGTTGCATAACAACAGCGTAGAATGGGTGCAGGCCGTCCGCGAGCAGTTCTGGGAGAGCTCCATTGGCGGGACAGAAGTGCGCTCTGATCGTCGATGACTCCAAGACTGCGCGCCAGGTGCTGCGCAAGCTCCTGACTGCGCATCAGCTGCGCGTGGAAACCTCGGAGTCTGCCGAGGATGCGCTGGCCTATCTCAGCACCGCGCGTCCGGATGTGATCTTCATGGATCACATGATGCCGGGGATGGACGGCTTCCAGGCCGTCCGCGCGATCAAGGACAACCCGGCCACCGCCACGATTCCCATCATGATGTATACGTCGCAGGCCGGCGAACTGTATGTGGGCCAGGCGCGGGCGCTGGGCGCGGTGGGCGTGCTGCCAAAGCAGATTAAGCCGGTCGAAGTCACTGAAATACTGCAGTCGCTGCACCTGATTGGCGCTGACGGCGTCGAGGCGGAGCGGGAGCCGGAGGCCACAGGCGAAACCACCGCACCACCGGGACGCCGTGAGCGGACCCTTGCGGATGTCAGTGAAAAAATAGAAGTGGCCGACTGGTCCGAGCTGCACGACTGGCTGACAGAGATGCTTCACCAGCACAGCGAGACCTTGAAGCAGGACTTCGAGACCAGCATGCGCCGCCTGCTCGACGAACCCGGTCACAACGGTGCTGAACGCCGCAGCAACGTCCAGGACCGCCGGCAGGGTCCGGCCGATCGCCGGCTGCCGCAGGCCGACGGGCAGACAGAACCGGACGATGCGTCAGCCGAACAGGCCGCGGCGGTTCCCGGCGCCGTAGCAGCAGCCGAACCGCGCCGCGCGGTGTCAATTGCTGGTGTTGTTGGGCTCGGCCTGCTCGCCGCCGCCCTGCTGGCACTGCAAGTCGACACGCGACGCGAACTGCGCGACGCCACCACCCGCAACAGTGAGCTGAGCGCGGCGCTGGAATGGCAGCGCACCGACCGAGACCGGGCCGGCGCCGGCAATGACTGGACCACCGCTGCGGACAGCCGGGACCGCTACCTCGACTTCCTGACGGCGGTGGAGTGGACTGTCAACCAGGCGGGCCGGATCGAAATGGGGGCAGTTCCGCTGGACGACGACCGCGTCGACTGGCTGGACGGGCTGGTTACCCAGCTGCGCGCCATCGGTTTTTCCGGCCTCGTGCAAATTGACACGCACGTTGGCGAGTTTTGCCAGGTCGCAGACGGACTGGGCGGCTTCATGCTGGCGCCATCAGAGCTGGCCATCCTGGACTGCGAGCGCCTGGGAATAAACGCCGACGAGGCCTTGAGACTTTCCACGAAACAGTCGGTGCGTTTCGCCAACTATGTGGCGGCGCTGCAGAACGATCCCCGCAACCTGATAAGAGTTGAGATCAACGCTTTCGGAATTTCTGCACCCCTTGCAGCCTACCCGCCAGGATTGGCCGGGGTACTTGCCGGCGACTGGAATCGCGTTGCCAGGGAGAACAACCGGGTGCAGGTGGCCCTGCTCCCGGATTGATCGCAGCAGGCCAGCCAGCCGAGGTGACGAAGGTCTAACCCCCGGGCTGATTTCCAGACCGGGCGAAATACTCGTTCACGGGCCCCGCCTGGGCTTTCTCTAGCGCCGCGCAAAGCTGCGCGGTTTCCACCGCCTGGTTCAGACGCCGGGGACTCACCGGGTAGTCAGCCTTGATGCCGTCGAACAACGCCCGCAGCGTGTCAGCGTCCTCCTGCGAGCAGAGTCCGCGGCTGAGATAGAGCGGTAACTCCCGGCGGACGCGCCGGGTTGCGGCGGCCATGAACTCAGGCAACATCGACTGGATCCACGGCCAGTTCTCAGCACGACTGCCCGGGTTCATCAGGAACGCAGCCCAGGTCTGAAATTCATTGCCACGCAGGTCGCCACTGAGGGCGAAGGCCCTGGCCAGTTCGAGGCTTTGCCGCTGGCTCGCGTAGGCCAGGGCCGTGACGGCCGCCTGGCGTATCCGCGCATCGCCGCTGTTACGGATGTACGCGATCAGGAATTCCATGAACGCGCGGCCTCCGGTCTGCACCGCTACCGTCAGCGCTGTTGGCAACAGGTCCGGGTCCAGCGCCGCCGCATCCGGGGCCGTGCCATCGGGATAACCAACGAATCGAAACGCCGCGTCCCGCAATTGATTGCGAGTGTCTGCGTCCTCCAGCCAGAGCGCCATTAACCCGGTCAGTGTCGCCTTGAGCAGCGTGGCATCAGACGCCGACAAGGCGCCGTCGCCTGACAGCACCGCCTCCAGCCGCGGGCCGAAGGCAGCGATGCCAAAACGGTTGGCTGCCTGCCGCTGGTCCGCATCAACCAGGGCGTCCAGCATTTGCTGGTAAGCCTTCACCGCAGCTGTCACGGGATAGCGTTCCGGCGCCTGGGCGATCGTCGGCAGCTGATCCAGCAGCACACCCGGCGGCAACTGCCCGGCATTGACGCCCGCGATGATGCTGTCCACGTAAGCGAGCCGCTCCCCGCCGTCGAGCCCGTCGAAGAATGCGGGCGCGAGGGTCTCCATACCGCCCCGAAGCAGCCAGCGATAGTAGCCGGCGCCGCCGGCGTTCGGCACGATCCATTCCGGACAGGCCATATCGGGCAGCGTGAATGCCTGCTTGGGCGCTTTCAGCAACAGGCAGTGCTCCTGCCTGCCACCGTCGACACTGAAGCCAAGGCAAACCGGCAGCTGCCAGGCAAGGTTGCGATTGCCGGCAGAACCCGCGGGCAAATAGCGGGTCTGCGCGAGTTCCAGTTCGACACCCTGGTCCGAGCAACGGCTGCTGAGCTCGACATAGGGCAAACCGGGCTGAAACAGGAACGACTCAAAGGGCTTGCGCACCGCCATCCCTGGGCCGGCCGCGGACTCCAGGGAATCCATCAGGTCGTAGACCGTCGCCGAGCCAAATTCGAACCGGCGCATGTGGGCCTGGATGCCCGCCTGGAAAGTGTCGGCCCCCAGGTAGCGCTCGAACATCTGCAGCACCGCTGCACCCTTCTGATAGGTAATGGCGTCGAACGCGCTGACGATTTCGTCATAGCTTTCCACGGGCTCTCGTATCTGGCGAGCGCTGACCAGGCTATCGGCCGCCATTGCCCGCAGTGCCTGCGACTGTACCGACTGCTGATAACGCAACTCCGGCCGCCAGCTTTGTGCCGTCCTGGCCTGGATCCAGGACGCAAAAGCCTCGTTCAACCAGATGTCGTCCCACCAGGGCATGGTGACGAGGTTGCCGAACCACTGGTGACCCAGCTCATGGGCATGAATCAAACCGAAGTAACGTCGCTGACTGACCGGTGACGTGTCGTCGAACAACAGCAGGGACTCGCGATAGGTGATCAGTCCCGCATTCTCCATCGCGCCGCCGGCAAAGTCGGGGACCGCCACGATATCGAGCTTGTCGAAGGGATAGGCCCGACCGAAATAGCCCTCGAGATCGGTAACAATCGCCGCCGTGTTCGCCAGCGCGTACTCCAGGCGTTCACCCTGGTTACGCGCGGCCACGCCGCGTAGCGGCAACGGGGTCTCCCGAAACTCGTTCGCGGGCACCGGCGCATATTCGACAACGTCCAGCGGACCCACGGCAAAGGCGACCAGGTAGGTCGGCAAGGGTTCCGTCGTGGCGTACCGAAGCCGCTGCATCTCGTCCGGCAGCGATTCGGTGTCGATGACGCGGGTATTGCTCAATGCCCGGTATGCCGCGCGTGTCGTCACGCTGATAGAGAACGGTGTCTTGTGCATTGGCTCATCGAAACCCGGAAAAGCCTTGCGGGCGAAGGTACTTTCGAACTGCGTGAACGCGTACGCGTCCGCACCCACATCCACCCGGTACAGCCCGAGCAAACCGCTGTCGAAGTCCGCGTCGTAGACCACTTCCAGGATGGCTGAGCCAGGCGCCAGTTCATCGGCAAGGGCCACCCATGCGACGCCGTCTTTACCCACTTCAGTGTAGGTGCCGGCGACAGGCTCACCGCCCGCCGGCGTGACAGTCAGTTCGAGCACCCGCAGATCCCGGCCGTGGATCCAGAAACCCGTTAACGGGGCCGCAACGCTAAGGTCGATCTCCACCCGGCCGCTGAAGGCCGGCTGATCGGGGACGATCATCAGGTCCAGGCGATAGGCCCGCGGCACGACGTCGGCGGGGAGCCTGGCCTGCGGCCAGTCCGTCGGGGCTGCCGGCAAAAGCTCGGCCGGCTCGCCGACACCAGGCAGGCAAACCATCAAGGCCAGGGCCATCGGCAGTAAACGGGGCAGGATTTTCACAGGCGTTCCTTGTGTCGCGGCAACATAATCGTTCATGGCCTTGTAATCCTCGGCACACGAGAATCTTTTCACATCACCGGGACAAGCTTAGCCCAACGCCACCGCCATATTAGTCGTAGGCCCCAGAAACGCTGGAGATTCAGGCGACTGGCGGTCGTTGCACTGCGACATGGCCGGCCGGGGGGCCTTCAGCACAGGCGCGGTCACAGCCAGAAATACGGACGGAATCGCGGTTGTGCAGAGGCGGCTTATGTAATAAAAGATACTGAGATTGTGATGGCGGTCACGGCAAGGATTGGGTCAAAGGCAGAACCTGATTCCGTGCTTGAAGCCAGCACCGCGACCAGCGCCAGATACATTTTTCAAGGAGGACAGAGGGCGAACTCGACGAAAGACTAACAACAAGAACAATCGGTACGAGTGACCTCCGAAGGCCATAGGAGAGCAGCTATGTTGACCGTACCCCAATCGGAGCACGCCGCCACCACGGTGGCAGATAGTTTCATCAGTGACTTGACGACATTTGCGTCAACTCACAAGGCGTCCCGATGGCGAGGCACATTCGGCGAGTTTCTCGAGAACGTTCTCCCGGCCAATCCGGGTTGCTACACGCGCAGCAGCCACCGCTACATGTATGACATGTTGTGCTGGTACCAGAAAGAAAAGCGCAGAACCCTGCACACCGTCAGAGAAGCCGGCAAGCTGCCGGTTCCCAAAGACCTCTTTATCGACGAACTCTACGGCATCGATTCTCCTCTCGATCGGGTCGTTGAATATTTCAAGGGCGCCAGCGCCGGCTCCGATGTGGGCCGCCGGCTGTTGCTGCTACTCGGCCCCCCGTCCGGCGGCAAGTCTTCGATGGTCATTCTGCTCAAGCGCGCACTCGAAGAATACAGCCATACGGAAGAAGGGGCCATTTACGCACTGGAAGGTTCGCCGCTGCACGAGTCGCCGTTGAACCTGATTCCCGCAAGCATGCGTGCCCAGTTTCGCGAAACCTACGGAGTCGACGTTGTCGGTGAACTGAGTCCGCACAGCCAGGCCCGGTTGGATGACGAATTCAAAGGCGACTTCATAAACTTCCCCGTCGAGCGCGTCTTCCTTTCAGAAGCGTCGCGCGTCGGTATCGGCACTTATGCCCCGCATGACCCGACCACAGCGGACATTGCCGACCTGGTGGGCTCAGTAGACCTGTCCAAGGTGGCGGAAGTTGGTGACGAAGGCGATCCGCGCGCCTGGTCCTGGTCCGGTGCCGTGTACGCAGCCAGCCGCGGCATGCTGGAGATGATTGAGATCCTGAAGGTCAAGCGGGAGTTCCTCTACCTGCTGCTGACGCTGACCCAGGAAAAGAACGTCAAGGTGTCGCGCTTCCCTCTCATCCACCTGGACGAGACGATCGTTGCCCATACGAACCTCGCAGAGTTCAACAAGTTCTTGCAGGAAAAGGAGAACGAGGCGCTGCTCGACCGCATGGTCATTATCCGGGTGCCATACACGCTCTGCTATGCGGACGAGGCGCGCATCTACAAGAAACTGGTGTCCCATGCGCCGGCTTTCCGTGACGTACATCTGGACCCCCACGTACTGAAGCTCGCAGCGGTCTTCGCCATCCTGACCCGGCTCGAGAAGCCGGAGCGGGAAGGCCTCGACCTGTCGAAAAAGCTGCGGCTGTTCGCCGGCGAAGACGCCGAAGGCTTCTCCCTCGCCGACGTGCCGAAATTGCACGCAGAGTCCCCGGACGAAGGCCTGTCGGGCGTGAGCCCGCGGTTCGTCATCAATTCCATCTCCAATGCGATTACGCGCAGCGATGCGGACAGCCTGACAAGTATGGAGATGCTGCTGGCGCTGAAGGATTCCATCGAGAGTGACGCGCGAATGGACAGCGCCAACAAGAAGCTCTGGGTCGACTTCCTGGTGATCGCCCGGAAAGACTTTTACAACCGCTGGGTCAAGGAAGATGTGCATCGGGCCCTGTTTGCTTCTTTCCAAGACGAAGCCCAGGAGCTGCTGGAGAAATACCTCGACGAGGTGGAAGCGGCCCTGGATAACCGCACCCTCACCGACCCGATAACCGGCGAGGATCGTGATGCGGACGAGCGTTTCCTGCGTTCTGTCGAAGACAAGATCAAGATTTCTGATTCCGGCAAGGAGTCGTTCCGCCAGGAAGTGGTGCGCAAGGCCATGGTGGCCTTCAAGGCCGGCGAAAAATTCACGCTGGACAGCCACAGCCGCTTGCACGAAGCCATCGAGCAATACTTGTTCGAAGAACGGCGCGACGTCTTGCGGCTGGTTACGTCAGCGGCCCGCCCGGACGGGGACGCCGAGCAGAAGATCTCCGCGGTGCAGGAACGGCTCGTCCATGAATACGGTTACGACCAGCACAGCGCCAAGGAGGCCCTCAGCTACGTGACGACGTTGCTGTCGCAAGAGTGACGGGACGCCCGGAGAAACGACGCATGAACCCAACGCCGTCTACCTTCTCCGCCTACGGCGGCGACACGGGACGCCAGTGGTACGACCTGTTCTCGCGCGGCGCCCGCGACTGGTTGCGGCACAACGACAAGATTCGGGAAGCCGTCAAGGCCAAATTACCCGAGGTCATTTCGAACGCGGAGGTCATGGGCAGCGGCGATCGCACGGTCCAGATCCCGGTGCGCATCATGGAGCATTTCCGCTTCCGCCTGCGGCAGAACGCCAAGCAGCAGGGCGCCGGCCAGGGTGATGCGAAGCCCGGCGACAAAATGGGCCAGAAGCAGCGCGGCCAGTCCGAGGGCGGCAAGGAGGGCGGCGGCGAAGGTGATGGCGGCTATCAGTTCGCTGTGGAACTCAAGGTTGACGACATCATCGACTGGCTGTGGGAAGAGCTGAAGCTGCCGAATCTCGAAGCCAAGTCCGGCGGCGTGAAGGATGACGAATATGTGCGCGAGGGCTGGGACCGGCGCGGCGCCCGCTCCCGCCTCGATCGCCGGCGGTCGATGAAAGAAGCCATTAAGCGCCGCGCGGTGAACAGCGACGGCCCGGCGTTCATCGACGAAGACCTGCGCTTTCGCCAGCTCGCCCGGCGTCAGCAACCCGCCACGCAAGCGGTCGTTTTCTTTGCGATGGACGTGTCCTCCAGCATGCAGGTGCGCGACCGGCAACTCGCCAAAACCTTCTTTTTCTGGGTGATGCAAGGCCTGCGTCGCCAGTACCAGCAGATCGAAACGGTATTCGTCGCCCATACGGTGAAGGCCTGGGAATTCGAAGAAAGTGAGTTCTTCCAGGTCCGGGGGTCGGGCGGCACCGTCGCATCCACGGCATTCGACGTTGTGTCGCAAGCCATCCAAGACCGCTACGACCCGTCGCAGTACAACATCTACCTGTTCTATGCATCCGACGGCGAGAACTTCCGCGACGATCACGACAAGGCCGAAGGCCTGCTGCGCAGCCTGGGCGCGCAAAGCAGCTTCATGGGCTACATCGAAACACCGTCCTCCGAAGACCGCGCCCTGACTACAGAGACGGCCAAGATCTTTTCTGCAGTGACAGAGTCTGGCGCGCCGAGCGACAGCTATGCGCTGACAAGCAACGATTCCATCTGGAAGGCGATACGCGGCTTCTTCCAGGAACAGCTGGCTGGCGAAGCAGCCTGAGCCACCGTGCCACTAAGGTGAGGCAAACCCGATGACCAGTACACTGGAAGACCGCCTCGTCAAGCTGGAAGTCCTGGGCCGCGACCAGGGCCTCGACTATTACCCGGTGACTTTCGAAGAGGTGCCGGACAGCTTCATGATGGAGATTGCGGTGTACGGCTTGCCGGTGCGGATGCCGCACTGGTCTTTCGGCGTGCGTTACATCTACCAGCTAATCCAGCATCGGATGGGGCATTCACGGCTGTTCGAGGTGGTTTTTCCGGGCAATCCGGGCCAGGCCTACCTGGCCAAGAACAACAGCGTGCAGGAAAACACGCTGGTGACGGCCCACGTTCTTGGACATGCAGACTTCTCAAAGAACAACGAGCTGTTCCGCCGCAGCCAGAAGCAGCTTGGCTACAAGATCGTCGAGCTCGCGGCGAGCCACGCCCGGCGCATTGCGATGGCGATCGAAGAGCATGGCGAAGCGAAAGTGGAACGCGTGCTCGACGCAGCCCTGGCGCTGGAAAGTCACATCGATGTATTCAAGGGCGTGCGCCGGGGCTCACCGAAAGCCTCCGATGATGCCAAGCCCGCTACCTCTAAAGACCCGTTCAACGCGCGCTTTCAGGATCTGCCCGGCGAAGGTGACGACGCAGAAAACCCCGGGTCCATGAACGACGAGGCTTCGGCAACTGCTGCCGCTGAACGTGACCTGCTGTGGTTTCTCGCCCAGTCGGCGCCGGAAATGGAACCCTGGGAACGGGACATCTTTCTGGCCGTTCGCGAAGAGTCTTTCTATTTCTACCCGGTGTTTGCCTGCCAGATCATGAACGAGGGCTGGGCTTCGTACTGGCATGCGCGCCTGCTGCGAGAGGCCGACTTTATCCCGCAGAGCGATTACCTGGATGCCATTAAAACGCATTCGGATGTCGTCCGCCCCCATGCCGCAGACAAACAGGCTTCGCTGAACGTGAACCCCTATCACCTGGGTTTTTCCATGTGGGAGAAAATCATCGAGGAGCAAGGGCTGGAGAAGGCCTTTGAGATTCGCGCCCAGGACGACGATTTCAGTTTTATCAGGAACTACCTGACAGAAGATCTGGCAGAGGAGCTGAAGCTGTTCCGCTACGAAGCCGACAAGGATGGGACCGTGACCATTCTCGACACCGACATCAATGAGCTGCGGGACCAGATCCTGGCGCCGAAGTACCATTTCGGCTCCCCCACCGTGCTGGCGCAGCACGTGGATACCGATGGCACGCTCCACCTCGTTCATGAGCACGAAACCGACGGCCGGGGCCTGGATCTCGGCCGCTCGGAAAAGGTCCTGGAATACGTCCAGCGCGTCTGGCGCCGGCCCGTAAAGCTGGAAACCGTTGACGCAACGGGCGCGCCGCGAAGCATCGACTGCCCTGCCAGCTAGGGCCCCGGCGGCATGTTGCGCCGCTATTCTTTCCCGTCCACTGCGTTAGAATAGCGCCCGCCGCGGTTACCGTGGCCGGGAATAAACCTCCGGTATGCGCAATGCGACTGCCGGCACAGCTGGCGCCAGGCCCACGCTCAACCCCGATAAACCATTGACCCGACCGTCTCATACGACGGCCGGGCCCGTCGCAAGTAACGCCGAGCACGCTGATGTCCAAGATCATTTATACCTACACCGATGAAGCCCCT
This sequence comes from uncultured Chromatiaceae bacterium, assembly GCA_964613615.1. Taxonomy (GTDB): domain Bacteria; phylum Pseudomonadota; class Gammaproteobacteria; order Steroidobacterales; genus J054. The sequence goes on from CAZTIB010000079.1 coordinate 64,547, forward strand.
GCCCTCGCTACGTACTCACTCTTGCCCATCATCCAGGGCTTCGCCGCAACGGCTGGCGTCCAGGTAGAAACCCGGGACATCTCGCTGGCCGGCAGAATCATTGCGAATTTTCCCGACAACCTGACACCGGATCAGCGGCAGGAGGACGCACTCGCAGAACTTGGTGAAATCGCCAAGACACCAGATGCCAACATCATCAAGCTCCCGAACATCAGCGCCTCTATTCCGCAGCTGGTGGCCGCCATCGAGGAATTGCAGCGACACGGATACGACGTCCCCGCGTATCCGGAAGACCCGCAGACAGAAGATGAACAAGTCATCAGGGCGCGTTATGCCAGGGTACTTGGCAGCGCCGTGAATCCGGTACTCAGGGAAGGCAACTCCGATCGCCGCGTCGCGGCCGCCGTCAAGGAATTTGCCCGCAAGCATCCGCATTCCATGGGCGAGTGGAGCCCGGACAGCCGATCGCATGTCGCGCACATGGACGATCAGGACTTCTATTCGAGCGAACAGTCCTATGTGAAGACAACCCCGGGGAACATGCGCATCGAGCACGCGGCCGACGACGGCACGGTTACGGTGTTGAAGGAAACCACCCACGTGACGGCCGGCGAGGTGATCGACGCGACGGTGATGAACTGCAAGGCACTCCGCGACTTCTACGCTCGGGAGACGGCGGCGGCGAAAGAACAGGGCGTACTGCTCTCGCTGCACCTGAAAGCCACGATGATGAAGGTGTCCGATCCCATCATGTTCGGTCACGCGGTCCAGGTCTACTATAAGGACGTGTTCGACAAACACGCGCGGATCTTCGAGGAGCTGGGTGTAGAGGCGAACAACGGCATTGGCGACGTCTATACGAAGATCCAGGAGCTCCCCGACGCGCAACGCGAAGAGATCGAGGCCGACCTGCAGGCTGTCTACGAGAAACAGCCGGCGCTGGCGATGGTGGACTCGGACCGGGGTATTACCAACCTGCACGTGCCCAGCGACATTATCATCGACGCATCCATGCCAGCGGCCCTGCGCACGTCCGGGAAAATGTGGGGCCCGGACGGCCAGCTGCACGATATGAAGGCAATGATTCCGGATCGCTGCTATGCCGGCATCTACCAAGTGGTCATCGACGACTGCAAGGCGAATGGCGCCTTCGATGTGACCACCATGGGCAACGTCGCTAATGTCGGGCTGATGGCCCAGAAGGCCGAGGAGTATGGATCCCACGACAAGACCTTCCAGGTGGCCGCCAATGGTCGAGTGCGCGTCGTCGGCGTGAACGGCAAAGTCCTGATGGAGCACCCGGTGCAGCAGGGGGACATCTGGCGCATGTGCCAGACGAAGGACCTGCCCATTCGCGACTGGGTGCGGCTGGCAGTGAGTCGCGCCCGGGCAACGGGCGCCCAGGCCATCTTCTGGCTGGATAAGGCGCGCGCCCACGACAGAAACCTGATCGCGAAGGTCGAGACCTGCCTTCAGGACCATGACACCGCAGGCCTGG